>NZ_JBXWQJ010000011.1:0-172678 GCF_059612325.1 Ruegeria sp. CDSA021
AAGGACTGGCGACGTGTGGCAACCCGCTACGATAGATGCCCGAAAGTCTTCCTGTCAGCCATCGCACTCGCCGCACTGGTCATCTATTGGCTATGAGTCCTGAGCCTAGCTTAGAGTATGCAGAAGTCTCTTAACGGGACAACCAAGCGATTTTTTCAGCCGCAATAATAAGAACAATAATCCCCCTCCTTTTTGAAGTCGGTTTCCAAAACCCCCCACCCCTTAGATTCCAGCTGAAAACTCTGCCAATAGGCCAAGGTTTTGTGTCCATCTGCCGAGGGTGGCGGAAATGGTGGCAATGAAGTCGATCCCGGCTTTTGGCAAGCAATTGCCTCAACGTCTAGGAACCTAAAGGAGATCACCACCATGATCATTGGATACGCAAGAACATCTACACTGGAACAACAAGCAGGACTGGAAGCCCAACAGAAGAAACTCTCAGAAGTTGGATGCGAGAAAATTTACTCCGAACAAGTCTCCTCTGTTGCACGTAGAGAGACGCTCAGTGAAGCTCTCAGCTTCTGCAGAGAAGGAGATGTCCTCATAGTCACCAAGCTTGACCGCCTTGCTCGTTCAGTCAGACATCTGGGAGAGATCGTGGATGAGCTAACCAAGAGAGGCATCGCACTGAGAGTACTCGACATGTCCCTTGATACTTCCTCAGCTACAGGGAAGCTTATGCTGAATGTCCTTGGGTCCATCTCTCAATTCGAACGGGAGATCATGTTGGAGCGGCAGCGAGAGGGAATAGACAAAGGCAAGGCAACAATCCATTCCTGCCGCGACACATATGCCACCCGCATGTTGAACAAGGGTATGAGATTGGAAGAGGTTTCGCATCTTCTAGGTCACGCAACAGTCCAGCAAACTCAGAAATACGCAAAGTTTGCCAACCGGCCAGTTGCGGCAAAAGCACGGGAATACCTAAACTCTGACTGACCCAACAAAATCACTCAGCACGTTTTTCGGAATAGTATGTACCTACTATACTTCTCAGGAGCGTGCTGAAGTGGTTAAGTGTTTACTTTAATTGAAAAAAGTGGTGAGCCGTGCAGGATTCGAACCTGCGACCCACTGATTAAAAGTCAGTTGCTCTACCAACTGAGCTAACGGCCCACTCTTTTGCTGGATCTTTTAGATCCGTGGCGCTCTTTAAGGCAATTCCCTGATCAGGTTCAAGCCCTTATTTTACGCCTCGTTTCACCATCACAACTTGTGTTTCCGGCGACCCGATAGGCGGCCTAATTAGGCAGGTGTCGCAGGGGGGTCAACCCCTTTTTTCAGGATTCTGCGCAACAGGGTGGATTCATGTTCTGACCGGGGTTATATCGCCGCTATGCAACAGAGACTCGATACCGGTTTGCCCTTCATGAAGATGCATGGGTTGGGAAATGACTTTGTCATCGTGGACGCGCGCGGCCGCGATTTCCAGATCACCCCGGTTCTCGCAAAGGGAATCGGGCATCGACACTTTGGCGTGGGTTTCGACCAACTGGCCGTAATCGAAAATGGCAAAGCGGACGCGCATCTGGTCTTCTACAATTCCGATGGATCGACCTCGGCCGCCTGTGGCAATGCCACACGCTGCATCGCGCGGTTTCTGATGGATGAGGCTGGAAGCGGGGAGCTAACTTTGACCACCGAACGTGGAACGCTCTACGCGAAAGATGAGGGCGAAGGGCTGACATCGGTCAACATGGGATCACCCCAGCTGAAATGGGACGAAATCCCATTGGCCGAACAGATGGATACGTTGGAACTGCCGATAGAAGGGGCGCCAACGGCAACCGGCATGGGCAACCCCCATTGCACATTCTTCGTCGAAAACGCCGAGGCGATTCCGCTGGCGGAGTTCGGCGCGCGCTATGAATACCATCCCCTCTATCCTGAAAGGACCAATGTGCAGGTGGCGCAGATTACAGGGCCGGACCGCATCCGAATGCGGGTGTGGGAGCGCGGAGTAGGCATCACCCTAGCCTCCGGCTCTTCGTCTTGTGCAACAGCCGTCGCCGCGGCACGGCGCGGGCTAACCGGTCGTAAAGTTCAGATCGACCTGGACGGCGGTACTCTCTGGATCGACTGGCGCGAGGACGGAGTCTGGATGACCGGGCCAACAGCCCATGTCTTTTCGGGCACGCTGACACCGGAATTCTTGAGGTCGTTGGGATGAACCCGCCCAAGTTTACCACTCTGGGCTGCCGCCTGAACGCCTATGAGACCGAGGCGATGAAAGAACTGTCGCAGCAGGCGGGTCTGACGGACGCTGTGGTGGTCAACACATGCGCGGTCACAGCCGAGGCTGTTCGCAAAGCCCGGCAAGAGATTCGCAAGCTGCGGCGCGAAAACCCCCACGCCCGTCTGATCGTCACGGGCTGCGCCGCCCAAACGGAACCCGAGACCTTTGCCCAAATGGACGAGGTGGATGCGGTCATCGGCAATACCGAGAAGATGCAGCCCGACACCTGGAAAGGCATGGCCGCCGATTTCATTGGCGAGACCGAGGCGGTTCAGGTCGACGATATCATGTCAGTCACCGAAACGGCCGGCCACCTGATCGACGGCTTTGGCACACGCTCACGTGCCTATGTGCAGGTCCAAAACGGCTGTGACCACCGCTGTACCTTTTGCATCATTCCCTACGGCCGGGGCAACTCGCGCAGCGTCCCTGCGGGCGTTGTTGTCGATCAAATCAAACGGCTGGTGGACAAGGGCTATAACGAGGTGGTTTTGACCGGCGTTGACCTGACCTCTTGGGGGGCCGACCTGCCCGCTCAACCCAAACTGGGCGATCTGGTGATGCGTATTCTCAAGCTGGTGCCAGATTTGCCACGCCTGCGGATCAGTTCGATCGACTCGATCGAGGTCGACGAGAACTTGATGCAGGCCATAGCGACCGAGCCGCGCCTGATGCCGCACCTGCATCTGTCGCTGCAACACGGGGATGACCTGATCCTTAAGCGTATGAAACGCCGCCACCTGCGCGATGATGCGATCCGCTTCACCGAGGACGCCCGCAAACTGCGCCCCGACATGACTTTTGGTGCCGATATCATCGCAGGGTTCCCAACCGAATCTGAGGCGCATTTCGAAAACTCGCTCAAGCTGGTCAATGATTGTGACCTGACATGGCTGCACGTATTCCCGTATTCCAAACGCGACGGCACACCAGCTGCGCGGATCCCACAACAGATAAATGGGACCGTCATCAAAGACCGCGCCGCCCGACTGCGCGCGGCCGGAGACGCTCAGGTATCCAGGCACCTGTCGGAACAGTTCGGCAAGACCCATCACATCCTGATGGAAAACCCTCATATGGGCCGGACCGAGCAATTCACCGAAGTAACCTTCGACACGCCTCAGCCCGAAGGTCAGATCGTAATCACGGCAATCACCGGACAGACCGCAACCCAGCTTACAGCCTGATCCGCCCTTCATCTGGCCAAAAATATCTCGGGGATGAATTGGCCGAAGGCCAAGAAGGGACTGGCCCCTTTTATACGACCAGAAAAAGAAAAACCCCCGCAACCTGACGGCGCGGGGGTTTTGATTTCTATCTCCCGAAAAAGATCAATCTTCTTTGCGAAGCTTGCCTTTATGCGGTGCCCAAAGGCGCTTGTTAACCAGGTAGAGCAGCACCGAAAGTACGGTCAGGAAGATCACGCCAACAAAGCCAGCGTTCTTGCGCTCCATCATCTTCGGCTCGGCCGCCCACATCAGGAAGGCTGAGACGTCTTCCGACATGTGTTCGACAGAGTTTGAATGTCCGTCAGCAAAGTCGACCTGTTCGTCCGATAGCGGCGGTGCCATCGAAATCCACCCGCCGGGGAAGGCTTTGTTTTCGTAGAGGACAGAGCCTGCCTCTTCTTTCTCTTCACCGGTGTAGCCGTCCAGCAGCGAGGCGATGTACTCGGCACCGCCCATGCCTTTTACCAGTTGATTGATGCCCAGACCGTAAGGCCCGTGGAAGCCCGCGCGGGCCTTGGCCATCAGGCTCAGGTCCGGTGCGCCAACACCAGTATTGGCCGGGAAATGGTCTGTCGGGATTGCCGGGCGGAAGTCGTCCAGCTCAGGGTCGAACACTTCGAAGTTTTCCGCTGCATAAGCGATAACTTCTTCTTCCGAATAGCCCAGCGCTGTCAGATCGCGCAGAGGTACATATTGCAGGCCATGGCAGGCGGCACAGACCTCGGTATAGATCTGCAGGCCGCGCTGCAGCTGATGTTGATCCCAGGTACCGAAGGGGCCTTCGAACGAGAAGGCAAAATCTTCGATATGCTGCTCACCACCGCCTGCCGCAATGGATGCAGCAGGGGTCAGGGCCAGAGCAAACGCGGCGCCGATTGCAAGTTTCTTGAACATGTTTCCGGTCCCTCTTCTTACTCGGCCGGCGTGGCGTCGGCGTCAGCCTTGCCATAATGCGCGTTGAAGTCTTCTTCGATCGTCTCGGGCTGTGCCAGAGGCTTCTCGATCACACCGAGGATCGGCAGGATCACGAAGAAATAGGCGAACCAGTAGGCGGACGCGATCAGCGAGAAGGTCGCATAGGGCTCTTCCGCAGGCATCGCACCCAGCCACATCAGGGCAAAGAAGTCGATGATCAGCAGGTAGAACCACCATTTGAACATCGGACGGTACTTGCCCGAACGCACGCTCGACGTGTCCAGCCAGGGCGCCAGCGCCATAGCCAGGATCGCACCGAACATCGCGATCACACCAAAGAACTTGGCGTCGACGATGCCGCCGGTGATGAAGCTGGCGAACTGAACAACCCAGACCTCACCGGTGAAGGCCCGCAGGATCGCGTAGAACGGCAGGAAGTACCATTCGGGCACGATATGCGCCGGTGTCACCAGCGGGTTGGCTTCGATGTAGTTATCCGGGTGGCCCAGATAGTTCGGCATGTAGCCGACGATGGCCCAGAACACGACCAGGATAACGGCCAGCGCGAACAGGTCCTTGATCACGAAATATGGCCAGAACGGCAGCGTGTCTTTCTCGGCCTCGGCTTTCGAGCCACGGCGAACCTCAACACCTGTCGGGTTGTTGTTGCCGGTGGTGTGGAAGGCCCAGATGTGCACGATCACCAGCGCCGCGATAACGAAAGGCAGCAGGTAGTGCAGCGAGAAGAAGCGGTTCAGCGTGGCATTGTCCACCGCGGGTCCGCCCAGCAGCCAGGTCTGGATCGCTTCGCCCACAAACGGGATCGCGCCAAACAGGCCGGTGATAACAGTCGCTCCCCAGAAGGACATCTGACCCCAGGGCAGAACGTAGCCCATGAAGGCGGTGCCCATCATCATCAGATAGATCAGCATACCGATGATCCACGTGATCTCACGCGGGGCTTTGTACGAACCGTAAAACAGGCCGCGGAAGATATGGATGTAGACCGCAACAAAGAACAGCGACGCGCCGTTCATGTGAATGTAACGCAGCATATAGCCGCCATTCACGTTGCGCATGATGTGCTCGATGCTGGCGAAGGCCAGATCGACATGCGGGGTATAGTGCATCACCAGAACGATACCGGTGACGATTTGCAGCGCCAGGCAGAAGGCCAGAACGATGCCCCAGATCCACCACCAGTTCAGGTTCTTGGGGGTTGGGATCATCAGGGTGTCATACAGCAGGCCGACGATCGGCAGACGGCTGTTCAGCCACTTCTCGCCGTTTGACTTCGGCTCGTAGTGATCGTGGGGAATTCCGGACATAAACTGGGTCTCCCTTAGCCGAGTTTGATGGTTGTTGCGTCGACCCACTCAACAGGCGGGACAGGCAGGTTCTCAGGCGCGGGGCCTTTACGGATACGACCGGCAAGGTCGTAGTGCGAACCGTGGCAGGGGCAGAACCAGCCACCAAAGTCGCCAGCATCTCCCAGAGGCACACAACCGAGGTGCGTACATACGCCCATCTGAACGATCCAGGCACCTGCCGCTTCGCCTTCGGGCGAAGGCATCACGCGGTTGGCGTCAGTTGCAGGTGCATCCGGATTCAGGTTGAAGTTCCGCGCCAGCGGATCAGGCAGGTTGCCAACGGCTTCCTCGTCCTGCTGCTGCGCGTCGGCAATCTCGGCACCGGTGCGGTGGCGGATAAAGACGGGTTTGCCCAGCCACTTGACGGTCAGCTGTGTACCCGGCTCGACCCCGCTTACATCCGTGCGGATCGACGACAGCGCCTGCACGTCTGCTGACGGGTTCATTTGGTTGATCAGGGGCCATACGGCTGCACCCGTCGCAACGACACCTGCGCCGCCAGCGACGTAATACAGGAAATCTCTGCGGGTGCCTTCGTGGTCTTCTGCGTGGGACACGAGGTTATCTCCGGTTGTCTGGCGCCCGCGGACGGGCAAAAAGCTCGCGCACCGCGTGAAAGCGGCGTCTTAAACGCGCTTACTATCGGGGAGAATAGTGTTCGTCCAGCGTTCATAAACGCGCAATACGCCGCATGTGACGCTTCATATGGCTACCGGAGCTGTTTTTTTGGTGAATCTCGCGCTCAACTTTGTTCGTGAGCTCGAATCAGGCCAGCTTGATTCGATTGCCAGCGTATGCCCTCAATACGTTCCAACAGGTGTGTATTTTTGATTTCGAGCACCACTGATTTGCGCGCTGGATGCTCACAATCAAGCCGGCAGGAACGGGATTGTTTTCAGGAAAATCATATTCCCGAAATAGATGATTTAAATTGCAAATTGTGCACTTTTACTTCGTTGCACTTTTTGCGCGAATACAGGACAGCAGGCAAAACGCGCGAACTCCAGTAAGGAGACCCCCCATGTCAAAAACCCTCCTGGCCACTGCTGTGTTTACATTGGCCCTATCCAATCAGGCCCTTGCCGCAGGTGATCCCGAAAAGGGAAAGGCGATGTATAACCGCTGCTCCTCGTGCCATGCCATCATCAAGGACGGAGAAGTGCTGGTCAAAGGTGGAATCACCGGGCCGAATCTTTATGGCGTTATCGGGCGAGTCGCCGGATCCGAGAACGACTACCGTTATGGCAGTGAACGCTTGCCTGTTGGAATGTTCACCGATGACATGATCCGCGCCGGTGAAGAAGGTTTGGTCTGGACCGAAGAAAACATTGCGGCCTACTCCAAAGACCCGATCGGGTTCATCAAGGACTACCTCGATGACGATACCGCCCGCCCAAACATGAGCGTCAAGCTCAAGAAAGGTGCGGAAGATATCGCCGCGTATCTGGCGACGTTCAGCCAGTAACGCAGGCGTGGCTGCGGATGCCTTAGACCTGTGGGCGGGTGGCCACCATGCTGGGTCGCTCGCCAAATTCCGCAAACCAAGTTGCAAGCGCATCATTGCCCTTGCGCCAACCCCGCGCATCGTGGCGCAGATCCAGATAGCCCAGCGCGCAGCCGACAGCGACCTGCCCCATGTCCAACGGGCCGGACAAATGCGCCATCCAGCGCTGGTTCAGAACCGCGCAGGCACGATCGATCTTGACCCACTGCGACTCGATCCAGGCGTCCCACTTTTTGGCTTCTGGGCGCAGGCGATCCTCGTAAGTCATCAAAAGGGCCGCATCCAGAATCCCGTCGGCCAGCGCCTCGAGCGTCAGAACGTCCCAACGACCAGCATTCTCAGGATAAAGCTTTCCGCCGGAACGGGCATCCAGAAATGCGCAGATCACGCGGCTATCGAACAATGTCGGGCCATCCGGGCGTTCCAGCGCCGGAACTTTGGTCAAAGGCGCCTTGCTGACCAGCGACTCAGCCGGTGCAATCGGCGTTCCAGCCACCGTCTCCAGCTCAACGTCTTCAAGCTGATCTGTTTCATGCAGCAAAACCATGACTTTGCGCACATAGGGCGACGTCAGACTGTGGTAGAGTTTCATCGGCAGACTCCCTCTTTGCGCCGACCTTACAGGAGGTCCGCAAAAACAAAAGACTACACTTCACCGACGGCTAAGCCTTGTGCATGAACTCTTGCAGAGCCGTCAGTTCGGACCCGATCCCCGAGGACGCAACCTGTTCAGATGCCCGGGCGCGCACATCATCGGTCTTGTTCTGGCTCAACTTCCATGTGCCCTGAATATCCTCGACCTGCATTCGGCATGGCACGATCATCCGCATCATCTTGGTCAGAGCCTCGTCTGACATCTTGCCCGTACCCCATGGCGGTTTAGGCAGCAGGCGCTCTTCAAAGAAAGCCGATTGCCTGTTCAAAAGATCCAACATCTCGTCCTGCGGACGCAGCTCCAGCTGCCCGGTCAAATGCACGGCCACGTAGTTCCAGGTCGGAACCTGATCCTCCACCTCATACCAATCCGGCGAGATATACCCATCTGGTCCTTGCACAGCGATCTTGACATTTTTCGGCGCGCCCAAAGCCCGCACGATAGGATTTGAGCGTACAAGATGCAGCTCGGCCACCCGACCATCATCTGACAAAAGAAACGGCACGTGGCTCAACAGGGGGGCACCAATCGCAGATAATGCCAGCACGCCGAATCCTCGGTCACGTGCAAAATCAATGTGGCGCGCGCGGTCCTCGGCGCGGAAGGCGGGGTTCGGGTGCATGGTGGTCCTCCTGTCAAATCTGTTGCAGACAGGGTCCGATCTATGCAAGGTCCAACTTGTTCTCAGGGCGGGGCGAAATTCCCCACCGGCGGTATGCGGGCGATGATCCGTAAGCCCGCGAGCGGCCCCGCAGTGTCTACGATCCGAAAAGTGGAAACCGGTTTTCGGACAAATTGTAGAAGCACCAAAGGGTGTCAGCAGATCTGGTGAGAAGCCAGAGCCGACGGTTACAGTCCGGATGAAAGAGAACGTGTGAGTAGCGCCGCCCAGCGGCGTGCTTGCCCGTGATCGCCTTGGGTGACGTGTCATACCGTGCTGGCGGCGAAAAGTGAGAAGCGATTTTCGCGACCGCCAGCAGGCCACCAAACTGAAAGGAGATCATGATGACACACACCCGCTATGCCTTCATCAAAGCCAACTGGCATTCTGATATCGTCGACCGCGCGTTGGACGGGTTTTTGGAGCTCATTCCCACCGATCAGGTCGATGTCTTCGATGTCCCCGGCGCGTTCGAAATGCCCCTGCTGGCCCGCGACCTGGCCCAAACCGGCAAATATGCAGCCGTTGCCTGTGCCGCTTTTGTCGTCGATGGCGGCATCTACAGGCACGATTTCGTCGCACAGGCCGTCGTCGATGGATTGATGCGCGCTGGAATGGACACGGGTATACCCGTCCTGTCCGTCTCGCTGACGCCGCATCAATATCAGGAGACCGACCACCACAACGCCATTTACCGCGACCATTTCGTTCAGAAAGGGCGCGAAGCGGCTCAGGCCGCGCTGATGATCGCAGACACCCGCGCGAAAGTCGCGCAGGCCGCCTGAGCTTCATCTTTTCCAAAATACTCAAATGCGCCGCCCACCGGGCGGCGTTCACGTCATCAAAGGCCAAATCCGCTTGAGGCCGGGGGCCTTGCCCGCTAATCACAACCCTCAAAGGAGTACACCCCATGTCGATGAACAGCTTTGGACATCTTTTCCGCGTCACCACTTGGGGTGAAAGCCACGGCCCTGCTTTGGGCGCCACGGTCGACGGGTGCCCTCCGGGCGTTGCAATCGACGAAGCCATGATCCAGCACTGGCTGGACAAGCGCAAACCGGGGCAGAACAAGTTCACCACCCAACGGCGCGAACCCGATCAGGTGAAAATCCTCTCGGGCGTGTTTGAGGGCCAGACTACTGGCACACCCGTCCAACTGATGATCGAAAATACCGATCAGCGGTCGAAAGACTACGGTGATATCATGGACAAGTTTCGTCCGGGCCACGCCGATATCACTTACTGGCAGAAATACGGCATCCGCGACTATCGCGGTGGCGGGCGCAGTTCGGCGCGGGAAACCGCGTCACGTGTCGCCGCTGGAGGACTGGCACGCGAGGCGATTAAGCAGATTGCGCCCAACGTGCAGATCTCGGGTTACATGACCCAGATCGGACCGCATAAGATTGATCGCGCTAAATTCGACTGGTCTCAGATCGAACAGAACCCGTTCTGGACACCCGACGCATCAGCCGCAGAAGATTGGGCCGCGTATCTGGACGACCTGCGTAAGTCCGGCAACTCGGTGGGAGCAATCGTCGAGGTCGTCGCGCGTGGTGTCCCCGCCGGGATCGGTGCGCCAGTATATGCCAAGTTAGACACTGATCTGGCCGCCTCGATGATGTCCATCAACGCCGTCAAGGGCGTCGAGATTGGCGAAGGCATGGCTGCCGCTGAACTGACAGGCGAAGCCAACGCGGATGAAATCTTCATGGGCCAAAATGGTCCACAATACAGCTCGAACCACGCCGGTGGCATTCTGGGCGGTATCTCGACCGGACAAGACATCGTGGTGCGTTTTGCGGTCAAGCCGACCTCGTCAATCCTGACAACACGAAAGACAATCACGAAATCGGGCGAGGAAACCGAGATCATTACCAAAGGCCGTCATGACCCCTGCGTTGGCATCCGAGCCGTTCCAGTGGGGGAGGCGATGATGGCCTGCGTGATCCTCGACCACCTGCTGCTGCATCGTGGCCAGATCGGAGAGAACCGTGGACGGATCGGCTGATCTGCGCACGCGCCTGCGAGCGGTGGTCGCGCACCGCATGGAGACCGATCCGGCCCATGATCTGGCCCATCTGGATCGTGTTTGGACCAACGCGCATGCCATCGCGGATGAAAAAACCGATATGTCGGTATTGCTGGCCGCAAGTTATCTGCATGATCTTGTAAATCTGCCAAAGGACGATCCGGACCGGCATCTGGCCTCTCGCAGATCCGCAGCGATATCAGAGCCTATTTTGGCGGAACTAGGATATAATTCGCCCCAGATCCGTGCCATCCAACACGCGATCGAAGCCCATAGCTTCTCGGCTAATATCACTCCGGAAACGGTCGAAGCGCGCATTCTGCGTGATGCAGATCGACTTGACGCCTTGGGTGCCATCGGTATCGCCCGTAACTTTTCCGTCTCCGGTGCTTTGGGGCGCACACTTTATGATCCGGCGGATCCTTTTGCCCAAAACCGGTCTCTGGACGACCTGCATTTCTCACTCGACCATTGGAAGGTCAAGCTGCTGTCCCTGCCCGGCGACATGCTGACCGAGACCGGAAGGCAGATTGCCGAACAACGCACCGAGCGTATGATCCGCTTTCTTAAAGAATTCGCCGAAGAAATCGGCAATTCTTTACCTCAAACATGGGTCAGTGGCTGAACGCACCCGTTGATCTTTTCCCGCCAAAGGCGCAGGTTCGCGCCGATGACGAAACCCTTAACATCGCATCGACCTTTGCTGGCAGTAACGCTGAAACTGGGCGCTCTGTTCCTTTTCACGTCGATGTCCGCCGTGGTCAAAGCGCTATCGGACGAGTTCCCGCCGGGCCAGTTGGTGTTCTTCCGGTCTCTGTTTGCGATTCCTGTCATCATTATTTGGCTCATCGCGCGTGGAGAGTTGTCCAGAGGCTTTGTGGTCAAGAAACCCATGGGCCATTTCTGGCGCGGTGTTCTGGGAACCGGCGCCATGGGGCTTACTTTCACCGGCCTCAGCTTGCTGCCGTTGCCCGAAGTGACGGCAATTGGATATGCCACGCCAATCTTCACCCTGATTCTGGCTGCTGTGATGCTGGGAGAACGGATTCGCCTGATCCGCATCGGCGCGGTGGCTCTTGGCCTGCTAGGGGTCCTGATCATGATTTGGCCGCGCCTGGGCAGCACCGAGATGGAGGTCGCCGCCACCGTCGGCGCGCTGGGTGTTTTGGGGGCTACTATCGCCCGGGCTTTTGTTCAGATCCATATCCGGCAATTGGTCAAGGTCGATCATCCTGCAGCAATTGTCTTCTATTTCTCGATGACCGCGACGCTACTGTCGGCGCTGACAGCGTTCTGGGGATGGTCAATGCCAACGTGGAATCAGGCTCTAATTCTGGTCATGGTGGGCCTGATCGGCGGGGTTGCGCAGATTCTGGTCACGTCCTCTTATCGTTTCGGTCAAGCTTCGATGCTGGCACCATATGATTATGCGACCATGCTGTTTGCGATCGTGATCGGCTATGTCTGGTTTGACGAACTTCCAACGCTTGCAATCCTGATCGGGGCTGCATTGGTGATCGCCGGCAATGTCGTTGTGATCTGGCGTGAACACCAGTTGGGGCTCGAGCGCGGCAAGGCCCGGTCGGTTACGGACCCCAAAGCGTGACTTTACCTTTTGTAATCTTCGCCTAGGTTGGGCCGGACAATCAACGAGGTTCCCCCATGAGCGACACGCAGGATTACAAGGAAAAGATGCAGAAGGTGCAAGCCAAGCACCGCAAGAAAGTGTCCGAGGCGGTTGACCCCGGTCGCGGTCTGGTTTTGATCAACACCGGCAAGGGCAAAGGCAAATCTTCGGCCGCCTTTGGCGTGGTTATCCGTGCGCTGGGCTGGGGCCAGAAGGTCGCCGTGGTACAATTCATTAAAGGCAAGTGGAAAACAGGCGAGCGCCGATTCTTTGAGGAACGCGATCTGGTCACATGGCACACGATGGGTGAAGGCTTCACCTGGGACACGCAGGATCGCGAGCGCGACATCGCCGCCGCAAACGCCGCTTTCGACAAGGCGCGCACCCTGATGTCCAGTGGCGAATACGATCTGGTTGTACTGGATGAGATCAACATCGCCCTTCGCTATGAATACCTGACGGTAGAACACGTGATCGACGGCCTGAACGAGCGGTCGGACAAGACCAGTGTGTTCCTAACTGGTCGTGATGCCCCACAGGCGCTGCGAGACTATGCTGATCTGGTCACTGAAATGACCGAAGAAAAACACCCGTTCCAGGCGGGGATCAAAGCACAGCGCGGCGTGGACTTTTGATCTGTATCTGACATGGGCCTCCTGGCCCGCGTCAATCAGCCAAAGCGGCTCAGGGTCGTTTCAAGAATCTGTCTAAGCGAGGCACGTGGGGTAAGATCACCAACTTCTGATCTTTCAGGCGGCGTCGCTTCGACATTGTCGCGGCGCGGCTTTTTGCGGTCGACATAGGCGCAGTAGTCACTGTCGCAACAGGTGCATCCACACGAAGCCAGTGCGTCATGGCGTGCCATTAATTCATCTAGAGACTCGCGCATTTTAACCTCGTTCTGATCAGACAGAGTCGTTTCCGGAGCGGCGGCAGGCTCTCACCAAGATCATGCTAAGCCTACAAACCACCCCGAAACTTTGAGCTTGATGGTACATCATCTGGCGCTGCCTGCAACCTGACTGTTTTAGTCGGAATTTTCAAGTCAAAAAACACCCCGAAAATAACTCGGGGTGCTAGACAGGTTCGTACCGGAAATCAGAGCGCGCGATTTTGCGGGTCCAGCGTAACCGACCACAGTTCGGTATCTGCCCGGTCCATCAGGCGAACCGTCATCTGCTCGGTCGCGCCATCGATGTCCACCAGACCAAAGAACTGCAGACCTTCACTGGGCGGCAGGTTTACCCCCTGCCCGTCGGCGGGTGCTTTGACGAATTTGACCTCGGGGCCGAATGTGCCATCCAGCGCGTTTGGACCAAAAGTTCCCGCGTGCAGCGGGCCCGAAACAAACTCCCAAAACGGTTCGAAATCCTGGAATTGAGCTTTGTTAGGGTCATAGTAATGCGCAGCGGTATAATGCACATCCGCCGTGAACCAGACCGTGTTGGTGACGCCAGCCGTTTTGATGAAACGCAGCAGATCAGCGATCTCCAACTCGCGACCCTTGGCCGGTCCACTATCACCGTTTGAGATCGCCTCTGCTCCGGCCTGTTCTTTCCAATTGTCCCAGACGATCAGCCCAATTGGCATATCCGAGGCAATCACCTTCCAAGTCGCTTGCGAAGACGCCAGCTCTTGCTTGAGCCATGCCAGTTGTTCGGCGCCCAGAATGCGGGACTGTTCTGTGATTTCATCATCCATCGAGGGGCCGTTAGGCCCGCGATAACTGCGCAGGTCCAGAAAGAAGACGTCCAGCATCGGCCCGTATGAGATCTTGCGATACACACGCCCGGGCTCTGCTGGCGTGATGCGCAGCGGTGTCATTTCGTGGAAGGCGCGCCCGGCGCGCGATTGCAGAACATGCACCGACTTCTCGGTGTACCGATCATCCGAAATCAGGTCTTTTGCATCAGACCAGTTGTTCACAACCTCATGGTCATCCCACTGGAAGAAGGTCGGGCAAAGGGCGTTCATGGCGCGCACATGTTCGTCCATCATATTGTATTTCCACTGAGCGCGGAATTCGTCCAGCGTTTCGGCCACTTTTCGTTTCTCGTCGATCAGGGTCGAGTTCTTCCAGATCAGCTGGCCGTCCTTCTCGACCTCATCATTCATAGGGCCATCAGCATAGACGGTGTCGCCTGAGTGAATGAAGAAGTCAGGCTTGTACTGTGCCATGGTTGCGTAAGTGCGCATACCTTCATCATCAATACCCCATCCCTGCCCAGCCGTGTCACCGGACCAGGCAAAACGAACGTTGCGGCGTGACGTCGGTGCGGTGCGGAATTGCCCAATAATAGGCTCTGATACGGCGTTGATGTCGCTCAGATCGGCGGCAACGAACCGGTAAAATATGTCCTGATCTGACGGCAGGCCATCGACCAGGCGCTTGATGGCAAAATCGCTGTTCGGAATGGCATCCATCGGCGCGAGTTTGCGGGCGTCCGCAAAGCTTTCAGTAGTCGAAACTTCCATCATCACGCGAGACGGTCGATCAGTGCGGGTCCAGATCATGCCCGATGTCGTATCGACATCGCCAGATTGAACACCGTGTGTGAATACGGGGCGCGATGCGGCACGGCTGATGGCTGGCACGGCCAGCGATGCGACAAAGGCGGTACTGCCTGCCAGAAAAGAACGGCGGTTTGGGCGAAAGATCTTGGTCATAGTGGGGCTCTCCTGTCTGATGACCGATTCCTCGATCACGCGATTGGTGCACCAATATGAGCCGCCGATTTGTAAAACCGGCGGCTCAGTTTCTTGACACTATCATGATGATACCATGACAGGTGTGGACAACGTCGTCAGGCGGCGACTTCCTGCTCGGGCGCGCTGAGCGAGATAACCAGCACCACAGCCGCACCGTTCAGCCAATAGAATGCAGCATCCAAACCTGAGAAACCCAGAACGCTGGGCGCAAACAGGAAGGTGATCCCGACGATCAAGTCTACGGCCAGATGAAACTTGTAAGGCAGGACACGCCAAATACCCAGGTGGTGATCTGTGAGAACTGTGAGAACAAACGCGGCTACGCCGGTGACAACCGAAAGCCACAGAGCCAACGGGTTGGACTGACCCAACCCCAGCAGGAACGGCAACGTCATCAGTGCAATGGCAACCGGGTAATCCAGATAGGCGTGGACAGAGCGGGTAACGAAACGCAGGGACATAAGAGCTTCCTTTTCTCAATCAGTGATGAAAAGAAAATAGGAAGCCTGATCCGAACGTTGCATTCCTAATCGTATCAGAAAACATGCAGATCGTTCAGAAATCTCGGCGTATTAATGCGTGGCGCGGTACGCCGCCGGTGACAGCCCAACCTGTTTCTTGAACACGCGCGAAAACGCGGCTTCAGAGGCATACCCAACCTCGGCCGCTGCATCCGCCACGTTCCAACGCGCCTCGGTCAGGCCGTGGCAGGCGATCTGCATCCGCCAGTCCGTGAGGTACTGCATCGGTGTTGTCCCCATCTTCTCGGCAAAAAGCTGAGCAAAGGCAGTGCGCGACATACCGGCCTCTCGTGCCAAAGACGCAACGCTCCAATCCTCGGCCGGGGCTTGGTGGAATGCGGTCAGGGCCCGCGAGATGCGCAGATCAGCAAATCCTGCCAACGCGGAATCCTGTGGGCTCTGACGTTCCAGATAGGCCCGGATTGCCTGAGCAAACAGAACTTCGGACAGTTTCAAAGCGATCAGATCCCCGCCAATCCTTGCGCCTGAAACCTCAGAGCCAATCATACGCAAGGTCGATTCCATCCACGACCCGGCCTCTTCGCCATAGTTTTCTAACAGAATATAGGGCGGCAAGCGGTCGATCAGCATGTGCCCTGCGCCTTTTCGTCCGGCTGGGCCAGTGAACGAGAAATGACCGCAGATCAGTTGCGTATCCCGTTCTTCATCATGACCGCCATAAACCAACACACCGTCGCCCGTGTAACCCGCAATCTCCAACACCTGCTCCAGAGGCAACGCATCCAGCGGCTTTATTTCGGCACATAGCAACGCGTGTGGTGCGCCGTGTGGGATCAATATCAGGTCCCCCTGCCTTAGCCGCAGGGTTTCCCCTGTGGTAGAGACGTATACCTTGAGCTCGCCACGCTGCACAAAATGAAACCGGGCCACGTTTTCGAACCCCGGCACCTGAATGCCGAAGGGTGGTGTGAACGATGTGCGGAAGTAAAACGTGCCTCGCAAGGACAGGCGGGTGAGAATATCGCTGAGAAGATCCAACATGCGCTGAACATACGTGATTCGGGCAATTCGTCCAGATCACCGGACGGATTGCACAATAATTTGCACGTTCTGCAACAAAACCCCCGCCTTGGCGGGGGTAGAACGCTTACGAACGGACCAGTTTCTCGTAGTCTTCCGCGATGTCGCGTGTCAGGTCGCCGACCTCGAAGGTGTACTCACCAATCTGCCCAACAGGCGTAACTTCGGCAGCCGTACCGGTCAGCCAGCATTGTTCGAAGTCAGCCATTTCCTCGGGCTTAATGCGGCGTTCGTGCACTGTGATGCCCTTGTCTTTCAGCATCTGGATGACGGTCTGTCGGGTGATGCCATTCAGGAAACAGTCTGCCAGAGGCGTGTGAACCTCGTCATCTTTGACGAAAAACACGTTCGCGCCGGTGGCCTCGGCCACATATCCGCGCCAATCCATGAACAAAGCGTCCGAGCATCCCTTGGCTTCGGCCTTGTGCTTCGAGATGGTGCAAATCATGTAAAGACCTGCCGCCTTGGCGTGAACCGGGATGGTTTCAGGGCTGGGGCGTTTCCATTCGGCAATGTCCAGCTTTGCGCCCTGCATCTTGGCATCGCCATAGTAAGCCCCCCAAGGCCAGACCGCGACTGCCATGCGCACTGGGTTCTTGGCCGAGGCCACACCCATGTCTTCGCCGGATCCGCGCCAGACCAAGGCACGCATATAAGCGTCTTGCAGACCGCTGGCTTTCAGGACTTCTTCCTTGGCTGCTTCGATTTCATCAACCGAATAGGGCATTGGCATGTCCAGCGCCTCGGCCGAGGCAATCAGGCGCTCGGAATGTTCGCGGCTTTTGAAGATCTTGCCGTTGTATGCGCGCTCGCCTTCAAATACGGACGATGCATAGTGCATTGCGTGGGTCAGAATGTGCACAGTGGCGTCGCGCCAGGGCACCAACTTGCCATCCAACCAAATGGTGCCATCACGATCATCATACCCCGCCATGCGAAACCTCCTGAACCGGGTTGAATTTGCGATTGTTGCGCCGATTAAGTCCGATGCGGACATAATATTGCGCAAAAACTGCGATTCGATACCGCTCTACTCTTGGAATGTCAATAACGCTGACATAAACTAGGCCCCGAGTAACGAATGAGGCGTACCATGTCCGACATCCGCCCAGCCCCGCGTTATGGGGGCGAGAGCCTGTTGTTTTTGACCGATGAACAATTACGACAGGGGATCGAGGCCATGTTCTTCGCCTATCGCGGCTTCACCGCGGATCCTGATCGTATCCTCGCGGAATTGGCCTATGGTCGCGCCCACCACCGCGCGATCCACTTCATCAACCGCGCGCCGGGCACTACGGTCAACAACTTGTTAGCTATCCTTGGCGTGACAAAACAGTCTCTAAACAGGGTTTTACGAAGCCTGATCGAAGATGGTCTGGTGGAAAGCCGCGTGGGCACGGTGGACAAACGCGAACGCCACCTATTTCTTACAGAAAAGGGACAGGCGCTGGAAACCACGCTGTCAGATGCTCAGCGCTCAAGAATGCGCGCCGCTTACAAGGATGCCGGCCCCGACGCCGTGACTGGTTTCCGCAAAGTGCTTGAAGCAATGATGGATGCTGATATGCGTCATGCTTATACGAAACTTCGGGATACGACCTCATGAGCGATATGGATGCCCATCTGCTGATTGTTGACGACGACGAGCGCATTCGCGATCTGCTTAAGAAATTCCTGATGCGAAACGGGTTTTTGGTCACCGCAGCGCGGGATGCCGCCCATGCGCGGCGGGTCTTGTCGGGCCTGGATTTCGACATGATTGTCATGGACGTAATGATGCCAGGCGAAGACGGTGTCAGCCTCACAAAATCCCTTCGTGAGACACACAGCACCCCCATCCTTCTATTGACCGCCAAAGGGGAAACCGAACACCGGATTGCGGGGCTTGAGGTCGGGGCGGATGATTATCTGGCGAAACCGTTCGAGCCAAAGGAACTGTTGCTGCGGATCAACGCGATTCTACGCCGGATGCCAGAAACTCCAGCCGAGGAAACGGCGGCAAAGATCCTATACCTCGGCCCGATCCGCTACGACATTGAGCGGGGCGAAATGTGGCAGGAAGAAGATCCGGTACGGCTGACCGCGACAGAGAGCCAGTTGATGAAGATTTTCTCGGCCCAGCCCGGCGAGCCGATCAGCCGCGCGAAGCTGGTCGAGGATCTGGGGCGTGACAAGGGTCAGGCACAGGAGCGCGCGGTGGACGTTCAGATCACGCGCCTGCGGCGCAAGATCGAGCAAGACCCAAAGCAGCCTCGCTATTTGCAGACCGTGCGGGGCGCAGGTTATATGCTGGCGCCGGATTGAATGTGCCGCCACGCGGCGTGTTCAGGCCTTCGGCGAGGATATTTTTAGCCAGATGAAGATGGGATTCCAATGACAACTGCCCTTCTGACCCATGCCGATTGTCTAGGCCATATCACTCCTGAGGGCCACCCTGAACGGGTGGCGCGTCTGGAGCATATCTTGCACGCCCTAGAGGGGTTGGACCTGAAACGTGTGACGGCTCCGCTGGCGGCTGATGACGATCTGTTGCGGGTGCATCCGGAAGGTTATGTTCGCGATATTCGATCCGCACGCCCTTCGGACGGGTTCGCACAGATCGATGGGGATACGTTCATGTCACCGGGCTCGGTCGATGCGGCCTATCGTGCAGCAGGTGCGGTGGTGCGGGCTGTTGATCTGGTACTTAGTGGCGATGTGGCGAATGCGTTCTGCGCCATTCGCCCACCGGGACACCATGCAGAAACCGAGACAGCCATGGGGTTTTGCCTGTTTGGCAATGCCGCCTTGGCAGCGAAACATGCGCTGGACCATCACGGGCTGAACCGGGTCGCCGTCGTCGATTTCGACGTCCATCACGGCAATGGAACGCAGGATCTGCTGTGGGACGAAGCGCGCGCTCTGGTGATCACCAGCCAGCAGATGCCTCTCTGGCCCGGCTCAGGTCGCAGGGACGAGACGGGTGTTCACGACACGGTTTTGAATATCCCCCTGGCACCGGGCAGCGGTGGCACCGAGATGCGCGCGGCGTACGTGTCTCAGGCGTTTCCGCGGTTGCGGGCGTTCAACCCTGACCTGATCATCATTTCCGCCGGATTCGATGCCCATCAGGACGACCCGCTTGCCAATCTGAACTGGTCCAACGGTGACTTTGCGTGGATCACAGCCGAGCTGTGCAAGATTGGCGATGAGGTTTGTGAGGGCCGTATCGTCTCGACTCTGGAAGGCGGGTATGATCTGAACGCATTGGCCGAGGCCACACGCGCCCACGTGGAAGAATTGATGAAGGCAGCACGATGACCGATACCCCAGTTGAGCAGATGACATTCGAGCAGGCCATGAAAGAGCTTGAGGCCGTTGTGGGCCAGCTTGAACGCGGCGACGTGGCGTTGGATCAGTCGATCGCGCTTTATGAGCGCGGAGCGGCCCTGAAGAAACGGTGCGAAGACGAGTTGAAGCGGGCTGAAGAGAAAGTGGCCGCGATCACTCTGGATGCCACAGGGCAACCCACCGGGACCACGCCTGTCGAAGGTCAGTAAATGTTCCCCGAAAGATTGGCGCACGATGCGGCGCGCATTCAGGATCACTTTGATCTGGTTCTGGGTGCGCTGGACGACATCAACGTAACACGAGCTATGGCCTATGCCACACAAGGCGGCAAACGGTTGCGCGGGTTTCTGGTGCAGGAAAGCGCGCGTTTGCATGATGTGGATGAGGGCCGCTCGATCTGGCCTGCCACGGGGATCGAAGCGCTGCACGCCTATTCTCTGGTCCATGATGATCTGCCCTGCATGGATGATGACGATCTGCGACGTGGGCGACCCACCGTTCACGTGAAATGGAACGAAGGGATCGGCGTTCTGGCCGGCGACGCGTTGCAGACCCTGGCGTTCGAGTTGTGTACCCGGCCCGAAGTAGGCGATGCTCAAATGCGTGCAGATCTGGCTCTGACGCTGGCTCAGGCCAGCGGAGCACAAGGCATGGTTCTGGGTCAGGCGCTGGACATTGCCGCAGAAACAGCGGCCACGCCTTTGACGCTGGAACAAATCACCCGTTTGCAGGCGGGCAAGACAGGCGCGCTGATCGAATGGTCTGCCTGCGCGGGTGCGCGGCTGGCGCAAGCCGATCCGGCCCCTCTGCGCGACTATGCGCGGGCCCTTGGGCTTGCCTTTCAAATTGCTGATGACATCCTGGACGTCGAGGGTGATGTCGCAAAAGCCGGAAAACGGCTGCAGAAAGACGCAAACGCGGGCAAGGCGACCTTTGTTTCGCTTCTGGGTCTCGAGGCGGCCAAAACCCGCGCGGCAGAGCTGGTTGAAGCGGCCTGTGCTGCGTTGGACGGGTACAGTGCGTCAGCAGAAACCTTGAAGGACGCCGCACGCTTCGTTATTGCCCGGGACAGCTAAGCCAGGAACGCGCCACATGTCTGACCGACCAAATACGCCCTTGCTGGACCTTGTGAACCGCCCCGCGGATCTCAAGCAGTTCTCGGACGCTCAGTTGAATCAGGTGGCGCAAGAATTGCGGGCCGAGACGATCTCGGCCGTGTCCGTCACCGGCGGGCATCTCGGGGCTGGTTTGGGCGTAGTCGAACTGACAACGGCGCTGCACGCTGTGTTCGATACGCCGCGCGACAAGATCATCTGGGACGTCGGTCATCAGTGCTATCCCCACAAGATCCTGACCGAGCGCCGCGACCGTATCCGCACCTTACGGATGAAGGACGGGTTGAGCGGATTTACTAAGCGCAGCGAAAGCCCCTATGACCCCTTTGGCGCGGCACATTCCAGCACCTCGATCAGTGCAGCACTTGGTTTTGCCGTGGCCCGCGATCTGGGTGGTGTCACACCTGAAGGTCTGGGCGACGCAATTGCCGTGATCGGCGACGGTTCGATGTCCGCAGGCATGGCATTTGAGGCGATGAACAATGCGGGCCATCTCGGCAAACGTCTGATCGTCATTCTGAACGACAATGAGATGAGCATTGCACCACCAGTGGGCGCCTTGTCCAATTATCTGTCCCGTATCTACGCGGAAGAGCCGTTCCACGATCTGAAGGCTGCCGCAAAAGGCGCGGTCTCGCTTCTGCCCGAGCCATTCCGCGAAGGCGCCAAACGCGCCAAGGAAATGCTGAAAGGCATGGCCGTCGGCGGTACGTTGTTCGAAGAGCTTGGCTTTTCTTATGTCGGCCCCATCGACGGGCATGATCTGGACCAGTTGTTGCCAGTGCTGCGCACCGTCAAGGCGCGGGCGACCGGCCCGATCCTGATCCACGTTCTGACGAAAAAGGGCAAGGGCTATGCTCCTGCCGAGCAAGCCCGCGACAAGGGTCATGCAACGGCAAAGTTCGACGTGGTGACGGGCGAGCAGAAGAAGGCACCGTCCAACGCGCCGTCTTATACGTCAGTCTTTGGCAAGACTTTGGTGGAAGAGGCCGCACGCGATGACAAGATCGTCGCCGTGACCGCCGCCATGCCGGACGGCACCGGTCTGAACCTGTTTGCAGAACGCTACCCGTCGCGCTGTTTCGATGTTGCGATTGCCGAGCAGCATGGGGTGACGTTCTCGGCCGCGCTTGCAGCTGGCGGTATGAAACCGTTCTGTACCATGTATTCGACCTTCCTGCAGCGCGGTTATGATCAGGTGGTCCATGATGTGGCGATCCAGCGTTTGCCAGTACGTTTCGCCATTGACCGCGCAGGCTTGGTAGGCGCCGACGGTGCCACCCATGCCGGGTCGTTCGATATTGCGTATTTGGCCAACCTGCCGGGCATGGTCGTCATGGCCGCCGCGGACGAGGCCGAGTTGATGCATATGGTGGCAACAGCCGTTGCATATGATAAAGGCCCCATCGCCTTCCGTTATCCGCGCGGCGAAGGCGTTGGTGTGGACCTTCCCGAACGAGGAGACGTGATTGAGATCGGCAAGGGCCGCATGATCCAGAAGGGCGCGCGCGTGGCATTGCTGTCTTTCGGAACGCGGTTAGCAGAGGTGCAGAAAGCCGCAGAATCCCTCGCGGGCAAAGGCATAACCCCAACCATCGCCGATGCCCGCTTTGCCAAGCCGCTGGACCGCGCGTTGATCCTGGATCTGGCCGCCAACCACGAAGCGCTGATCACCATTGAAGAAGGTGCAATCGGCGGCTTTGGCAGCCATGTCGCGCAGCTTTTGGCGGATGAAGGCGTTTTTGATCAAGGGTTGAAGTACCGTTCGATGGTCTTGCCCGACACCTTCATCGATCAGGCCAGCCCAGCGGACATGTATGCAGTGGCCGGTATGAATTCCGAGCAAATCGAAGCTAAGGTTCTGGACGTTCTGGGCGTGGTATCCATTGGGGAAAAGCGCGCCTGAGCAAAACCAAATTGCCTCAAGCCTTTCTTACCGCAACGAGAACCGGGACTCTTTGGGTTGCTGCCGTTGGAAGAAATTTGGGCTGGCACACCCTTTCAAAATCGTTGACGAACCGAACCGCATTCATACACGCTCTGTAAAGTGTACTGGTCACAAATTGACCAACAAAAGAATTAGAAAACCGATACGAAATTTCATTCATTGATGGGATAGCCAATGGGTCAAAGACATTTTTCTACTGCCATAGTGATGTTGGCGGTTTTCTCATTAACCGCCGCCTGTGACGACGGATCAAGTAAAGAGAAATCAGTTACAAAGGTAAGCTATTCAGGCACTTTCAATACCATCAGTGGCAAGCTGTCTGACGGGAGCGATTTTGACGGCGTCGCCTGGTGGCTTCCGGGCGCCTACAGAGGCAATTTTTGCCTTCAGACTTCAAACGCCGTGTGTTCCGGAAAGTTTTCTGCCAGAGCGTCTCGTGTCATCTCGGGTGAGTTCGAATGTTCCGATATGACAACCGGATCGTACCGAACGGAACGCATCGAAGAAGGCGCCTTTCTGGAACCTGTTCAGGCAACGGGCGTATTGTCCGACGGGCGGACCAGCACCGCAGTTTTTGCACCCCGCCAAGACGGGTCAGGCGAGACTCTCTGCTTCCAATGACGCGAAAGCCAAGGGCATTACTGGCCGCGTTTTTTGTCAAAATGCGATAGACCAATTTGCTAAGACAACTGGTGCCGCTGAAGGGACTCGAACCCCCGACCCCATCATTACGAATGACGTGCTCTACCAGCTGAGCTACAGCGGCACCGAAATCACCCGCAACTGGTGAAACGGGTGCGATGGCTCGTTTAAACCGTCAGTATGCGGCCTGCAAGCCCACTTGCGCGCGTTTTTATGTTGGTATGCACTGACCGACGCCATCTGTTCAGATCGCGACCGATCCAGCGAAAGGCAATCCCGGACTGTGGAATTTTTGTAACGGTTCCGAAGTCGAATTGACTCAGTTTCATTATTTCAATATTTCATGAAATATGATAAAAGAGATTACCGATCAACTGGCCATCCTTGGCCACCCGCAACGCATCACCGTGTTTCGCATGTTAATGCGACGGTTTCCTGACACTGTTCCCGCAGGCGAACTGGCGGCAGAGCTGGGTGTCAAACCCAGCACCATGTCGAACTATCTGAATGCGTTGCAAAGGTCAGGGCTGGTCAAGCAGGAGCGATCCAGGACGTCTCTGCTCTATTCGATTGAAATGAAGAACGTGCAGCAAATGCTCGATTTCCTGATTGTGGACTGCTGCCGTGGCCGACCTGATCTTTGCATGCCTTCAACCAAGGGAAGTGACACCATGACTGACCGGAAGTTCAATGTGCTGTTCATCTGTGTGGGCAATTCCGCCCGCTCGATCTTTGCTGAATCCCTGCTGCGGGACATCGGCGGTGATCGGTTCAAGGTCTATTCCGCCGGAACGCGGCCATTTTCCGAACTGAACCCGTTTGCTGTTCAGGTTCTGCAAAACAAGGGGCATGACACTTCGGTGCTGCGATCGAAGAATGTATCCGAGTTTTCGGGACCGGACGCGCCTGATCTGGATTTTGTTTTTACGGTCTGCAATCAGGCCGCCAACGAAGAATGCCCGGCGTGGGACGGCCAACCGATCAGTGGACACTGGGGGATGGTTGATCCGGTCAAGACAGAAGGCACCGACGCCGAGAAGAGCCTGGCCTTCCAAAACGCTTACGGCGGGCTGAAGCGTCGGATTCAAGCCTTCACATCTTTGCCGGTCGAAAGTCTTGACCGGATCGCACTACAATCGGCCGTCGACGAAATCGGGCGGGCGCCACTCGAGGACACGAAATGACGACTTATGCACTGAACGGCCTTGGCCGGGTGGGAAAATTGGCCCTGAAGCCTTTGCTGGAACGGGGTGCAAATATTGCCTGGATCAACGATGCCGTCGGTGATCCAGAGATGCACGCGCATCTGCTGGAGTTCGATACAGTGCATGGGCGCTGGGACGCAGAGTTTGGCCATGATGCTGACAGCGTCACAGTAAATGGAATCCGCCTGCCCTTCATAGGTACAAAAGACCTGACCGCACTGCCGCTGGACGGTGTCGACGCGGTGATCGACTGCACCGGCGTGTTCAAGACCGAGGCCAAGCTGGCTCCGTACTTTGATGCTGGGGTTAAGAAGGTTGTTGTCTCAGCCCCGGTCAAAGACGGCCCGACGGCCAATATCGTCATGGGTGTGAATGACAGCACCTATGATCCAGCGACCCATAAGATCGTGACAGCAGCGTCCTGCACAACAAATTGCCTGGCGCCGGTGGTCAAGGTTATTCACGAGAACTTGGGTATCCGCCACGGGTCGATGACCACGATCCACGACGTGACCAACACGCAAACGATCGTTGACCGGCCTGCAAAAGACTTGCGGCGCGCGCGATCAGCACTGAATTCTCTGATCCCGACCACCACCGGCTCGGCCACCGCCATCACGTTGATCTATCCGGAACTCAAGGGACGCTTAAACGGTCACGCGGTACGGGTGCCGCTGTTGAACGCCTCGCTGACCGATTGCGTGTTCGAAGTGGAGCGCGAAACCACGGTTGAAGAGGTCAACGCCTTCTTCAAAGCCGCCGCCGAGGGTGAGTTGAAGGGCATTCTGGGCTATGAAACCCGCCCCTTGGTTTCGACTGACTATACCAATGACGAACGCTCCTCGATTGTCGATGCACCGTCGACCATGGTTGTGAACGGGACGCAGGTGAAAATCTACGCTTGGTACGATAACGAGATGGGCTATGCGCATCGACTGGTGGATGTCGCATTGATGGTAGGGTCATCGCTGTGACACAGCGGCCCGAAGGACTGTCGGCCTATATCGCGGTTACGGCGGCCTATTGGGCTTTCATGCTGACCGACGGTGCACTCAGGATGTTGGTGCTGCTGCACTTTCACACCATGGGCTTCTCTCCGGTTCAACTGGCATATCTGTTTGTACTTTATGAGATCGCCGGGATTGTCACCAATCTGTCCGCAGGCTGGATAGCAGCGCGGTTCGGATTGACCTCGACCCTTTATGCGGGGCTGGGGTTGCAGGTGGTGGCGCTGCTCGCGATGACGCAGCTTGACGCGAACTGGACCGTCGCAGCTTCGGTCACCTTTGTGATGATGGTGCAAGGAGCCAGCGGAGTGGCCAAGGATCTGGCCAAGATGTCTTCGAAATCGTCGGTCAAGCTGTTGGCTCCGACCGAAGGCGGCTGTTTATTTCGCTGGGTTGCGGTCCTGACGGGATCGAAAAACGCGGTCAAAGGGCTGGGATTCCTGTTGGGGGCGGCCATGCTGGCAACGCTGGGCTTCATGACGGCAATCCTTGTCATGGCAGCCGTTCTGGCGTTGATCCTGTTCGCAGTTATCCTGTTCATGCCGGCGGGCCTGCCGAAGGGACGCAAAGGCGCAAAATTTTCCGAGGTTTTTTCGAAATCCGCCAATGTGAACTGGTTGTCTGCGGCGCGCGTCTTTCTGTTCGGCGCGCGAGATGTCTGGTTTGTGGTTGGCATCCCAGTCTATTTTTACGCGGTCCTGTCAGACGGCACAGAAGAGGGCAATCGGGCCGCGTTCTTCATGATCGGGACATTTATGGCGGTATGGGTCATCCTCTACGGTGCAGTGCAAGCTAGCGCGCCGAAGATATTGCGTGCAAGGGACCGAACCGAAAGTGATCTGATCCGTGCCGCGCGCAGCTGGGCGGCCATCCTATTTTGTGTTCCCGCGGCTCTAACATTGGTTGTTTCGCTGTCAGATAGCCCAGAGACTTGGCTCACCATAACGCTTGTAGTTGGCTTGCTGGTCTTCGGTGGCATCTTCGCGATCAACTCATCACTGCATTCTTATCTGATTCTGGCCTTCACCCGGTCTGAGCGCGTGACGATGGATGTTGGCTTTTACTACATGGCGAATGCGGCGGGTCGGTTGGTTGGAACCGTACTGTCCGGCCTGACTTATCAGGTCGGGGGGTTACCCATGGTTCTCGGTACCGCAACCGTTATGGTTGCCCTTGCCGCGCTGACGTCCGGCAAACTCACAGATCAAACTTACAAGGCGCTTTCATGAGCATTTTCGAACGATATCTCACGATCTGGGTTGCGCTTGCCATGATCGGTGGCGTCCTGATCGGACAAGCCGCGCCGGGCTTGGTGCAGCTGGTCGCAGGGGCCGAAGTCGCCAGCGTCAACCTGGTTGTCGCCGTGCTGATCTGGGCGATGGTCTACCCGATGATGGTCAACGTCGATTTCGGCGCAGTCGCCGGGGTTGCCCGCCAGCCACGCGGTTTGATTGTGACACTGGTGGTGAACTGGCTGGTCAAGCCCTTCACCATGGCGCTGCTGGCCGTTCTGTTCTTTGACTATGTCTTCGCGCCCTGGATCGCGCCTGAAGACGCTGCCCAATACACGGCTGGTCTGATCTTGTTGGGGGCCGCACCCTGCACCGCCATGGTGTTCGTCTGGTCACAACTCACCAAAGGCGACGCGACCTACACGCTGGTTCAGGTCTCGGTCAATGATCTGATCATGGTCGTGGCCTTTGCCCCGATCGTAGCATTTTTGCTTGGCGTCACCGATATTGAGGTTCCATGGCAGACGCTGGTTCTGGCTACGGTTCTTTATGTCGTACTGCCGCTGATTGCCGGACTGATTACCCGGCGTATTTTAGGCTCTAAACAGGCAATTGAATCCTTCTCGGCCCGGGTGAAGCCATGGTCTGTAATAGGGTTGATCGCGACAGTGGTTATCTTGTTCGGCCTGCAGGGGCAGACGATTTTGGCCAGACCGATGGTCATCGTGCTGATCGCCGTGCCCATTCTGATCCAAAGCTACAGTATTTTTGCCGTAGCCTACGGCGCCGCTTACGTGCTTAAAGTCCCTCATCGGATCGCAGCCCCCTGTGCCATGATCGGAACGTCGAACTTCTTCGAACTGGCTGTGGCCGTTGCGATCAGCTTGTTCGGTCTGAATTCCGGCGCGGCGTTGGCGACCGTTGTGGGGGTTCTGGTCGAAGTGCCCGTGATGTTGTCCCTTGTAGCTTTTGCCAACCGCACACGCGCGCGTTTTCCAGAACCAGTAACAAGGTAAACTTGGCGACCCCGGCAGGATTCGAACCTGCAACCTGCCCCTTAGGAGGGGGCTGCTCTATCCAGTTGAGCCACGGGGCCGCGTTGCGCCTTCTGTAACCGGGATTTTTCGGGTTGTCATCGCCTTTGCACAATTGTTGTACACGCCGACCTGTTCACGCTACCATCGGGCAAAACAACAACGCAGGTGCCTCCCGTGAACAGTGAAACCAAACGCCCGCTTACCCTTCGCGATGTGTCCGAGGCTTCTGGAGTATCCGAAATGACGGTAAGCCGGGTTTTGCGGAATCGGGGGGATGTGTCAGACGCCACCCGCACCCGCGTTCTGGCCGCCGCCAAAGAGCTTGGCTATGTCCCCAACAAGATCGCCGGCGCGCTGGCCTCCAGCCGGGTCAATCTGGTCGCTGTGATCATCCCGTCGCTTTCAAACATGGTGTTCCCCGAGGTGATGACCGGAATCAATCAGGTGCTTGAAGATACTGAGTTGCAGCCTGTGGTTGGCGTCACCGATTACCTGCCTGAGAAAGAGGAAAAGGTGCTTTACGAGATGCTCTCGTGGCGGCCGTCAGGCGTGATCATTGCAGGGCTTGAACATACCGAAGCCGCGCGCGCCATGCTGGATTCGGCAGGCATTCCAGTGGTTGAGATCATGGACACCGACGGCAAACCTGTGGATGCGATGGTAGGTATCTCGCACCGCCGCGCCGGGCGCGAAATGGCGCAGGCGATCCTGAAGGCCGGGTATCAGCATATCGGCTTCATGGGCACCAAAATGCCGCTGGATCACCGCGCACGCAAACGGTTCGAAGGTTTCACCGAAGTGCTGGGCAAACACGGGATCGAGATCGAAGACCGCGAATTCTATTCCGGTGGGTCGGCCTTGGCGAAGGGTCGCGAAATGACACAGGCCATGCTGGAGCGTTCTCCCGATCTGGATTTCCTGTATTATTCCAACGACATGATCGGTGCAGGTGGCTTGTTGTACCTTCTGGAGCAGGGTATCGACATTCCGGGTCAAATCGGCTTGGCCGGGTTCAACAATGTCGAACTGTTGCAGGGCCTGCCACGCAAACTTGCAACGATGGATGCCTGCCGTCTCGACATTGGTCGTCAGGCAGCCCAGATCATTGCCGAGCGCCTGAAAGATCCCGATTCTGAGATTGAAACGCGCGTGACGCTGACCCCCAAGATCAGCTTTGGCGACACCCTGAAACGGCGATGACGGCAACCCTAAAACGGCTCGACAACCGAACAGCGCGGGCCTTTTTCATGGACCGCCATGCGCTGGCGGAACAGCCTTCGGGTGAGGCCAAAGGCAGTGCGCTGCTGGATCTGATTCAGCGGTTAGGGTTTGTGCAACTCGACAGCATCAACACGGTGGCCCGTGCGCATGACCTGATCCTGTTTTCGCGCAGGCCCAGCTATCGCAGCGAAAACCTCAAAAGGCTCTATGAAAGGGAAAAAGAACTGTTCGAGCATTGGACGCATGATGCGGCCGTGATCCCGATGGAGTTCTACCCGCACTGGCATCTGCGCTTTCAGCGCGATGCGGATCTGCTGAAAGCGCGGTGGAAGAACTGGCGACGGGACGGGTTCGAGCAGCAGTTTGAAACGGTGTTACAGCACATCCGCGACAACGGCCCGGTGTCCTCCTCGGATGTGGGCAAGGATGAAAAGAAGGGCTCGGGCGGATGGTGGGATTGGCACCCCTCAAAAACCGCCCTGGAGTTTTTGTGGCGTTCCGGGGCTCTTACTGTTGTCAGCCGTGACGGATTCCAGAAACGCTATGATCTGACCGAGCGGGTCATTGAAACCCAGCTTTGTCCGGGAAACATGCAGTGCGACGCAGAGGCGACCGTGGATTGGCTGTGCAACGCGGCCCTAGACCGGCTTGGATTTGCAACCTCGGGCGAGTTGGCTGCGTTCTGGGACACGGTCAGCGCCGGTGAAGCCAAAGACTGGTGCGCGACGGCATTGGATAGGGGCGACATCGAAGAGATTGAGATCACCTGTGCGGATGGACGCACCCGAAAGGTCTTTGCCCGCCCAGATTTGATGGACAAGAAAGCCAACCTGTCCCAGCCACCGGGGCGCATCCGCGTGCTCAGCCCGTTTGACCCCATGTTGCGCGACCGCAACCGGGCTGAGCGGTTGTTTGGCTTTCACTATCGCATTGAGGTCTTCGTACCGGAGGCCAAGCGCAGCTATGGCTACTATGTGTTTCCGCTGCTCGAAGGTGATCGTTTGATTGGCCGGATCGATATGAAAGCGCATCGTGATCGCGACGTGTTACGTGTCAAAGCCCTGTGGCCCGAACACAGAGTGCGCTGGTCCGACGCCCGCACCCGACGCCTGAACGCCGAGTTGGACCGGGTGCGTCGACTGGCGGGCGTGACACATGTCGAGTTTGCCAAAGATTGGCTGAAAGATCCTAAATAGGGTCTATTTTGCATCCGTGAGCGTCAGTTGAATTGGTGTGAGCCCGTCAATCTCACCGCTCAGAACATCCCCCGCCACAACCGGCCCAACACCGGCGGGGGTGCCGATCAGGATCAGATCGCCGGGGCGCAAATGATAAAAGCCGGACAGATGGCAGATGACTTCGTCAATCTTCCAGATCAACTCCTCAAGCGTCGCGTCCTGCCGTATCTCATCATTGACGCGCAGACGGATATGCTTGCCCTCGTCCGGGGACCAATCTTCTGCCCGGGTGAGCGGAGCAAATACAGCACCGTTTTCGACATCCTTGCCTAGATCCCAGGGCCTGTGCTTGTTCCGCTCTCGGATCTGCAAGTCGCGCCGGGTCATATCAAGAGCACAGCCATACGCATAGACCGCGTCCCAAGCCTGCTCAGGGTTGGCGCGGAAAACCAGTTTTCCAATCGCCAGTGCCAATTCCATTTCATGATGATAGTTCTCGGTCCCGGCAGGGTACGGAACCGTTGCCTCGGACAGAACCGCAATTGCGGCGGACTTGGTGAAATAGAACGGTGCTTCGCGGTCTGCCTCATTCCCCATCTCGGCCGCATGGGCCGCATAGTTTCGGCCAACGCAAAAAATGCGACCAACGGGATACTCTGCCGGGATACCGACAACAGGAATAGTGATGGGGTCTGGAAGAGAAAACAGATTGTTTTACATAGTGCTCTCTGACTATTTTACTGGTTCATCTCACGACCGCTGGTCCGATCAGCAATACCGGAAAACACGCCAGATTTCGCCAAAGCTTTGGCGGTGTTTCAGCACGAACTCGCCCAATTCCGATGTGCAGCGCAATGTCCGTTTCAAAGCAAATTCACTTCCGCCTTTATGGCCTCGTCAGAGGAAGAACAAACGCGACTTGGCTCAGGCATAAGTTGAGCTATGTCATTAGATACGTGATGTTGCAGCCGACAACACGGCCTCAGTGAAACCAAATGCACTCACTTGGTGAATGAACCCGCCGAGGTGACGTCAGGGCCCCACTTGCAAACGATCCATCGGTCGGCACTTGGCAACATCTATTTCGGAGAGCAAAGGCATGAGCCCGCCCCCCGGGAAACATGCCTTGTTTAGGGTCTGTTTTGACTCGGCACACACTCCGAAGCGCAGGTCGGACCGTCAGGCTACACGTGACGCAACCGGCCTCGGGCCAGGCACATGATCCAGTACGAGTCTGGCCGCCCCGTCGGAGAATCCCCCTAAACTCTCCGGCGGGGTCCCTGAAGTGCGAATTCACTAAAACCGTGGATCAGGCTTCGAGATCTTTCAGGTCATTGAGAAGATCCAGCAAAAGCTCGTGCTTATCCGGACCAAGCTGGGACCGAATGCGTTCTGCCTGGGCGATACTCGCAGACAGATTGGCACGAATGATCTGGGTACCGCTTGCGGTGATCTCGACAATCTGGCGACGACGATCTGCCGGGTGGCACCGCCGCGAGATCAAACCGCGTTGTTCCAGTTTCTGCAATATGCGCGTCAGGCTGGGCAGCAACAGGCAGGCACGATCAGAGATATGTGTCGGCTCTTGTGGACCTTCCTCGTTCAGCACCCGCAAAACGCGCCATTGTTGTTCAGTGACACCGGCGTCAGCCAGCATTGCACGAATGGGTCCCATAACCTTTTCCCGCGCCCGCAACAGCGCAATGGGCAAAGATCGCGACGTCAGAGGAAGATCGTCGGTCATAGGAAAATTATCACTGAAATTCAGGATTTTCGCAAGCGAGCCTCTCTTCCGATCAAAGTTCCCGACCACTTTTACCTGCAGGCTTTGCCGCAACATCAATAAAACCAATTAGAAAGCTGCGCCTTCAGGCTGGACAATTCACCACCATCAAAGAAGATGCAGAGGAGGCCAGGCACGAGGTCTTTGCGCACCATATCTTACGCAACAAAGGGAGATCAGATGGCTGCCCCGGAAAACCCCTTCAAGACGGCTCTAAAAACGGGAAAAACACAGATTGGGTGCTGGATGAGCTTTGCAGAACCCATAACGGCCGAAATCATGGGCACAGCCGGTTTCGATTGGCTGGTGATAGATGGGGAACATGCCCCTAACGATATCCGCTCAATCCGGGATCAGCTTGTGGCGTTGGCAGCCAGCCCGTCGCATCCGGTGGTTCGGCTTCCGGTTGGCGAGACCTGGCTGATCAAGATGGTATTGGATGCAGGCGCTCAGACCGTGCTGGTTCCGATTGTGGAAAGCGCGGAACAGGCGCGGGAACTGGTCCGCGCCTGTCGCTATCCCCCGACCGGCGCGCGCGGCGTGGGCGCGATGGCGTCAAGGGCCACGATGTATGGATCGGTCGAGGAATACATCCAAACGGCGGATCAGGAAATCTGCCTGTTGCTGCAAGTTGAAACCCGCGCCGGATTGGCTGCCCTGGATGATATATTGCAGGTCGAGGGCGTGGATGGTGTGTTCATCGGCCCCGCCGATCTGTCGACCGATATGGGCTATCAAGGCAACAGCGCCGCCCCCGAGATGCGCGAGGTGATCGCTGACGCGCTGGCGCGGATCAAGGCATCCGATAAAGCGGCTGGCATCCTCGCCGTCAATGATGAAGCCCGACATGCTTATCTGGACATGGGTGCGCAATTCCTGGCCGTTGGAATCGACGTTATGCTGTTGGCGCAATCGGCGCGATCACTGGTTGCGCGGTGGAAGGCGTCATGACCCGTCAGCTGCGCATGGCAGCCGCGGCCTGCGCGTAGCCACCCGAAGCCCCGTCAACAAAATGCACATGGTCATCCCGTGTGGCAGAGGGCACGATGCAGGTCATCATTGCCTCGTCCTGGGCGTGCAAACCATACCTGATCTTGCCGCGTGCCCGCGCCTCTTCCAGCATGTGTTCGATCTTTTTCAACGTCGCCGGATCGCAATCCAGCGTCATCTTCAAACCGTCATCGAATTTGCGAAAATCCGCATTGCTGCTGACCATATGCTTGTAATGCTCTGGCTCGAACTGTCCCATGCGTTTGCCCGATTTGAACAGAATCGCGATCAGAAGGTTCTGAAACAGCAAGGCAATCTTTTGCAGTCCCATATGCCGCCCGTTGCGCGATACATGCGCATCAATGTCCAGCCCCGGAGGCGGCCACTTCATGGGTGGGCCGTTCTCGGGCACGGGATGACCTGCACGCTCAAGCTCTTCTGACGCGGACAGTACGGATTGCGCAAGATCGGCAAAATCGCGTTCCGTGGCCGATGCGGTGGGTTGAACAACCAACGAGACGATCTGACCATGCCGCGCCGTGCTGTTGGACCACCGGCACGACAGGCCCGTCAGATCCGGCAGCGCCCCCGGTTCTGCAGGTTCAACCATACTTCGCCCTGCTTTCATCTCGGCTTCGGCCCAGGCCAGCCCGCCACCTGAAAACATCGCATAGTCCACGCCGGTCGACGGTGCATATCGGGCCACGCGCAGGTCCCGGCCAGCGGCTCGGATCTCGGCAACTGATACCAAGGCCGCACGCAGGGACATGGAAAACTCTTCCTCCGCCCAACGCCGTAGGGCGGCCAGAGTATCGCGCGCCGCTTCAACCTGGCTGGGCGGAACCGCAAAGCCCGCGCCATCCCCGCCGAAGACATAAGGAAACAGCTTGCCATTCATGGTGTTGATCATGGCTGAAATCACGGCGGCCCCAACCGTGTTGACTGTCTTGTATCTGCCTCGCGCGATTTCGCCGGTTGAATCGACAATGTCCGCAATGCCCAGAACCCAGTCATCCGGCATAGTCGAAAACTTCGTTGGATCCGCCAACAAAGTAAATTCCCGCAACAAGGGAAGATTTTCATAAAACGCGGAATGGAGGTCTTTCATGGTCCCCCTCAAGATCAATGCTCCAGTTATACTAGATGGAAAACGGTCCGGGTCCTGTGTTTGAAACATAGTACACATGCTTGTGCGTTGCATCACGACATGCCAAGCCTTTTCCTGAGGCGCGCAAAAAAGAGGCGGATCATGCAGGCTGGTTTGGTGGTTTTATGCCTGGGCTATGTGCTCAGCCAGTTTTTCCGCGCGTTTCTGGCTGTTCTCAGCCTGGATTTGGAAAAGGATATCGGAGCAACACCCGAAGATCTGGCCTTTGCGTCTGGGCTTTGGTTTCTTGTGTTTGCGGCAATGCAAATCCCGGTGGGCTGGGCGCTGGACAAGATTGGTCCCCGACTGACCGCGGCGGTTCTGTTGCTGATTGGTGGCGCTGGCGGGGCTGCGGTTTTTGCCGTCGCATCCTCGCCGCTGCATATCAGCATCGCAATGGGCCTGATCGGTGTCGGATGCTCTCCGGTCCTGATGGCCTCATATTTCATCTTTGCCCGAGAATATCCGTCGGCGCGGTTTGCCACGTTGGCGGCTGTGATGTTGGGTGTGGGTTCGGTGGGCAACCTCGTAGCATCCTACCCCACGGCGATCGCGGTCGAGTGGATGGGATGGCGCGCAACGATGGTTGGGCTGGCAGTGATTTCCGCTACAATTGCTTTGGGCATTTTGCTGACCGTGCACGATCCGGAAAAGGTCGAAACGGAACACAAGGGGTCACTGTTGGACCTGTTGAAGGAGCCTGCACTATGGCTGATCCTGCCATTGATGATGGTTGCTTACGCGCCTTCCGCAGCGTTACGCGGACTTTGGGCAGGGCCCTATCTGAACGATGTCTTCGGTCTCAGCACAACTCAGATCGGCACCGCGACGCTGGTCATGGGAACAGCGATGATCGCTGGCACTTTTGTCTACGGGCCGCTGGACCGCGTGTTCGGCACCCGGAAATGGGTCATTTTCGCAGGCAACGCTCTAGGGGCCGTCGCGCTGACGCTGCTGTGCTTGTGGATTGACAACGCTATCTGGCTTTCGGTTCTTCTGCTGGCCATCATTGGATTTGTCGGGGCCAGCTTTCCCGTCATTATGGCGCATGGCCGAGCCTTTGTGCCGCCACATCTCGTTGGCCGCGGCGTGACCCTGTTGAACTTGTTCGGGATCGGCGGTGCGGGCGTCGCCCAGTTCGTCACCGGCCGCATTCATGCCGCCACCGCTCAGACAGGATCAACTGCACCCTACACGGCGATATTCGGGTTTTTTGCCATATCGCTTGCCATTGGTTGCGTGATCTATCTATTCAGCCGGGATAGTGTCGACTGAAGCAGCCATCAGGAGAGCCCGGTGAAAGATCCCGTCGTCATAGCCCCAAATCTGAAACGCAGGCTTTCGGGCGTGACTGCAACCATCGCAAGGCTGGTTCCGCTGCAGGCACAATCAATCGACATCGCAGCCACGGGTCCGGGTCTGCCTGCCGACATCCCGCATATCCCATTGGGCCGCCTGCCCTTTCTGTCGCGCCGTACAACGCGAGTCTGGCACGCGCGCCGCAACACCGAGATGCTTCTGGGCTTGATCCTGCGCCACATGTTCCGCCTGAAGCTCAAACTGCTGTTTACCAGTGCATCCCAACGCCCCCACACAGGCTACACTAAATGGCTGATCGGCAAGATGGACGCGATTGTGGCGACGTCCCAAAAAACCGCCGGGTATCTTGAGCGCGACGCGCAGGTTGTCATGCATGGTATCAACCTTGAGGATTTTGTGCCCCCTCAGGACAAGGCAGCCGTGCGGGCCAGACTGGGTCTGCCAAATGGGCTGCTGTTGGGATGCTACGGGCGTATCCGGCATCAAAAGGGCACAGACGCGTTTGTCGACGCCATGATCGATTTATGTGGGCGGTTCGACACTGTGTCCGGTATCGTCATGGGTCGGGCCACCGAGAAACACGCCACATTCCTTGCCGAGCTGAAAGACAAGGTCGCAAAGGCGGGGCTGTCTGATCGCATCCTTTTCATGCCCGAGGTCACGGTCGATCAGATTGCCGAATGGTATCAGGTACTGGACCTGTTTATCGCACCGCAACGGTGGGAAGGGTTCGGGCTCACCCCGCTCGAGGCGATGGCCTGCGGCGTCCCGGTTGTGGCAACAGACGTTGGCGCGTTTTCCGAGATCGTGACCGACCCCTCGCTGGGGCGGGTGGTGGTCCCCGACGACATTCCTGCGCTGGCCGACGCGGCGGCGGACATGCTGGAAAACCGTGATTCCCTTTCGCAGGCCGGTCAGGCCGCCCGTACCCATGTCGAACAGAATTTCGATATTCAGGGTGAAGCAAAGACATTGGTTACACTCTACAAGCGTCTTCTGAGCACCTGAAGCGCCTCAATTCGACGTCAAACTATCAAATCAGCGCCGAAAGCCCTTTTTTCTTCGCCGCAACGCAGCTATGAACGCGCGTCCTTAACTTTGGAGACATGAAATGGGCTATCGCGTCGTTGTCGCCGGCGCCACGGGTAACGTGGGCCGCGAAATGCTGAACATCCTGGCGGAACGCCAGTTCCCGGTTGATGAAATTGCCGCTCTGGCAAGCCGTCGTTCGCTGGGGACCGAAGTAAGCTTTGGCGACAAGACACTGACGACCCAGGACATCGACACTTTTGACTTCACCGGCTGGGACATGGCGCTGTTCGCCATCGGCTCGGACGCGACCAAAACCTATGGCCCCAAGGCGGCGGCTGCAGGTTGTGTGGTGATCGATAACTCGTCGCTCTATCGCTATGATCCCGAGATTCCGCTGATCGTTCCGGAATGTAACCCCGAGGCGATCCACGACTACAAGAACAAGAACATCATCGCCAACCCCAACTGCTCGACCGCGCAGATGGTTGTCGCGCTGAAGCCGCTGCATGACCGCGCCAGGATCAAGCGCGTGGTCGTATCGACTTATCAGTCGGTTTCCGGCGCGGGCAAAGACGGCATGGATGAGCTTTGGGATCAGACCAAGGCGATCTACAACCCGACGACCGATGTTGAGCCAAAGAAATTCCAGAAGCAGATCGCGTTCAATGTCATCCCGCAGATCGACGTCTTCATGGAAGACGGTTCGACCAAGGAAGAGTGGAAGATGGTTGTCGAGACCAAGAAGATCGTCGATCCGTCGATCAAGGTCACAGCCACCTGCGTCCGCGTTCCTGTTTTCGTCGGCCACTCAGAGGCCGTGAACATCGAGTTCGAAGAGTTTCTGGACGAAGACGAGGCCCGCGACATCCTGCGCGAGGCACCCGGGATCATGGTGATCGACAAGCGCGAAGACGGCGGTTACGTCTCGCCCATCGAATGCGCGGGCGACTTCGCCACATTCATCAGCCGTATCCGTCAGGATTCAACCGTGGAAAACGGCCTGAACCTGTGGTGCGTCTCGGACAACCTGCGCAAAGGTGCAGCCCTGAACGCAGTACAGATCGCCGAGCTGCTGGGCCGTGAGGTCCTGAAAAAGGGCTGACGATCCAACTTTTGCAAAGACTGAAAAGAAACCCGCTGTTTGGTCAGCGGGTTTTTTGATTTGTGTAGGAAAGCCAAGATTGAGATCCAAAACTGACTTTAACCGCGCCTACAAGTACTTGGGAAAGGTAAGAATCGGCCACTCAGCTGCCATTCGCTGCGATTGCAGCACCGAGCACCAAGGATGGTAGGAATGCGCGGAAAGCGGATATTCATGAAGTTAGCAGCCAAGGTCTGCAACGAGCCCAATGTTACCGATGCTGCGCCTCGAAAGAATGTCTGCAATAGTGATGGGATTATCTGATCCGACAATTCCGGCAGGACACACCATGAAGTTTGTGAACCCGTTTCCCTTTGTGAAAGACATAGAGAAGCCCGAATGCTTCCAGCCCGCTTTCGCCATATCTGCTAGTTCTTCGATGTCGCATGTCCCGGGGTAGGCTTGCCGCGATGAAGTCGCTCAAAATCCGACAGGCAACTGTTGCCGATGTAGTTCCGCTCAGTGGGCTGATCCGGCGCACAATTCGCGTTTCAAATTCCAAGGACTACGATCAAAAGTCAATCGATATGCTGTGCGCGATTTTTGAGTCGGAGCCGGTCGCCGGAAGAATTGAAAACGAGCTAATTCTTCTTTGCTTCATGGGCACCGAACTCGTTGGGACGGTGGGGCTGAGAGATAACTATCTGCGTTCAATGTTCGTGGACCGTGGGTATCAGGGGCGAGGGTTGGGCAAAATGCTGGTTTCAAGAATTGAAGAGGAGGCGCGACAAAGGGCAATCCCGGAAATGATGCTTCATTCCTCACTGACCGCGCGGGAGTTTTATTTGGCTCTCGGCTATGAATTTGTGGAATTGCAAACATACCCGGAAGGACCATTCGTCTTGATGAGAAAGCCGCTCGAATAGCAACTTCTGGGAATCAAAAGGAAGGCACGAAGCGCGATGGCCAGACAGCTCAACGAGCGCCTGAGAAAGACCTTGCAATACGAAACGTTGGCAAAAAAGTTTGCCCGATGTGTTGCGACCACCCGTTGAATCATCAGCATAGAGCAGACATTCGTTTCCGCGATGCCGACGGCTGTTTTGTCCGCGTCACAGCCATCCACGAACCAGACAGGAAATGTCCGGTTTGCGCGGATCGCGACCTGCTGCATGAGCGAAAGGCTGAAGTGTGATCAATGGCGGCTCAGGGGCTACAAGCGGACCTACGGAAATCTGTACAAATCTGCCTCAAAGCACCCTTTCCTCTCAAACAGCACCTTCTGGCTCATCAGCCATACCCGTCAGGTCTCCAATAGAAATCTGCTCAAGGGCGAGCACCCGAACGCGGTAAATTCCCCCGACCTGTTGACAAAGACGGGCGGGCTTGTCACCTAAATGCATAACCTTGATCGCTGCAGATGTGGCTGAGCAGACCACAAGCAGTGTCCCGCACAAGGTGGCTGAGGCAGGGCATGCAGGTTTCGACCAGACACAGGATTGCCAGAACCCTGACCATCGGATGCGCATGCATACTGATGGCGTTTGTGGTGATCGGATTTACCGGACAAATCTTTGCCGTGGGGGACTCGATTGCCCTTTTGCGTCCTCAAGCTGGCGTTTTGCTTCTGCTCTGTGCCACGTTGCTGCTGTACCTGCGCGTCAGATACTTGGCTTTGACGACCTGTGCCGTTGCCGCGATGGCCCTTGGTTCCATTGCCGCCAGCTATGCTGCGCCCTCTGCTGAATGCAACGGAACCTGCCTGACGCTGTACCAAAAGAACCTGATGAGCAAAGCCTGGCCGCGCTATCCTCTGGCTGACGATATCATCGCGTCCAACGCCCAGATTGTGACTTTGCAGGAAGTGTCCAGTCACAATCAAAAATACATGAACAACCTGTTCGAACACTACCCGTCAAAGGTCGTGTGCAGCTTTCGTCCTGAGCAAAGCGTTGCCATTCTGACGACACTGCCTATCGTGGGGAACTCGGAATTCTGCCTCAAAGGCAGTGGATTGGTCGGTGTGCAGGTTGAGGCTCCTGACGAGACTGCGGTCTGGATCGTCTCGATTCACCTGAATTGGCCATTTCCCTATGATCAGGCGCAGCAAAGTCAGATTATCGCGGATCGCATCGCGGATCTGGACGGCCCGGTTCTGATCGCGGGGGATTTCAACATGGTGCCATGGGGGGCAAGCGTCCAGCGGATCGCCGCGGCTGCGGACAATCAAAGTTTCGGAACCGCGCTGAACACGCATAACCTTGGCAGTTGGAGAGTCCCTTTGCCGATCGACAACCTGCTTTTTCCCAAGGGCACAATCGGAACAGTCGAACTGCGCCCCTTCATGGGCTCGGACCATATGGGAAAGCTCGCCCGGTTTCGTATCGAATAGCGTTTCCACCGCACTCCTCAGCGCGCAGCTGGTCCGCCTGCCTATGTACTATTTTCGATCAGCGCTTTCAGATTGGTCAACCCACGTTGATAGTCACCGCCGACCCATTTATCCATCATGAGCCCCATCCATCGGGATATGGGGTTAAGCCCCAAATCGGACTCGAACCCCCAGGTCACCAAGGTCGAGTTTCCACCAGGCTCCAGAAGAAATGACGCCGTGGCAGTCCCCATCGGACCGAAATCCAATTCCGTTTGGACGCGCTGGTTTTCCACGCTCTCGACGATCACCTGCGAACCGGTGCCAACCTGCGGGTTATCGGAACTCCAGTTCAGAGCGTTTCCGACGCCTGCATCGGGTCCCGAGTAGGTCAGTTGGGTGTCGGGATCTCGGTGCAGCCAAGGGGACCATTGCTCGGTCTCTTGCATGGAGTTTACGTACGGAAAGATCGCTTCGGCTGGCGCATCGATGGTGATGCTGCGGGACACTTCGGCCTTGCCTGGCAACAGATATGACACCGCGACCAGCGCGATAGCAATCAGGCCCAATCCTGCAAGAATTCGTAGAACAACTTTCATCGCAATCTCCAAAACTCGAAACGTGTGCACGCATCATACAGGATTTCGGCTCTGAATCAGAACCGGAAACCGTGTTGTTTCATCGATGTCAGATGGCAAGAAATTTCTTCTGATGAGGGTCAAAACATTCCAGCCCGCCCGCGCCTATATCGGTCCACAACCCATGCAGGCTCAGTGCGCCTTCCTCAACCGCCGAGGCGATAAACGGGAAAGTCATCAGGTTTTCCAGTGATGCCACAACCGCCTGGCGCTCGAACTGGCGCGCCTGATCGACACGATCTTCGATATCCGCAACCAGATCGTATTTGGGTTTGAGGATGTCCATCCAGCGACCGACAAAGCTTTCTTTGGCTTCCAGTTGAGGCGCTTCGCCCTTGCACATGTCGATGCAACCCTGAACACCGCCGCATTGCGAATGGCCCAACACGATCAGATGCGCGACCTTCAGCGCCGTAACGGCATACTCAATTGCGGCACTGGTGCCATGATGATCGCCGTCGGGCGCGTAAGGCGGCACTAAGTTGGCAATATTGCGGTGAATAAAGAAATCACCCTGATCAGCCCCAAACATAGAGGTCACGTGCACCCGGCTATCGCAGCAGGAAATCACCATCGCGCGGGGGCGTTGCCCTTCTTCTGCCAACCGTTTGTACCAAACTTGGTTCTCGGAATATGTTGTGGCTTTCCACCCGTGATACCGCTTGACCAGATAGGTTGGCAAAGGCTTGGCATAGTCCATTGTAATGTCCCAGTTCTTCTCGGTTCAGGACGCTGTAAACCGAATTCAATAAAAATTCGAGCCATTATCCAACTTCCCTGCAAGGTTTTGCAAAGGATTTTGCCGCCAGTATCAGACCCACGCCGTGGGGGCGTCAATACTTAGGGTGAATGTGGTGGAAAAGATAATCACGCTAGAACACAAAGAATCCGTCCTGCTGGACCCGGATCAACTCAGCGGGCTGTACAGTCAACTGGGGGACAAGAACGCTCTGGACGTGCTGTGTCGCACAGTTGAAGAGCTGGCCGTGCGTCTTTCAAACTGTGAACGCTATTGGCGGCACCGCGAATGGTCTGACCAGCGCAAATGTGCCAAATCGCTGGTCGCAATTTTTGAACAGGTCGGGATGACAGCGCTTGCGCGAGTGGCAGGGGATGTGGCCCAATCCGTCGATGCCGGTGATGCAGTGGCGGCCGGTGCAACCTTGGGGCGGCTGATCCGAGTGGGTGAGCGTTCCCTGACCTCCGTATGGGATCAACAGGATCTTTCCGTCTGACAGGGGTTGCAGGCGGATCAGGCGTGGCTAGTCTGTGCTTGGAAACCACTTGTTGAGACGCCCATGACCCTGTCCTTCTCCCCGTCCTCTGACACCTCTCTGCCTCTGCATGTGATTGCTCAGCCGGATCTAGAGGGGTGGTTGCAAGAGCAACCGCAGCACGTGCAATCCTGGGTCTCTGCGAACGGGTTTTCGGCGGCGCTAGGTCAGTCTCTGCTGTTGCCAGGCAAAAATGGCGCCGCAGAAATGGCACTAGCCGGTTACGGGACTGAAGCAAAGCGCGCGCGCAAACGGTTTCCGCTGGCCGCTGCCGCTCTGTCTCTGCCGGAAGGAACCTATCATATCGCGTCCGGCCTGCCTTCGGACCTGTTAGAGGTTGAATGCCTCGGCTGGCTGCTGGCCGGCTATGCTTTTGATCGCTACGCCATACAATCCGGCGGCTCAGCGGCGCTGGTCGCTCCTGATGGGGTGGATGCAGCCCGTATTGAAGCCATGGCTCAGGCCGAGGCCCTGACCCGCGATCTGGTCAACACTCCGGCGTCGGATATGGGACCGGCGCAGATGCAACAGGCTGTCGAGTCTTTGGCCGACGAATTTGGGGCCACGTGTAGCACTGTCCTGGGTGACGCGCTGTTGGACCAGAACTTCCCGATGATCCACACGGTCGGGCGGGCCGCGGACCAGGCCCCGCGATTGATCGAGGTGAACTGGTGCAACAGCGGCCCCAAACTGACGCTCGTAGGCAAAGGCGTTTGTTTCGACACAGGCGGGCTGAACCTGAAACCGGGTGCCTCGATGGGTCTGATGAAAAAAGACATGGGCGGGGCCGCCAATGTGCTTGGATTAGCGCACATGATTATGGCGTTGGACTTGCCAGTACAGCTACGTGTCCTGATCCCTGCTGTTGAAAACGCGGTTGCAGGCAATGCTTTTCGGCCCGGGGATATCCTGACCTCGCGCAAGGGCTTGACGGTTGAGATCAACAACACAGACGCCGAAGGACGCCTTGTGCTGGCGGATGCTCTGGCACTGGCGGATGAGGGTGAGCCCGATCTGGTGATCTCGATGGCAACACTCACCGGGGCGGCACGCGTTGCTGTGGGTCCCGATTTGGCCCCGTTCTACACTGATGATGAATCCTGTGCGACGGCCCTGTCGCAATCCGCCAAGGCATCGGCCGATCCAGTCTGGCGTTTGCCGTTTCACGCGCCGTATGAGGCAATGATCGAGCCCGGCATCGCCGATCTGGACAATGCACCTTCGGGCGGGTTTGCGGGTTCGATCACCGCCGCCCTGTTTCTGCGCAGGTTTGTGGGATCGTGCCGCTATGTCCATTTCGATATCTATGCCTGGCAGCCGAGCACGGAACCCGGGCGCAGCAAAGGCGGTCTAGGCCAAGGGCCGCGCGCGATACTGAACGCTCTGCCCGAGATGTTAGGCCTGTGACTCACCTCCGCATATCTAAGCCTGTGGTCGATCTGTTGCGTGACCCTGACGGCCCCCGTAACAGGCAGGTCCTGTTCGGAGATACGGTTCAGGTCACTTGTGAAAAAGATGGTTGGAGCCGGGTTATCGCCGACAAAGACGGGTACACCGGCTGGGTGCGAACGGATCAGTTGACCAACTGTAGACCCGCCACGCATTGGATCAAAGCACCGGCGACTCATGCCTATGAAACCGCGTATTTCAAAAGCTACGATCTGGTGTCCCTCAGCTTTGGCAGCAAAATTCACGCGTTGTCAGAAACAGACCGGTATCTGGAAACCGAGTTGGGCTTTGTTCCGAAGGTACACGCCGCACCAATCTCTGAGACGCCGCAGGATCCGCTGGCAGTGGCCGAATTGTTCCTTGGGACGCCCTATTTGTGGGGTGGAAACAGCCGGTTTGGTATCGATTGCTCCGGGCTTGTCCAAGCCGCGCTTCTGGCCTGTGGCACGCCTTGTCCCGGTGACAGCGGTGATCAGGAACGCGCACTGGGTTCAACCCTGAACGAAGGATCAGCGGCGCATCGAGGTGATTTGGTGTTCTGGAAAGGTCATGTGGCCTGGGTGTCCGGGGACAACATGATTTTGCATGCCAACGCCAGCCATATGGCGGTTGTGTTTGAACCTATGGATCAGGCCATTGAGCGCATTCAAGCACAGGGCGACGGCCCAGTAACGGCACATAAAAGGTTCTAATCGGGCTTTACCGCCCGGATCAGCTTACGTTCCAATACCCGAAGAACCGCGCGCAAATCGTGGCCGCGTTTCAGAATACGGCCATCCATGCCGACAACGGAATACATCCCTTGCCGGAACCTCAGTCGCGGGTGCTTTTCGACGCGATAGATCGGGTGTTCAGCAGTGTGCCGGAAGATCGAGAACACTGCCATGTCGCGCAGGTTCGAGATACCGTAATCCCGCCATTCTCCGGCGGCGACCATCCGGCCATAAACGGACAGTATCTGGGACATCTCATGCCGGTCAAAGGCGACGGGCATCTGCGCTGCACTTGCCGAGAACCGGCTGGGAGGCTGCATATTCATACCTCCAGCCTTGCCGGAAATCGCTTTTGAATCAAGCCTGATGCGTCATGACCCGACAATTCAGGCAGAAGTGTTACCGCCGGCCAACCTGACGGCAAATCAGGATCACGGGCAACAAACCGACAGCCAGAATGACCAACGAGGGCACGGCAGCACCCTCCAACCGCTCGTCCGAGGCCAGCCTGTAGGCTTGCACTGCCAATGTGTCGAAATTGAACGGGCGCATGATCAGCGTGGCAGGCAATTCCTTCATCACGTCCACGAATACAATCAATAGCGCCGTCAACAGGGATGGCGTTAGAATCGGCAAATGTACGCGCCGCAGAGTCCCCAGCGGCGATTGACCCAGTGAACGCGCAGCGGCATCCATATTGGCGTGCACCGTGCTTTGCCCACCTTCATACGCGCTGAGCGCGGCTGCCAGGAACCGCACCATATAGGCTGCAACCAGCAACCAGATTGAACCGGTGACCAGCAACCCTGTGGACACATCGAAAGTCTTGCGCATCCAGGCATCAAGCGCGTTGTCGAAACCGGCGAAAGGGACGATCAGACCCACCGCAATCACGCCCCCGGGCACGGCATATCCCAACCGCGCCAGATATGCCGTCACAGAGGATGCCCGCCCGGGCCTGAGCCGCTGGAAGAACCCAACGCTGATCGCCGCAAAGACCGTGATGACCGCCGCTGTCCCGGCCAAAGTCAGCGAGTTCTGGATGAACCCGATATAGCGTCGCGACAGCAGGTTTTGTTCCGATTCCAACCCCATCTCGACCAGAATGATCACCGGCAGCAAGAACCCGAACAGAACAGGTATCGCACAGAGCAAAAAGGCCCCAAAGGCGTGCAAGCCTGTAAGATCGACCGCCGGTTGCGCCACATGTTGTTTTCCGGCTTGATAATATTTCGCCTTGCCGCGCTGCGTGCGCTCGGCCACGGCCATCACCAGCGCAAAAACCAGCAGGCAAAGCGCAAGCTGCGCCGCAGCCGCACGGTCTGCCATGGAAAACCAGCTGGTGTAGATGCCGGTCGCAAATGTCTGAACACCGAAATACGAAACAGTGCCGAAATCCGCTATGGTCTCCATCACCGCCAGCAGAACGCCGCCCGCAATCGCTGGCCGCGCCATCGGCAACGAGACGCGCCGGAATGCCAACCATGGATTGTTCCCCAGCGCCCGGGCCGCCAAAAACGCCGTTGCGCTTTGCTGCAAGAACGCAGCTCGCGCCAACAGATAGACATACGGGTACAGCACAAGGATCAGCATCACCGCTGCACCCTCGGTCGAGCGGATTTCAGGGAACCAGTAGTCGCGCGGCCCCCACCCCGTTACGTCCCGCAATGTGCTTTGAACGATCCCTGGATGGTCCAGAATGAAAGTGTAGGCATAGGCCAGAACATAGGCTGGAAAAGCCAGTGGCAGAACCAGTGCAATTTCCAGAAACCGAACTCCGGGGAAGCGGGTCATCGTCACCAGCCAGGCGGCTCCGGTGCCGATGCTAAACGTACCTGCTGCGACCAGCACAACAAGGATCAGTGTCGTCGCGGTATAGCTTGGCAGAACCGTTTCGATAAGGTGCGAAATCGTGTCCGTTCCGCCCGTCACCGCAGCCAGAACCACGGCAACCATCGGCAACAGGCAAGCCGCTGCCACAAGATACGCGATCCCCGCCAACAGCCGGGTTCCACGTACGCCACGATTGCGCGATCCGTTTTGTGAATATTCGATTTCGGCCATCATCCCGGCTTGTGATTGGCAAAGGCGAAGGGTTCGCCTTTAATCGACCAAAAAGCTCGGAAACACCAGTGCGACATTCAATAAATCTGCGGCATTTGATGCCGTAGACACGTTTTCCACGGCTATTCGTAAACCCGCTGGTCCTCGATGACCAAACCGTCCTTGGGAAGTGAGCCAGGGGCCACGACCTCGATCGCGCCTTTCAGCTTCAATACTTCGGCAACCGACTTGGCGTAGGCAGGGTTATCCCCATCCGCGCTTTCGATTTGCACGGTCATCGTGTCCATTTCGCCCTGACGCATCGCGATAACGCGGGCTTTGACAATCTCATCATGTTTGTCGACCAGTGCCGCCACCTGTTCCGGGCGCACGAACATGCCTTTGATCTTGGTGGTCTGGTCCGCGCGGCCCATCCAGCCCTTGATCCTTGTATTGGTGCGGCCGCAAGGCGAAACACCTGGCATGACCGCAGATAAATCGCCCGTTGCAAAGCGGATCAGCGGGTAATCGGGGTTCAGTGACGTCACAACAACCTCGCCGACCTCACCCAGAGCGACCTGGTTGCCAGTACCGGGGGTTACAATTTCGACGATCACATGTTCATCGATGATCATCCCATCCATCGCCGGGCTTTCGTAAGCGATGTTGCCCAGATCGGCTGTCGCATAGCATTGCAGGCACGAAATCCCGCGATCCGCATATTCCTGGCGCAGCGACGGGAACAGCGCCCCGCCGCCAACGGCGGCCTTTGAGAAGCTCAGCGCAACGCCCATCTCATCGGCTTTGTCCAGAATGACCTTCAGATAGTCGGGCGTTCCTGCGTAGGCCGTACACCCGACATCACGCGCCGCTGTCACCTGCAACTCGGTCTGGCCGGTTCCAGCGGGTAAAACGGCTGCACCAACCGCGCGGGCACCATTTTCAAAAATCATGCCCGCCGGGGTCAGGTGATAGCCAAAGCAGTTTTGCACAATGTCACCGGCGCCTACACCCGCCGCATTGAGGAACCGGCCCATGCGCCACCAGTCATGATCCGTGCTGCCCGGCTCGTAGATCGGTCCGGGGGATTGGAACACATGATGAAAATGCCGCGCGGGCTTCACCGTAAACCCGCCAAACGGCGGTCGTTCGGCCTGAGCTCGCGTCAGGTCCGATTTGCGAAATACGGGCAGCAGCGGCAGATCTTCTGCATTTAACACCTGATTAGTGTCTGTTTCAGATAGGTGCGCCGCGAATCCTGGTGCGGATGCTGCCCGCTTGATTTGCTCCACAAGCGCTGTGGCCTGATCGGAGGCGCGCTGGTCTGCCGAGCGCGTTTCGAGTGTGTCGAAATAGGTCATCGCCATATCCTCCATTCGCTCACAGCCACCGCTTGCGGCGGCGATAAGACCGCACGTCGCGGAAACTTTTGCGGCCTTCATCGGACATGCCGAGGTAGAATTCTTTCACATCCGGGTTTTCGCGCAGTTCGGCAGCCGGGCCATCCATAACCACGCGCCCGGATTCCAGAATGTACCCGTAATGAGCAAACCGCAGGGCAACGTTTGTATTCTGTTCAGCCAGCAGGAAGGACACGCCCTCTTTCTCATTCAGGTCTTTCACGATCCCGAAGATCTCTTCGACCAACTGCGGCGCAAGACCCATCGAGGGCTCGTCCAGCAGGATCGTCTCGGGCCGAGACATCAATGCCCGACCCATGGCAACCATCTGTTGTTCGCCGCCCGAGGTATAACCTGCCTGCGACCGGCGGCGTTCCTTGAGGCGGGGGAAATAGTTGTAGACCAGCTCCAGGTCCCGCTGGATCGCTGCGGACCCATCCTTGCGGGTATAGGCCCCTGTCAGCAGGTTTTCTTCCACGGTCAGGTGTTCGAAACAGTGGCGGCCTTCCATCACCTGAATGACACCTTTTTCGACCAGAACAGCAGGGTCGCTTTCATGCACGCTTTCACCGCGATACTTGATCGACCCTTTCGTGACCTCGCCGCGTTCCGAATGCAGCAGGTTCGACACAGCCTTGAGCGTGGTCGTCTTGCCCGCGCCATTGCCGCCCAACAAAGCCGTGATACCGCCCTTGGGCACAGTCAGGCTGACGCCCTTCAGCACGAGGATCACGTGGTTGTAGATCACCTCGATATTGTTGACCTCAAGCAGGGTTTCCGCCTGCACATCAGTGGTTTGTGCCGCATCCAGCATCAGCGCGTGTCCTCATGCCTGCCCTTCAAGGGCGGTTCGTGGGGAGCGGCAGGCATCCCGCCGCTCCGGTGTTTTGACGTTCCGACCAAAACCGAAACAAAGCTGCGGTTTACTCGCAGCGCGGTTCGATGTTGTTTTCGGCGGCATATGCTGCCGAATCTTCCGCGATCAACTGACCGATCACTTCTGCATCGGTTGGCATGAAGTCCTGAAGTTTGTTCCAGGTGCCGGTCGAAGCATCCCACTGAACAACACCCACCAGACCCGGGCCGCCGTGGTTTTCACAGCTCACGCTGAACTCAGGCCCAAAGCCTGCCATACCCAGCGATTCCATCTTGGCGTTGGTGATTTCCAGCGCTTCCATACCGTCGCGCATCATCGCCGGTGTGATCGCGGTCACGCCATGCATCTCTTGCGCGGTCTTGATCGCCTCCGAGGCCAACATCGCCGCATAGAGCCCACGGTTGTACTGAACCGAACCCAACTGATCACCGGCACCAGCAGCCTTACCCGAGTCAACGACATGCTTCTTCAGGTCGTCATAAACCGGATAGTCATTGCCCAGACCGGTAAAGGTCAGCGCCTTGTAGCCAGTGGCTTTTTCACCAGCAGGTTCAACGTCGAACTCGGCACCCGACCACCAGACACCGATGAAGTTTTCCATCGGGAAGCGGATGTTTGCGGCCTCTTGCACAGCGACCTGGTTCATCACGCCCCAACCCCACATGACCACGTAGTCAGGCTTTTCGCGACGGATCTGCAGCCATTGCGATTTCTGCTCCTGACCAGGGTGATCCACCGGCAGCAGCGTCAGATCATAACCGTGCTTTTCAGCCAGCATTTCCAGCGTGCGGATCGGTTCCTTGCCATAGGCCGAGTTGTGGTAGACCAGCGCGATTTTCTTGCCGCTCAGATCACCGCCGTTTTCGTTCAGCAGATAGTTGATCGCGCCCGAGGCCCCGTTCCAGTAGTTGGCCGGATAGTTGAACACGTTGCTGAATACTTTGCCGTTTGCAGCCGAGGTCCGACCGTAACCCATGGTGTGCAAAGGAATGCCATCAGCGGTCACTTTGGGGATCAGCTGATACGTAATCCCGGTCGACAGCGGCTGATACACCAGCGCACCTTCGCCCTTTGTGGATTCATAACATTCCACACCTTTCTCGGTGTTGTATCCGGTTTCGCATTCCACAACCCGGATCGGCTCGCCACCGATGCCGCCGTCCCGTTCGTTCAACAGCGTGAAATAGTCGTTGTACCCGTCCGAAAACGGGATACCGCCCGCCGCATAAGGCCCGGTGCGGTAGCTGAGATCCGGAATTACGAGCTCTGCCATCGCCGGCCCTGCGACCATCAGGGCGCTCAGCGCCAAGGTTGCCAGTTTCTTGTTCATCGGGTGTTTCCTCCCTTGATTGATCCGATGGTGTTTTCGGGTTTCGCACCCGTCTTTATGATTGGGCCACCCTTAGTGCGGGAATGGCCAGAGTCTGAGTTTCTCTTTCGCGACGCGCCAAAGCTGCGCCAGGCCATGTGGTTCGAGGATCAGGAACATGATGATCAATGCGCCCACGATCACCAGCTGCAGATGGGCCACGATATCCGTGGGCCAGCCGAGCACATCGACGCCGACGACCTTCAGGACCACCGGCAGCAGCACAAGGAACGCAGCCCCGGCAAACGAACCGAAAATAGACCCTAATCCGCCGATAATTACCATGAACAGCACCAGGAACGATTTCTGAATGCCGAACACCTCGCCCACTTCGACCGCGCCAAGATAGACCGCGAAGAACAACGCTCCGGCGATACCCACAAAGAAAGAGCTGACGGCAAAGGCGGTCAGTTTCGCCTTCAGCGGATTCACCCCGATGATCTCGGCCGCGATGTCCATATCGCGGATCGCCATCCACTTGCGGCCCATGGTGCCGCGCGTCAGGTTGCGCGCCAGAATGGCGCAGAGTGTCAGGAAGATCAGGCAAAACAGATAGGTGGCCCAGGCCGGCGCGTTTGGGCCGGTAATGATGATGCCGAACACATCCCGCTCGGGCGCGTTGATCTGGCCCGATGCCGAATAGTTGTAGAACCACGGCACCCGGTTGAAGAGCCACACAAGAAAGAACTGAGCCGCCAGCGTCGCCACCGCCAGATAGAACCCTTTGATCCTAAGACTTGGCAGACCGAACAGAACACCCACAAAAGCCGTGATGCCTCCGGCAAGGATAACATGGATGAACATACTGACGTCGGGAAAGGCGGTCATCAGCTTGTAGCAGGCATAGGCCCCCACAGCCATGAAGCCACCCGTACCGAGGCTGACTTGCCCGCAATAGCCCACCAGAACGTTCAGCCCGATCGCTGCGATCGCATAAATCAGGAAAGGCAGCAGCAGGGCGTTTGCCCAATAGTCGTTGATGATGAAGGGAATGATACCAAACGCCACGGCCAGCACGACATAATACCGATACCGGTCAAACTTGATCGGGAAAGTCTGGCTGTCAGCGGTGTAGGAGGTTTTGAAATCTCCGGCCTCACGATAGAACATGTCTTACTTTCCCCATTCTTCCTGCGCCCGGTTGCGGGCTGCGGCATCCAGTTGGTTGGAGCCTTTGGCATAGCCGCTCGCCTCTGAGGCGCGCGCCAGTTTCAGGTAGGCCAGAACCCCCATGATCAGCCCGGCAAAGGCCAGGATTGCCGCGATGGTCAACTGGCCGTCGGTCAAATCGCCAGATGTGAGGGCGATGTACCCAAAAGCCCAGAACCCAGCCCATGCGATCACGTTGATGATGGCGATCAGCTTGGTCATGCACTACACCCTCTCGATGATCTTTTCGCCGAACAGACCCTGCGGTCGGAACACCAGGAAGATCAGCGCAAGAACGTAAGCAAACCAGTTCTCGGTCGCGCCGCCGACCATTGGGCCAATGGCAAACTCAAACAGCTTCTCACCTACGCCGATGATCAGGCCGCCGACGATGGCTCCTGGGATCGAGGTGAACCCACCCAGCATCAGCACCGGCAACGCTTTGAGCGCAATCAGCGACAAGGAAAACTGCACGCCGGACTTGGTGCCCCACATAATACCCGCGACCAGGGCGACAAAGCCTGCAACCGACCAGACCATGATCCAGATGAAGTTCAGCGAAATTCCCACCGACAACGCCGCCTGATGGTCATCCGCCACAGCGCGCATCGCCCGTCCCTGTTTGGTATATTGGCTGAATGCCACCAAGGCCGCGACCAGCAGCGCCGCAATCACCGTCGCGACGATATCCAGATTGTCGATGAAGAAGCCGTAGTCGAAGATGTTGAAGGTGGTCTCGTCAATCCACAGGTTGATCCCCTGCGGCAATCCCACATCAAGCGTCTTGATTTCAGATCCCCACATCAGGTCCGCAACCCCTTCGAGGAAGTACGCCAAACCAATGGTCGCCATGAATAGGATGATCGGTTCCTGGCCGACCAGATGGCGCATCACAAACCGTTGCACCGCCCAGGCCAGCAGCACCATCACACCCATCGTCAGGATGACCGCCAGCAGTGCGGGCACGTTCCAGCCAAAATAGTGGAAATGCGTGCCAAATGTGGAATTGATCAGATGGGCAAACGGAACTTGCCCGTTCATGATCCCGACCAGTGTCATCGCTGCAAACAGGGCCATAACCCCTTGCGCATAATTGAAAATCCCTGACGCCTTGTAGATCAGCACAAAGCCCAGCGCGACCAGAGCATACAGCACCCCGGCCATCAGACCGTTGAGGATGACCTCCATCGCAAATACGAGTTGTTCAGGCATCTGTGCCTCCCCAAATATCTGACCGGATATCAATCATGGCTGACCCCCAGATAGGCGTCGATGACTTCCTGATTGTTGCGCACCTCGTCGGGGGTGCCGTCACCGATCTTCTTGCCGTAATCCATCACGACCACCCGGTCGCTCAGATCCATCACCACACCCATGTCATGTTCGATAAGGGCGATGGTGGTGCCGAATTCGTCATTCACATCGAGGATAAAACGGCTCATGTCCTCTTTTTCTTCGACATTCATGCCCGCCATCGGTTCATCCAGCAGCAGCAGCTTGGGTTCTGCCGCCAAGGCGCGGGCCAGTTCGACGCGTTTTTTCAGGCCATATGGCAAGCGCGATACCGGCGTTTTGCGGATGTGCTGAATCTCAAGAAAGTCGATAACTTTCTCGACGGCCTCGCGGTTCTCTGTTTCTTCCGCCTCGGCCTTGCCTTTCCACAGCGCCTGCTGAAGCATGTTCGTCTTCATGAAACTCAACCGCCCGGTCATGACGTTGTCCAGCACGCTCATGCCTTCGAACAGAGCAATATTCTGGAACGTCCGCGCAATGCCCTGCTGCGCCACCTCAAAGGGCCGCATCTGAGGGCGCTTTGAACCGTGAAACCAGACCTCGCCCTCTTGCGGAACATAGAACCCCGAGATCACATTCAGCATCGAGGATTTGCCCGCCCCGTTCGGCCCGATGATGGCGCGGATTTCACCTTCACGAATGTCGAACGAGATATCCTTGATCGCCACCACCCCGCCAAAGCGCAGAGTGATGTTCTTCATCTCCATCACCACGCCGCCGATCTTGCGGCCGTCTTCGGTGACATATCCTTCGGAATTATCCAGCATCAGTTACTCCCTGACACAAAAAACAAGACGGCGGCGGGGCGATAACCGCAGGTCGCGGCGCTCATTCCGCCGCCACTTTGTGCTGTACAACCGCTACAACCGGCACGTCGACAATCTCGAGCGTCGCCGAAATCGACCCTTTGCGACCATCCTCATAGGTCACTTCGGTTGTCGTCGACACGCGTTCGGACCCGTCATAAAGCGCCGTGATGATGTCGTGGAACTTGTCCTCGACAAAGCCCCGACGCACCTTGCGGGTCCGGGTCATCTCACCATCATCGGCATCCAGTTCCTTGTGCAGAACCACAAAACGATGCACCTGGCAGCCCGACAGCATCTCGTCGGCCGCGACCGACTTGTTGACCTCTTCCACATGGTCACGAATCGTCTCTAACACTCGAGGATTTGCCGTCAGTTCCTGATAGGACGCATAGGCCACGTTGTTGCGCTCTGCCCAGTTTCCCACCGCCGTCAGGTCGATATTGATGAAAGCCACGCAGTGATCTTTGCCGTTGCCGAACAGAACGACCTCCAGAATATCCGGATAGAACTTCAGCTTATTCTCGACATATTTGGGCGCGAACATCGACCCGTCGGCCATTTTGCCCACATCCTTGGCGCGATCGATGATCCGCAGATGGCCCGAACTTTCTTCGATGAACCCGGCATCGCCCGTCGCAACCCAACCCTCAGAATCCTTGGTCGAGGCCGTCGAGGCCGGGTTATTGTAATATTCAACAAACACGCCCGGCGAGCGATAGTGGATCTCGCCCTTGTCATCGATCTTCAGCTCAACATCCGGCGCGGGGACGCCAACCGTATCGGCACGCACCTCACCATCGGGCTGTACTGTGATGAATACGGTTGCTTCAGTCTGACCATAAAGCTGCTTCAGGTTGATGCCCAATGAACGATAGAAATCAAAGATTTCCGGCCCAATTGCCTCACCCGCCGTATAACCCACGCGGAACCGGCCATAGCCGAGCGTATCCTTGAGCGGTCCGTAAACCAACAGATTGCCCAGCGCGTATTTCAACTTATCGCCAAGACCCACCGGCTTACCGTCCAGCAACAGACCTCCGACTTTCTTGGCATGCGCCATGAAGTGATGGAACATGCGCTGCTTCAGCTTGCTCGAATCCTCCATCCGGATCATCACATTGGTCAACTGGTTCTCAAACACGCGCGGCGGAGCGAAGAAATAGGTCGGCCCGATCTCGCGCAGGTCCGTCATCATCGTGTCGGCGCTTTCGGGGCAGTTCACGCAGAACCCGCACCAATAGGCCTGACCAATTGAGAATATGAAATCACCCACCCAGGCCATCGGCAGGTAAGAGAGGATATCTTCGCTTCGGGTCAGATGATCGAACTCGGCAGAATTCTTTGCGCTTTCGATGACGTTGCGGTTGGACAGCACGACACCCTTCGGCTTACCCGTGGTGCCCGAGGTATAGAGCATCACACAGGTGTCGTCATAAGTGATCGCAGCGATACGCTTGTCCAGTTCCGCATCGAACCGCGCGTGACCGGCGCTACCCTCGGCCATTATGTCTTCAAGCGCGTTCATTTGGCTGTGGTCGTACTTCCGCATCCCGCGCTTGTCGGTATACAGGATATGTTCGATCTGATGTACTTTTTCCTGAATTTCGATGACCTTGTCGACCTGCTCCTGATCACCGCAGACGACATATTTCGCGCCGCAATGTTCCATCACATAAGTCATCTCTTCGGCGACCGCGTCCTGATACAATGGCACCGGTACCGCACCCACCATCTGCGCTGCCACCATCGACCAGTAATGCGCCGGGCGGTTGCGGCCTATGACGGCGATATGGTCGCCCTTTGCAACGCCCAGCTCCAAAAATCCAAGCGCGATGGCGCGGATTTCCCTGGCGGCTTCTGCCCAGGTCCAGCATTGCCAGATCCCGAATTCTTTTTCCCGATAGGCCGGGGCATCCCCGAACTGGGTCACATTGCGGTGTAGCAGCGCCGGAAGAGACTGCATCCCTTCAGCGCCCGACTGCGTCTGAGCCAATCTTTTTCTCCTCCCCATCCGGTCCTCCTCAAGACCGGAAACGGCAAACCAGAGGTCGCCCCGGATGCCAGCGTCCCGATTAGGGACATTGCCACGATCAGCGTCAAGTTTTGCCTGATGTTTTCTCAATTCTTACGAATTGTAACAGGCATTGAAAGGTGAGATTTCTACAAGATGCGCTTGCCGTGCAATTGGACGAGCCTGCCAAGATCCGGGTTGAGCTTGACGCAAGCATCTGGATTCTTCGCGCAAAAAACGATTTAGGACGAAAGGCGCTGACACGAGATAGCACATAGGCCACGACCTGACTAAAGGCCGCTTCGGAACACTGCGCTGAAAACCCGATAGCGCGACAATCACTGCTTTTTTTGCCGAGGAAAGCTGGACAATGTCTGCTATCCGATCAATGAGAGGTGGCCCTCTAATTACTTCAGGACAGAAGAGTGGGACTAAGGCGATACTTCAGACGGCATTTTTGCCCTAATACGCGAACTCAGGTATACCACGCCGGTGCCGGACATCCGCTGTACAACTACATCTGCGAGTTCCCGGCCATGGAACTGATTCGCGACTTCGCCGAACCTGATCCAGAAGCAAGAGACGGGTTGATAACCAACTTCCTTGGCGTCAGGATCGAACCTCGCGTGATGCCCAGCATTCTGGAACCGTTGGCAGGCTCGGTAGAGGCGATCCCCGATCCGGGAAATTGGCATGCCGACATCGCGGAATGGGCGGCGGCACTTCTGTCTGTGAAAGAGGCGTCTGGCACTTATCGAATAATCGAGCTCGGCTGTGGTTGGGCATGCTGGTTGAACAACATGGGCTTCGTCGCGAAAAAAAGAGGCCTGAACGTTGATTTGATCGGTATTGAAGGTGACGGTTCTCATCTGGCGAATGCCGAGCGAACGTTTCAGCTGAACGGTTTCAATCCGGACGAATTCCGTCTCGTCAACGGAGTTGCCGCTAGCAAGGAAGGCATTGCGCTATTCCCCAAGTTTGAAAAGGCACATGAAAACTGGGGCGCAGAGCCGATTTTTTATCCGAACGAAGAGATTCTGGCCAAAGCCCGAGCCAAAGGCAACTATACCGAGCTGGATTGTTATACGCTCGAGAACCTCTCGAATGGCGAAGCTGTCGATTTGCTGCATATCGACATTCAGGGTTCGGAGTTGGACTTTGTGCGGAACAATTTCGATAGCATAGAAAAGCTTGTAAAACGCGTGTTTATCGGAACGCACTCTCGCTATCTTGAAGGCGCTTTGCAGGAGTTTTTCCTGTCGAAAGGATGGAAGCTCGAGATGGACCGCCCAGTTATTCATACGTTGATCCAAGGGCGTCCACAGATCGAAACGGATGGCGTATTGTTGTTCAAAAACCCGAACCACAACAAGCTGCCGTTGCGCTGAAAAGATTGCAGTCCGAGGCTGGCGGCTTTCACAATCGGCTTTTTTGGCAGCGCGAAAGTGCCTGGACATTCTTTGATCCACCCTTCTTGCCCACGCATTTGCAGCTTTTAAGGGTCATCCATTGACCATCCGCATTTTATCCCCTCGTCACTTGGTACAACGACAGCGGACGATGTAATAAAACCAAGTCGTGAACGCAGCGACCTCAGTAGAGGGAAAGAGGCACGATCAACGTCAAGTTTTGCCCGATGTTTTCTCAAGTCTCGCAAGTTGTATCAGGGTTGGTGAGAGACCTTTCTGTTTGGGCGTCGCGCCTTAAAGCAAACTTCATCCGCATCGGTGCAACCAGGGGTTTTAGCGTCACTCCCACCCGCCACGGTGCACATGCCGAGGCCAAGAGTAAACCATTTTGAAATCCACCCAACTGGGCGTACCCTGTTTGGTGAAGTTCGACTTATTGCCCGAAAGGTTTGGTAGATTTTTGAAAGGCGGAACGAATGTCAATCCAAGAGATCGGAAGAGAATTCTTAGAGGCCTGCGATACAGGTAAGGGCTGGGACGGGTGCAAGGACTTCTGTCACGAGGGGGCTACATTTTCGGCTCAAGCCGACGCGCTGGCTGACGTTACTACCTTGGAAGGCTACGCTGACTGGATGAAGGGACTGTTAACACCTATTCCGGATGGGCATTACGAACTCAAATCCTTTTCGACAGATGATGAGCGCGGAATTGTAAACGCGTTCGCCGTTTTCCATGGAACCCATTCGGTTGATGGACCCGTGCCGGCCACTGGGAAAAAGCTGGCTGCCGATTACGTTTACGCGATCGAGTTCGACGGCGACAAGATCAGGCATATGACCAAGATCTGGAACGACGCTTACTCTTTGAAACAACTAGGCTGGGCCTAAAGCTCAAAGACTGAAAACTGTTCGGCTATGGCCGCTTCGATATTTGCAACCGTCGCCCAATCAGATCACTGATCAGGTCACTGAAGTGCCCGCCTTGTCACACGCCTACAACCAATCCCTTAGGATCGGAATCAACGGCACGTCCGCCGCAGGCATCGGGTAGTTGCGCAGATCATTCGCGCGCACCCATTTCAGCGCCTGTCCCTCCTTCGACTGCGGAATTCCGTCCCACTTGCGACAGGCGAATAACGGCATCAGCAAGTGGAAGTCCTCATAGCTGTGGCTGGCGAAGGTCAACGGTGCGAGGCACGAGGCCCAGGTGTCGATGCCCAGTTCCTCGTGCAATTCGCGGATCAGGGCAGCTTCGGGCGTTTCGCCGGGTTCGATCTTGCCGCCGGGGAACTCCCAGAGACCCGCCATGGATTTGCCCTCGGGACGTTGAGCCAGCAGGACGCGGCCCTCGATGTCGATCAGGGCAACAGCAGACACTAATACTGTCTTCATGAACGGTAATCCGCGTTAATCTCAATGTAGCCATGAGTCAGGTCGCAAGTCCAAACTGTGGAACGCCCGTCGCCCAGACCCAGATCAACCGAGATCACCAGATTCTGACCCTTCATATAAGCGGCCGCTGCTTCCTCGCGGTAATCGGGGCTGACCCAACCCTTTTCAGCCACCAGAATTTCCCCAAAGGAAATGCTCAGCAGATCACGGTCCGCCGCCGCACCGGATTTGCCAATGGCCATGACCACGCGGCCCCAGTTGGGGTCTTCACCCGCAATGGCGGTTTTGACCAGCGGAGAGTTGGCAATCGCCAGTCCGTGGGTCTTGGCGTCGGCATCCGAGGCGGCTCCGGTCACGCGGATTTCCACGAATTTCGTTGCCCCTTCCCCGTCGCGCACCACTTGCTGGGCAAGATCCAGCATCACCGTTTCCAAAGCCTCGGCAAACGCTGCGTTGCCAGAGGCGTCCACGCCCGACGCGCCAGTTGCGCACAGCAGCAGACTGTCCGAGGTCGAGGTGTCACTGTCCACAGTGATGCAGTTAAAGGTACGGTCGGTTTGAGCGCCCAGCATCGATTGCAGCGCCGATTGCTCGACCTGTGCGTCGGTGAAGATATAGACCAGCATGGTCGCCATGTCCGGGGCGATCATGCCGGATCCCTTCGCAATCCCTGCAATAGAGACTGTTTTTCCATCAATCTCGACCTGTGCGCTGGCCCCCTTCGGGAACGTGTCGGTGGTCATGATAGCACGTGCGGCGTCTTCTATGGCGTGGCGGCTGAGCCCGGATTTCAAGACCTCAAGCTGTGAGACGATGCGGTCGTGCGGCAGCGGTTCACCGATCACGCCGGTGGATGAGGTAAAGACTCGTTCGACTGGAACGCCGGTTGCCTTCGAGACGGCCTGCGTCACTTCGGCCACCGATGTTTGACCATAATGCCCGGTAAAAGCATTGGCGTTGCCCGAGTTCACCAGGATCGCCGCAGGCCCATCACTGGACCCGCCGATTTTCTCCTGGCAGTCCAGCACCGGCGCGGCCCGTGTGGCTGAACGTGTAAAGACCCCGGCGACAGACGTGCCCGGATCAAGAACGGCCAGCATGACATCGGTGCGGCCCTGATAGCGCACGCCCGCTTCGACGGTGCCAAAACGCACACCGTCAATCGCAGGCAGTTCAGGGAAGGACACAGGCGCCAGCGGCGAAACCTTTGTGATCGTGGCCACGGGTCTTTACTCCTGAATCAGGTCCAGTTGGCGCATGACCTCGGGGCCTGCGCCGTCCAGCGCGGGGCGTTCGATCTGCGCCTGCTGCGTCAGTTCGTCGATCCGCGCCTGAATGGCGTCCTGCTGGATGGTTTGGGCCAGCTCATTTCGCACGGCATCCAGCTCGGGCGCTTCGGTCTTACGCTTGTCGTTCAGTTTGACCAGATGCCAACCAAACTGGGTCTGGACCGGATCCGAAACCTGCCCTTTTTCCAACGCGATCACTGCGCCTTCAAATTCGGGCACCATCTGGCCTTTTCCGAACCATCCCAATGCACCGCCATTGGGGCCGGACGGGCCGGTCGAGTTTTCACGTGCGAGCTCGGCAAAATCGGCACCGTCATCAAGCTGTGCCTTGAGCGCTTTGGCTTTTTCTTCTGTCTCAACCAGAATATGGCTGGCGTCGAATTCGTCTTCGCCCGCAAATTCATTGAACTGCGCGTCATAAGCAGTCTGAATGGCCTCGTCCGTGACGACGGTTTCGGTCAGGGCTGCGACCGTCTGAACCGCCTGAAGCGACCGTTTTTCGTTGTCGAGTGTCAACGCGTTCTGTTTGTTCAGACCATCTTGTTGCTGTCCCAGCAATTGCTGCTGGATCAGTTGTTCCAACACGAAATCGAACAGTACGTCATCTTCGGCCTGCTGGTATTGCGCCGGCAGAACGGCAACGGTCGCAATCACGTGACCGAGTGTGATTTCATCACCATTCACGCGCGCCACAACCGTGGACGCATCGGGCTGGGTTTCGGCGGCCAGCGGCAGTGCCATCATGGCAGTCAGAGCCAGCGATGGCAGAAAAGTGAGGCCTTTGGGCATTGAATCATCCTATTTCCTTGCCGCGACAGGGCGCGGCGTTGACACTCTGGAACCTGCCGCTTACATCGCTTTGAAGCCTTGGACAGGGCCGCCTTTCACCCCCCGTATCTATGGGTTGCGCGCAAGGTGGGCAAGCCTGTCGCAACCACGATAAGAACAGATCCGCTGGAGTGAACATGCTGGGACTCGGAACGCTCGCCAAAAAGGTGTTCGGAACACCGAACGACCGCAAGATCAAGGCGACCCGCCCGCTGGTCGAAAAGATCAATGCGCTGGAACCCAAGTTCGAGAAACTGTCGGATCAGGGTCTGATCGACAAGACCGAAGAACTACGCAAACGGGCGCTGGATGGCGAAAGCCTGGATGATCTGCTGCCGGAAGCCTTCGCCAACGTACGTGAGGGCGCCAAACGTGCATTGGGTCTGCGTGCCTTTGATGTGCAGTTGATGGGCGGGGCTTTCCTGCATCAGGGCAATATCTCGGAAATGAAAACCGGTGAGGGCAAGACGCTGGTCGCGACCCTCCCTGCCTATCTGAACGCTCTGACCGGCAAGGGCGTGCATATCGTCACGGTGAACGAATACCTGGCCAAGCGCGACTCGGAATGGATGGGCAAGGTGTTTGCCTCCGTGGGCATGACCACCGGCGTGATCTGGTCGGGTCAGCCCGATAACGAGAAGATGGCCGCCTATAAATGCGACATCACCTATGCCACCAACAATGAACTGGGCTTCGATTATCTGCGCGACAACATGAAAGCAGATCTAGAGCAGGTATATCAGAAACACCACAACTTTGCGATTGTGGACGAGGTCGACTCGATTCTGGTCGACGAGGCACGGACACCGCTGATTATCTCGGGTCCTGCCCAGGACCGTTCGGATCTGTATACGGCCATTGATGCGCTGATTCCTTCGTTGAATGAAGATCACTTTGCTCTGGATGAAAAGGCGCGTAACGTGACCTTCACCGATGAAGGCAACGAGTTTCTGGAACAACTGTTGCTGGAAGGTGGGCTGATCCCAGAGGGGCATTCGTTGTACGACCCGGAAAGCACCACGGTCGTGCACCACGTGAACCAGGGTCTGCGCGCGCACAAACTGTTCCAGCGCGACAAAGACTACATCGTGCGCGACGGAAATGTGGTGCTGATCGATGAATTCACTGGCCGCATGATGCCGGGCCGCCGCCTGTCGGAAGGTCTGCATCAGGCGATTGAAGCCAAGGAAAACGTTCAAATCCAACCGGAAAACGTGACGCTGGCCAGCGTGACCTTCCAAAATTATTTCCGCCTGTATGACAAACTTGGCGGCATGACCGGCACCGCGCTGACCGAAGCCGAAGAATTTCAGGAAATTTATGGTCTGGGCGTGGTCGAGGTTCCAACCAACAAGCCGATTGCCCGTATCGACAAGGATGATCAGGTCTATCGCACCGCCCTTGAAAAATACGGCGCGATGATCTCCGAAACCCAAAAGGCGCAAGAAACAGGCCAACCGGTTTTGCTGGGCACTACTTCGATCGAGAAATCGGAACTGCTGAGCCAGATGCTGACCAAGGAGAAGATCGAGCACAACGTTCTGAACGCCCGCCAGCACGAGCAGGAAGCCCAGATCGTTGCCGATGCAGGCCGTCTGGGTGCTGTGACGATTGCCACCAACATGGCCGGTCGCGGCACCGATATTCAGCTGGGCGGCAATGTCGAGATGAAGGTGCTGAAGGCGTTGGAAGAAAACCCCGAAGCCGACCCGTCCGAACTGCGCGCGGCGGAAGAGGCACGCCATGCCGAGGAAAAGGAAAAGGTTCTGGCTGCTGGTGGTCTGTATGTGATGGCCTCGGAACGCCACGAAAGCCGCCGCATCGACAACCAGCTGCGGGGCCGTTCGGGCCGTCAGGGTGACCCCGGCCGAACTGTGTTCTACCTGAGCCTGGAAGACGACCTGATGCGCATCTTTGGCTCGGAGCGCCTGGACAAGGTGCTGACGACGCTGGGCATGAAAGAGGGCGAGGCAATTGTACACCCCTGGGTGAACAAGTCGCTGGAACGGGCGCAATCCAAGGTCGAAGGCCGCAACTTCGACATGCGAAAGAACGTTTTGAAATTCGACGACGTGATGAACGACCAGCGTAAGGTGGTGTTCAGCCAGCGGCGTGAGATCATGTCGGCCGATGACCTGTCCGAAATCGTATCGGATATGCGCGAACAAGTGATCGACGACCTGATCGACGAATATATGCCGCCGAAATCCTATGCTGATCAATGGGATACAGACGGGCTGCATGAGGCGATCAAGGACAAGCTGACCATCGACGCCCCGGTTCAAGACTGGGCCGCGGAGGAAGGGGTGGATGACGAGCAGGTCCGCGAACGTCTGGTCAAGGCCGCCGACGAGATGATGGCGCAAAAGGCTGTGGCCTTCGGCCCCGAGAATATGCGCAACATCGAAAAGCAGGTTCTGCTTCAAACCATCGACAGCAAATGGCGTGAGCATCTTCTAACGCTGGAACATCTCCGCTCTGTCGTGGGTTTCCGCGGATATGCCCAGCGCGATCCGCTGAACGAATACAAGAACGAAAGCTTTCAGCTGTTCGAAGGGATGCTGGATTCCTTGCGCGAAACCGTGACGCAGCAATTGTCTCGTGTGCGACCTCTGACCGAGGAAGAACAGAAAGAGATGATGGCGCAGATGGCAGCACAACAGGCGCAGACGCAACAGGCAGTCGATCAGGCCACCGAACAGGCCGAAGCAAAAGCCGAAGCTGCGGCATCAGGCGACGCACTTCCTGGGTTTGACGAAAACGATCCGTCAACCTGGGGCAACCCATCGCGCAACGACCCTTGCCCCTGCGGAACAGGTAAGAAGTTCAAGCACTGCCATGGCAGATTGACCTGACGTAAACATCTTCTGATCACAATGAGTCCGCCTCGCGGCCACAAATTGGCCGCGATTCGAGGCGAAGGTACAAGCTGCTCCTTCAACTGGGGAGGGTGTCTTGTTTGTAGTTCGCAACTACGTGACCATGTGTGGCACGGTCGCCTGTGCGTTGGGCATAGGCTTCTTGATGCAAAACGGCCCAACTGCGCAGCACAACCGTGCGCAGGCGGGTGTAGATGTGGCTTCGGCCGCGCAGCAGTCCTCGGTTCTGTCCGGGCTGGAAGACATCGTTTTGACCTCGGCCACACCCTCAGACACACCCTCAGACGCTGTTCCTGGCAATACCGCTCCGGTTTCTCGCGCGGCCCCTTCAGCTCCCGGGACGTCGGATTGCAATATCAGCGCCCGCGCTATCGCCGTTCCCGGCGCAATGGCTCGTCTGTCGCTCAAAGCGCCGTGCAAAACCGAAGAACGTGTTGAAATCCATCACAGCGGCTTGACTGTCAGCAAGATGACCGACGCGTCCGGCGCGTTGCAAATAACGATCCCGGCCTTGTCGGAATATGCGATTTTCCTGATTTCGTTCGAAGATGAAACCGGCTCTGTCGCCACCACTCACGTGACTGACATTGCCAAATACAATCGTGTGGCTCTGCAATGGCAAGGCGAGACCGAGTTGCAAATACACGCATTAGAGTTTGGCGCCAGCTATGGCGGCAATGGCCATGTATGGGATGACGCATCGGCCAACGGCGCTGGAGATGTCCTGCGACTGGGTCAGACCGGTCACGAAAGGGCACAGAATATCGAAGTGTATTCTTTCCCTGCAGGCGCATCGGATCAGTCCGGCACAATCGACCTGACGGTCGAGGCCGAAGTGACAGAAGCAAATTGTGGGCACACGCTGAACGTGCAAGCCCTGGAGCTGCTGTCAGACCGCCGCTTGCGGTCTCGCGACATGTCGCTGACCCTGCCCGATTGTTCACGGGCCGGTGAGTTTCTGGTGTTGAATAATTTGCTCTCAGACCTGACAATTGCGACAAAGTAATCCGCAGGCAGGTTCGACTCTCTTATGACAATTTTCCGTGTAGCGGCAGCTGCGCTGATTTCATTCGCAACCGGCGCTGTGGCGCAGGATATCACCCTGACGTCGCATGACGGCAAGGTCGAAGTGACCGGCAATCTATTGGGTTTTGACGGCGAGTTTTACCGCGTTGAAACTCAGTTTGGCGCTCTGACGGTGGATGGGTCTGGCGTCACCTGCGACGGTCCCGCCTGTCCGAACCTGACGGATTTTGTGGCCGAGCTTTGGTTTTCCGGCTCATCGGTCATGGCCGAAACAGTTTTGCCCGCTTTGATCATCGGGTTCGCGCAGCAGGAAAACCTGACTGCAACCCCCGCCCGCGTGGATTCGGACAGTTTCGTCTATGAGCTCAGACAGGCCAACCGTTCCGCACCGCTGGCACGGTTTTATTTTAACGTCGGCACAACAGCGCGTGGGTTCAGTGACTTTATCGCGGATCAGACAGATATCGTGATGGCCCAGCGTGAAGTGCGCGAGGCAGAACGAGAAGAGGCCGAGGCCGCAGGTCTGGGCGATCTGAAACGGTCGCGACGGTCGCGGGTTATCGCCTTGGACGCCATGGTCCCGGTGGTGGCCCCGGACAGCATGATACAGCAGATTTCGATGGCGGATTTGATACGCGTTCTGTCCGGTGATGTGACCAACTGGGTGGATTTAGGGGGGCCGGACGCTCCGATCGCCTTGCATGTCCCGGAAACGGGCTCTGGGCTTGCACAGGCGGTCGAGGATCAGGTTCTGAGAACCGCGGGTGCCGAATTATCCAAGGCGGCAATTCCTCATAGCCGAACGCGCGATATGATTGACGCTGTGGCAAAAGACCCCTTTTCCATCGGGATCGCCAGCAAGGCTGTGGCCGATGTTACCCGCACCCTGCCGTTGACCGGAGGCTGCGGGCATCCGCTTGCCGCAACCCGACAATCGATCAAGACCGAGGATTATCCTCTGACCCAGCCGATGTTCCTTTATCTGCCGGACCGGCGTCTGCCACGGATTGCGCGGCAGTTTCTGGCGTATTCCCAAAGCCCTGGGGCGCAGATGGCGATACGGGGCGCAGGTTATATCGACCAATCGCCCGAAACTCTGCCAGTTGGCGTACAGGGCGACAGGCTTGCCAATGCCATCGTCACAGGGGGGGCCGAGGTTGGGCTGGAAGAGTTGCAGCGCATGATCGACACGCTGCGCCCATTGTCGCGTCTGTCCTTGTCTGTTCGGTTCGAGCCCGGATCCTCACGCCCTGATGCGCAATCCCGCTCGAACATTCAGCACCTGGCTCAGATGCTTGAAACCGGATCATTGAAAGCGCGCAAGCTGGTGTTTGCCGGCTTCAGCGACGGTGACGGCGGCGCCGCTGCAAATGCACGCATCGCCTTGCGGCGCGCGCAAACCGTGCGAAATGCAGTGCTGGCGGCTGTGGAGTCGTCATTGCCCGAAGGTATCGAGGTATCTGCCGAAGGCTTTGGTGAGGCGATGCCGATGGCCTGTGATGACACCGAATGGGGTCGCAAGGTCAACCGTCGGGTCGAAATCTGGGTTCAGTAGAGGTTACAAATACCCTTCCGACCGAAAGCTCAGCTCGGTCGATTTGCCGATGATCAGGTGATCGTGCAGGGTTAGCCCCAAGGCCGAACAAGCATCCTGAATACGGTTGGTCATATCGATGTCCGACTGCGAGGGCGTCGGGTCACCCGAAGGGTGGTTATGGACCAATATCAAGGCCGAGGCATTCAGCTCCAGCGCCCGTTTCGCCACCTCGCGCGGATAGACTGGCACGTGATCGACAGTGCCTTTGGCCTGTTCTTCATCGGCGATCAGAACGTTCTTTCGGTCCAGATAAAACACCCGGAACTGCTCGGTTTCGCGATGGGCCATAGTAGTGTGACAATAATCCAGCAGCGCATCCCAACCCGAGATCACATGCCGCTGCATCACCCGAGCGCGCGCCATCCGATGGGCGCAAGCTTCAAGAATCTTCAGATCCGTGATCACCGAATCGCCCACGCCTTTGGTCTGCCGCAACCGTTCTTCCGGTGCGGTCAACACGCGGTTGAAATCCCCAAAGGCATCCAGCAAAGCACGTGCCAGCGGCTTTACGTCTTGCCGGGGGATGGAGCGAAACAGCACCAATTCCAGCAACTCATAATCCGGCATCGCCGCCGACCCGCCCGCCATGAAGCGTTCGCGCAGCCGCTTGCGATGGTCTTTAATGTAGGAGGGTAACCGACCAGAGGGCAGCGGCTGCGCCGGCGCTTCGTCCGTGTCAAACAGCATGGGGGCTTCGGCAAAGGCGTCCTGTGTCATGGGTTCATCTTGACGCAGAATCGGTTTCTGATTGGTTAACGCGCCTCCCTCGCCATGTGCGCGGTGGCGCGGCGGACGATCATGTGCAGAAGGATCGAGAACACACCCAGCGTCAGCATCGCCGCAAACATCAGGTCGGTCTTGGCGCGGCCATTGGCCAGCAGCATCAAATAACCCAGCCCTTGCGACGAGCCGACCCATTCACCAATCACCGCCCCGATCGGCGCATACACTGCCGCCAAACGCATACCCGAAGCCAACGATGGTAGGGCCGCCGGAATACGAATGTGCCACAGCACTGACCGTTTGCTGGCCTGCATGGTGCGTGCCAGATCCAGATAGCCCGGCGGTGTTCGCATCAACCCGTCAAAAAAGGACGACGTGATTGGGAAATAGATGATCAGCACCGCCATCGCGACCTTGGACCACAGGCCATAGCCCAGCCACAGGGTCAGCAACGGTGCCAGCGCAAAGACCGGCAGCGCCTGTGTGAACACCAGCATGGGTTGCACCAGAACTCGCGCGGCGCGCGAATTCGCCAATTGCAGTGCTGTGATGACGCCCAGCACCGTTCCGAAGGCCAAGCCTATGACAACTTCAACTGCGGTGATCCACGCATGCTCGGCGATCAACCACCTGTTTTGCCACCAGGTTTCGGCCACTAAGGCGGGTCCAGGCAGGATGAACTTTGGCAACCCGGTCAGGGTCACAATCCCCTGCCAGATGACCAGTGCAAACAGGGTGGCTGCCAGTGCGGACAGGTACTTCATGCTGCACCCTCCCGCAGAAGTCGTAGCAAAGCACCCTGAGTTTCCAGTGTCTCCAAATCATCCACGCTGCGCGGGGCCGGGGCATGCGGCGGTTCACAATGGGTCAGGCCATGTTCTGTCATGACAACAATGGATTGCCCCAAGCGCGCAGCTTCACCGGGGTCATGCGTGACCAATAGAACGGTCCGTCCGGCCAGCGCCTCGGCGGCCAGATCCTGCATATCGGCGCGAGTACGGGCGTCGAGCGCCGAAAATGGCTCATCCAACAGCACGATGGGCCGATCTTCCATCAGCGTGCGGGCCAGCGCGACGCGCTGCCTTTGTCCCCCCGACAACTCGGACGGTTTCTTGGTCATATGATCCTGCAGGCGCATCCGTTTGATCAGGCGGTCGCGCCGATCCAGATCGGGCTTTTCGCCCCGCAGCCGCGCACCAAGTGAAATGTTCTGCGCCACCGTTGCCCAGGGCAGCAGAAGGTCATCCTGCGCCATATAGGCCACCCGATCCGAGACCAACAGACCATCGCTGGCCATGATCTTGCCCGAGAATGTAGCCCCGGTCTCAAGCCCGGCGATCAGCCGCAAAACGGTGGTTTTTCCAACGCCCGATCCGCCCAGCAAACAGGTCCACGCCCCCGCCCCAAGGGACAGGGTCAGCGGCGCAAACAAAGTCGCGCCGTCGATTGTGGCTGATCCGCTGATTGTCAGATCGGGCGCAAGGGTCATGGGGTCAGGCCCATTTGCCAGAAGTTGCCTTCCAACTCAGTTGCTGTGCGGAAGGTCTTACAGATGCGATCCCAACGAGGAGAAGCCTCGAAATCCGCCCCAATTCGCCTTGTTAGAGCCGAATCCAACAACTCTCCAACCGCTTTACAAGCGCCTTGATAATCCTCACCAGCATAAGTGTTGATCCAGTCACGATAAGCTTCGGAGCTCGCTTCGGACGCTAGTCGCGCACCGATCTCACCATAACCCATGACGCAAGGCACCAGCGCTGCCAGAAGGTCCAGCAAATCACCACTGTATCCTGCTTCAAGGACAAAGCGGGTATAGGCGAGGTTCTCTTGTCTTTCGGGGGTCGCAAACAGCTCGGCCTGCGAAATACCTTCGGCTTCGCAAACACCGATATGCAGCTTCATCTCTTCGCTGATCAGGCCATTCACAGTACGTGACGCAGCCAACATCTCTTCGTGCGTTTCAGATTTCACCACTGCCAGTGCCCAAGCACGAGAGAAGTGGATCAGGAAAACGTAATCCTGACGCAGATAGTGAAGAAACGCCTCGCGCGGAAGCGTACCGTCTTTCATCCCCTCGACAAAAGCGTGGCGGGTATAGTCCCGCCACGGCTCTTGCGCTGCGTCACGCATCAGCGCGAAGGCTTTGCCATAATCGTTCATTGCGCGGTCACATCGATGGAGATGTCGCTGACCGGAAGGATGCCGTCGATCATGCCGCTTTCGTTCAGGAACGCTTCGAACCGGGCATACCGACCGGCATCAAAACCTGCCGGGCGCAGCGCAAAACGTGGCAGCGTGTCGACCCAGGCACGGGCGTTCAGCTCATCCCGCAGCTCAGGCGAGGTGGCCGAGAAGATCTCCCAGCTTTTTTCTGGATTATTGACGATGTATTGGGTCGCCTTTTCGGTCGCAGCAAGAAAACGGGCGATCTTGTTTGCATCCATCGTTTCGGGGTTGGCGACGTAGATCAGCTCGTCATAAGACGGCACGCCTTCTTCCTCGATATAGAAGCAAGTGCCGGGACGACCTTCGATATCCATCTGGTTCAGTTCAAAATTGCGATAAGCCCCGATCACCGCGTCTACCTGACCAGTCATTAGCGACGGCGAGAGCGAGAAGTTGACGTTGATCAGCTCAACATCGTCCAGAGCAACGTCATATTTGCCAAGAACGGTGCCAAGGATGGCTTCTTCGACACCGGCAACCGAGAAGCCGATTTTCTTGCCCTTGAGGTCTGCGGGCGACTTGATCGGACCATCTTCCAACACCAGAAGGCAGTTCAGCGGTGTCGCGACCAGTGTGCCAACGCGTTTCAGGGGAAGGCCTTCGTGGATTTGCAGGTGCAGCTGCGGCTGATACGACACGGCCAGTTCCGCCTGACCGGCAGCCACCAGACGGGGCGGGGCGGACGGATCCGCGGGTGGGACAATCTCGACTTCAAGCCCCTGCTCGGCAAAATAGCCGTTTTCTTGCGCCACGATGATGGGTCCGTGGTCAGGGTTGATAAACCAATCCAGCAGGACGGTCATCTTGTCTTCGGCCCAAGCTGGCGCTGCAGCTAGAAGGGCAATGGTTGTCATCAGCTTTTTCATGTCTTGCGTTTCCTTTTCACTCACGAGGTTGAGGCCGCGACGAGGACGATCTCGCCTGGCCAATCCGGTTGTATCTGTTCGGCTGCGCGCCACGACCGCAGGCCCGTAGCGCAGCACAGCGCTAATCTTTTCCCTTTGTTAGGGCCTATGCTTTGCAAATTTTCCGGCGACATACGGATGGCATCTGGATGTGCTGGAACTGGTGCTTCTTCGATATCGCGCAGTTCCACGATCTGGTCGGTATCCGTCAGTTGATTGGCAGACAGGAACCGAAAGCATGTATTCGGCTCGGGTGCATCGTCAAAGCGGAACCCGGTGCTGCGCAGGGTACGCGCATCGTATTGCACCATCTGCCCCAAGGGTGATGGCTCCAATCCAAGAATCAGGTTGAACACCATTTGCGCCTGCATCGATCCGATCACGCCAACCACAGGACCCAGAACGCCCGCTGTGGCGCAGCTAGCCCCGCTGTCCGGCGCATCCGGGAACACAGCGCGCAGGGACGGGGCCCTGCCGCAGAAACCACCGACATAGCCCGAAAGTCCCAAAACCGAGGCGCTGATCAACGGTTTGCCTTGTGCCAGGCACGTGTCGGACAAGATATAGCTGGCCGCGTAGCTATCCGCGCAATCCAGAATGACGTCAGCCTGCGCGACCAGTGAGGCCGCGTTTTCGCTGGTGAGTTTCTGATGCAGCGCAGCAATCTCCACCTCGGCATTCAACGCGCGGCATCGGTCAGCGGCGCGCGCTGCCTTCGGGTGCCCGCAATCTGCCTCGGAAAACAGTGTTTGGCGGTGCAGATTCGACAGATCGACCGTGTCACCATCGATAATCGTGATCCGCCCCACTCCGGCCCCTGTCAAATGCGGCAGGACCGGTGCGGCCAACCCGCCCGCGCCCACCACCAAAACTCGGGCGGCAGACAGGCGGCCTTGCCCTTCGGCTCCGACTTCGGGAAGAAGCGTCTGACGGGCGTATCGACTCATCTTGTGGCCTCGATCCATGCACGCACCCGCCCTTCGGGGTCAGCGTTCAGGGTAATGTCCGTGACGGCCGAGACAATATCGGCCCCGGCCTCCAACACACCTGCTGCACGTTCGACACTCATGCCACCGATGCCAACCAGAGGAATGTCACCAACCCGTGCCTTCCATTCGGTCACGCGGGGCAGGCCCTGCTGATGCCATTTCATCTTTTTCAGGATGGTTGGGTAGACCGGTCCCAGCGCCACGTAATCGGGATCCATGGCCAGCACACGCTCAAGCTCATCATCATCATGGGTGGAAACGCCCAGCTTTAGACCCGCTTTTTGGATGGCTTTCAGGTCGGCATCGTCCAGATCCTCCTGCCCCAGGTGAATCCAATCGCAACTCAAATCGATGGCGTCCTGCCAGTAGTCGTTGATCACCAAAACCGCCCCATAGGCGCGGCTGAGATCACGCGAGGCCGCTATCTGGTCACGCACCTTTTGATCTGGTTGATCCTTGACGCGCAGCTGAACCAGTTTGACCCCCAGCGGCAACATCCGGCGCAGCCAGTCCGAGTGATCAAAGATTGGATAAAAACGATCCAGCGTCATGACAGGAATGCCTTTCCAACAACAGGGGTCGAGGGTTCGGCCATATCGCGCGCCTCGATCGGGTCTGCCTGATGGGCCAACTGCCCGGCCAGCGTCGCCTGCGCCATCGCGTTGGCCATTAGAACGGGATCTCCGGCGCGGGCCACAGCTGTGTTCAGCAGCACGGCGTCATAGCCCAGCTCCATCGCGTGGGCCGCATGGCTGGGCAGGCCGATACCGGCATCCACCACCAGTGGAACATCCGGAAACTCGGCCCGCATTGCACGCAGGGCATATTCGTTATTCAGACCACGCCCGGACCCAATGGGCGCGCCCCAGGGCATCAACACCTCGCACCCCGCTTCCAGCAAGCGTTCGCCCACGATCAGATCGTCGGTGGTGTAGGGGAACACCTGAAACCCGTCTTCTGTCAGGGTACGGGCGGCTTCGACCAACTGGAACACATCTGGTTGCAAACTGTCCGTGTGTCCGATCAGTTCCAATTTGATCCACGCCGTTTCGAAAACTTCGCGGGCCATATGGGCGGTGGTCACAGCCTCTTTTATCGTGTGACAGCCAGCCGTGTTTGGCAGGATCAAGACGCCCAGTTCCCGGACCATCTGCCAAAAGGTCTGCCCGGCACCGGATTCGCGGCGCAAGGATACGGTTGCGACCCCAGCGCCACTTTCGCGAAAGGCCCGTTCCAGAATGGCGGGACTAGGATATTGGGCCGTGCCCAGCATCAAAGGGTTTGACAGTTCCGTGCCGTAAAAGGTTTTCATCCTCACCCCCCCTGCATCGGCGCAACGACTTCGACCCGGTCGCCGTTGGTCAGTTTGTGCGCAATGCGCAGGCTGGACGGCACGAAGTCTTCGTTCACTGCAGTAGCGAAACGGCCTGTGAACCCGCATTCGTCCAGCAGCTCGGCCAAATTTTGGGCGCGCACGTCGCGCGTCTCGCCGTTAAGCACGATCTTCATCGACCATCTCCGTATGTGTGTTGTCCAGCGCCAGATCCGCCACGCCCTGCGCCAACGCTGGGGCCAGAAGGTAGCCGTGCCGATAGAGTCCATTGGCATAGATTGTCCGGCCCAAGCGACGGATGCGGGGCAAATTGTCGGGAAAGGCAGGGCGCAGATCGACGCCGATTTCCAATACTTCAGCCTCACCAAAGGCCGGGTTCAGGGCATAGGCCGCGCTGAGCAATTCCAGCATGGACCGGGCCGTGATGCGACTGCTGTCTTCGCTTTCGATCATGGTCGCGCCTAGCATGTAGACACCATCGCCCCGCGGCACGACGTAAAGCGGCATCCGGGGGTGCAATAGACGCACAGGACGCGTCAGTGTCACGTCGGGGCAGCGCACAACCAACATTTCACCCTTCACGCCCCGCAAATCATGAAGGTATTCGCGTGCGTGCAGACCGCGACAGTCGATTGCATTCTCAAGCTGCGCAGGGGCCAGTTTTCGGTGGAACTCCACCCCTTGCTCTTTCAACCCCCGGTACAGGTCCTGCAATGCCTGACGGGGATCAAGATGGGCTTCCCGATCAAAGAACAGACCCTTCCCAAATCCATGAAGATCAGGCTCTAATTCGGTAATTTTTGCCCGATCTACATCTGTAAACGCTTCAGTCCGGCGCGCGAACCTGCGCAAGTCTGAAAGGTCTCGGGCATTGGCGACAACCAGAGTACCGCGCCGCTGCACCTTTGTGCGGCTGGCCCACCAACCGATGGCCTGCTGACCCAGTCTCAGCACCGGCTCTTCAGCGTTTTCGTATTCGCACCAGGGGGCCAGCATTCCCCCGGCCCACCATGAACAACCATGGGGGCCGGGCAAGCCGCCGGGATCAAACACCTGCACCTTCGCGCCGCGCGATATCAGTTCGCTGGCGACGGCCAGACCGGCAACCCCGGCTCCTATGACAGACCAAAGCGTCACTTGGGCCAGACCTGATGGAAATGATGAACCGGACCATGCCCGGAACCCACGTTTAACTCATCCGCCCGCGTAATGGCGCCTTGCAAATATTCATGCGCTTGCGCAGACGCATCCTTCAAAGGCAGACCCTTGGCCAAACCCGCCGTGATCGAGGATGACAAAGTACAACCCGTGCCATGCGTGTTTTTGGTATTCCGGCGCGGGGCCCGAAACTCTGCCACGATACCCGTCGGATCGATCAGCAGATCATGACACACCTCGCCTGCGCCGTGGCCGCCTTTCATCAACACCGCGCGCGCACCCAAAGCGCAAAGGGCCTGCCCCTGCGCGGCCATCTCATCCGGAGTTTCAGCCTCTTGTGCATCCAACAGGCGGGCGGCTTCGGGCAGATTTGGCGTCAAAACCGCCGCCATAGGCAACAACACATCGCGCAATGTCTGAATTGCTTCTTGCGCCAGCAAGGCGTCACCTGACTTGGCGATCATTACCGGGTCCAAAACAACGGGTCCCTGAAAATCAGCCAACCCGTTGGCAACTGTTTGAATGATCTCTGGTGTCGCCAGCATACCGACCTTGACGGCTTTGACATCCAAATCGCTGAGCACCGCATAAATTTGCGCCTCGATCACATCCAAAGGAATGCCGTGCACCGCTGTGACGGCCTGCGTGTTCTGTGCTGTGACGACCGTGATCACGCTTGCGCCAAAGACACCAAGCGCTGACATGGCCTTCAGATCGGCCTGTATCCCGGCGCCGCCGCCGCTGTCAGATCCCGCTATGGTCAAGGCAATTGCAGCCATGTCGTCGCTCCATCTTCTTAGGGCAACGATGCAGGAAAACTGTCTGTATTCATAAGACCGTTCCCTACGCCGGAATTGCCCGGATCAGGTTCGATGGGTTAGCGCAGCCGCGCCTCTCAGCCCTTCAGAAAGGGCACCCCAACGGTTGAAGCGGACAATCTCAGCCACTGACGCCGAACGCAAGAGCCAATTGGACATTATTGGTCAGCAAACTGGCTATATCGCTGGGCAGGATTTATGGTCTGAATACCCGAACCGCAGGCACGAAAACGAAAGAAGCGCGGCACCCCGACCGGGAAACCGCGCCTCATGATCTGTATTGATGAAATTAGACGCGTGTTGACGTCTGGTGCAAGTCGATCAGCTTTTACCTTTCCAAGGTACCAGAACACGTTCAGCCCAGCGCATCAGCATGTCGATACCGAACCCTATGACACCGATCAGGATGATGCCCATAATCACGATGTCGGTGTTCTGGAATTTCGAGGCAACCATGATCATCATGCCGGCCCCTTTTTCAGCGGCGACCAGTTCAGCAGCCACAACCGTACCCCAGCACACGCCCATGGCAACCCGCGCACCGGTGAAGATTTCTGGCAACGAATTGGGGATGATCACATGGCGCATCACCTGCCACTTTGACGCCCCAAGGGAATACGCCGCGTGTACCTTCGAGATGTTCACGCCGGACACACCAGAACGGGCTGCGATCGCCATGATCCAGAGCGCCGCCAGGAACAGCAGGATGATCTTGCCACCCTCACCGATCCCCGCCCAGATAATCACCAGCGGGATCAGAGCCAATGGCGGAACCGGGCGCATGAATTCGACGATCGGGTCGAACCACCCACGGAACCAGTTGGACAGACCCATGGCATAGCCCAAGGGAATGCCCACAAGCGATCCCAACAGGAAGCCCACGATCACGCGGAACAGCGAATAGCCCAGATGCTCCCAAAGGGTGAAGTTCCGGAAGCCTTCGCTGGCAATTTCGCCCAACCGTTCGAAAACGTTTTCCGGTGCTGGCAGCCAGATCGGCTCCATCTGCCAGCCTTTGTCCGGGTCAATGTTGAGCGTGCCACGCTGCGACATGACCACACGGCCGAAATCGGTGTTCACAACACCACCCGGCTGAATCGGCTGGCCATTCACGGCAACAATCTTGGCCCCTTCGTCGCGACCGATCTCATCATTTCGGTCAAGACGGGCCAATTTGCTGCGATAGGCCTGCACCACGACCACGTCGTCCTTGGCAAAGCCATCGCCGGGCGCGACTTCGGGTTCGTCCACCGGTGCATCCGCAGGGTGCACGATCACCGTCACTGTGGCGTCATCGGTCTGCCCATCTGCCGTTTCAACCGTGTAAGTGAACGAGTCCTCTCCGACGTAAGGCCCGGGCGCGTGCAAGAAGGACGGCAACAAGACCGACCCGGTGAACGCACCCCAAAGCACGATGATGGCGACGATCGAGATAATTGACGCCTTACGATCCGAGACAACGGCGCTTTCATCGCCAAAAGTAACCGTTTTAAGAGACGTGAAATCATGGCGGTCTGTGCCGGCTGTCACCAGTTTGACCACGAAGAAGGCACCGATAAAAATCGCGATATAGATCAGAATGGGAATCATTGCGCTGCCTCCGTCCGACCCATGATTTCTTCTTCCATGTCCCAGATCATGCCCAGGATCTCTTCGCGGTTGATGGCAAATTCAGGGTGTTTTTTAACTTCTCGCAGGTCCTGGTCGACACCCATATCCGCAAAGGGCAGACGATATTCCTTGTGAATGCGCCCCGGTCTGGGGGCCATCACCAGCAAACGCTCGCCCAGCAGCAGCGCTTCTTCCACTGAGTGGGTGATCAGGATGATGGTCTTGCCAGTCTCTTTCCACAGTTTCAAAACCAGAGACTGCATTTTTTCACGGGTCAGCGCATCCAGCGCGCCCAGCGGTTCGTCCATCAGGATGACATCCGGGTCATTGGCCAGACACCGCGCCAGCGCCACGCGCTGCTGCATCCCGCCAGACAATTCGTAGATCGCCTTTTCCTTGAAGTCCTGAAGGCCCACGACCTCGAGCAGATGGTCGACCTCGGCAGCGTATTGCGCTTCCTTCTGGCCCTTCATTCGAGGACCAAAGCTTACGTTGTCCCGCACGCTCATCCATTCGAACAAGGCGCCCTTCTGAAACACCATACCGCGTTCGGCATCAGGGCCGGTGACCGTGTGGCCGTTCAACACGATCTGCCCTTCGGTCGGGGCCAGAAAACCCGCGACAATGTTCAGCAATGTGGTCTTGCCGCAACCCGAGGGGCCCAGCACGCTTAGCAACTCGCCTTCGTTCAGATGCAACGTGACGTCTTTCAACGCCTGCACCGCCGTTCCGTTGGGCAAGTCAAAACGCATGGAGATTTTTTCGATGGATAAACCTGTCATATCCCTCTCTCTATAGATGAGGGCGCCGCCACACGCAGGCAGCACGCCCGATTGCCGGGGGAAAGATAGGCGGGCGCATGGAATTGCGCCACGCCGGACCTTGTTACTTGCCGTCGGCAATCGTCATCGGCTCGGTGTTGACCGAGTTGTCATAGCTGTCCAGCGCACCGTCGATGCTGCCGGCCTCGACAAACACATCGGCCACGCCTTTCATGAAGGTCTGCACGTTGCCGCCCAGCCATTTCGACGACAGCTGATCATCCATGCTGGGGAAGCCCATCGTCCCGATCGCGGCGCGCGCACCTTCAAGGTCCATACCGGATTCTTTGGCAACGACCTCAAGCATAGCGTCACCACCAGCACCCGAGTTCCAGCGCTCATTTGCATCTGCTGTCACTTGCAAGAACTGTGCGACCAGTTCCGGGTTTTCCGAGATAAAGCTTTCTGGAGCCGAGGTTACGTCGAACACCAGAATACCCAGCTCTTCTTTTTCTGCGCCGGTCAGCAACACGTTGCCGTGTTCTTTCATCCGGGACAGACCGCCGCCATATCCACAGGCGAAATCAACCGCGCCCTGGCTTAATGCAGCAGCGCCTTCAGGCGGGGCCATGTCGACAACTTCAAGGCCGGCCAGGTCGATGCCGAAATGATCCATCTGGCGCAGGAACCCATAATGCGCGGCGGTGCCCAGTGGCACAGCGACCTTTTTGCCTGCCAGTTCGCTGGCATTTTCCTTGTCAATCTCCAGCGCTTCCGACACAACACAGTTGTCGTTCTCAGAATACGTCACAGCGACATCGACCACCTGAATCGCCTGACCTGCTGATGCAGCAACAACAAATGGCGGGATACCTTGGCTGACCGCGATCTGCACGTCGCCCGAGGCCATGGCCGCGCTCATCGCCGTGCCGGTTTCAAAGCTTACCCAGTTTACTTTGAGGCCAAGCGCCTCGTCATAGGTTCCGTTGGCTTTGGCTTCCAACATGGGAAGGGGCCATTCCAGGAAGTATGCGACAGTTAATTCTTCCAGATCCTGCGCAAGCACCGCATGGCTTGTCAGCGCAAGCACACTGGTCGCTGCGAGAGTGGCGAATGTTTTCTTCATAGTATCCTCCGGTTGGGTCATTTTTTGTTTTCAGCGTAAGCCGCCGTATTACTGTAGAGGGAGCGTTGGGTGCATCTTGCGGTACAGTGCCGCCTGTTTTTTGTTGTTGCACGCCGCCTATCTTGAAGCCCTATACTCTATCGTTCTGCAGAACAGCTTTTCAGAATTGAAACATTAGAGAGTGCATATTCTCTCCGTCAACTGTTTATTGTTCAACCCTGCAAGAACGGTCACACAAAGACTTGAAACGAGTATAATTTCGTCGTAGTTCTGCAATGTAATAGTTATGGGGGCAGGCATGGCGAGACCAACAGACAGCTCTATCGTCGCAAAGTGCGCTAAGATCATGGATGTCCTGACCCATGCCAAAAGGCCAATGGTGTTTTCGGACATTGTCACACAGACCGGTTTCGTCAAAAGCTCGTGCCACCGTGTCTTGGCCGTTCTGCAAAGCGAAGGGCTGGTCGAATATGAAAGAACTGGCAGAACCTACAAACCCGGTTCGCGGTTTCAGGATTGGGCGCGTGCCGGGTTCCGCCATCCCGATCTTCAGCAAGTTGTGGCCGAACCTGTAGACCGTCTGAGCGAAGCGACCGGTATGAACATCGCGTTGTCTGTGCTGGATGGGGATACCATTCTTTACTTGCGGACGTCTAACCACGTTGCCGTACGGTATGCCGCACGCCCGGGCGATCATGCCCCGCTGCACTGCACCGCTGCGGGTAAGGTTTTTCTTGCCTTTATGTCCGAGAATCAACGCCGTTCCGTGCTCGACTCAACCGGATTGGAAAAGTTCACCGAGTTCACCCGGACCAGCCTGCCAGAGCTTGAAGCGGATCTGGATGTCGTTCGGAACCAGAGCTATGCAATTGTAGTAAAAGAGGAATTCCTACAGGTCATGGGCATGTCCGCCCCGATTTGGAATGAACAAGGCAAGGTGGCTGCCTGCCTTTCTGCCTGGACATTTACGGCAGAATACACGCCTGAGGAATTGCTTGCCCATCTCGGCATGCTGAAGCAAACCGCCGCTGAGATCTGCGCCCGGATCGGAGGCGAGGCCCCGGAAAACTTCGACTTGACGACCTGAGCAATTCTATCGAAAATTGGAATGACAGTTCCGATATACGAGAGTCTTATGCTCGCAACGCCGCCGCCCATAGCCACACGACCAAACTCGCTTTGGGCCGCCACTGCGCTACAGAAACCCGAGAGCCCAGAGTTGTCCGGCGATCTACACACGGATGTGGCCATTCTGGGCGCGGGTTTCACCGGTCTGCGCGCGGCGCTTGCCTTGGCCGAAGCAGGCACGTCTGTTGTTGTGCTTGATGCCGGTGATGTGGGCTGGGGCGCTTCCGGGCGCACTGGCGGGCAGGTCAATCCGATGCTGCCCTTTAACTCGCCCGAGGATCTGCGCCGAATGCTGGGGCAGACTTACTTCGAGCGTTTGACCGAGACCTCGTTAAACTCGGCAGATGAGTTGTTTTCACTGATCGACACCTATCAGATCCCGTGTCAGGCGCGACAAAAAGGTTGGTTGCGGGTGCTGCACAATGATCGAGCTTTGCGTAAGGCCGAGGCTGATGTGAAAGCCTGGAACGACTTTGGCGCAGGAATGGAGGTTCTACGCGGCGACGATCTGAGAATCACTTCGGGCACAAACGCCTATTCCAGTGGTGTCGTGACCCCGCGCGGCGGTGCGGTGCAACCGATGATGCTGGCGCGCGGCGTGGCAGGCGCCGCCCAACAGCGCGGCGTTTCGATTTTTGGTAACAGCGCTGTTACCTCGATGAACAGGGTCGGCGGGAAGTGGCAACTGCGCACAGATCAGGGTTCGGTCACGTCCGACACGGTGATCGTTGCAACCAATGGCTATACTGGACCACTGGTGCCGAAACTGCCCAACAGCATCCTGCCCCTGACACCGATCCAAATCGCAACAGACCCTTTGCCAGAAGATATCGTCGCTTCGATCCTGCCGCGGGGGCACACAATCTCGGACAGCCGACGTATCATCATGTATGCGCGGCGCGAGCCAGACAATCGATTGGTCTACGGTGGGTTGGGTCGCGTGGATCGCGCGGGCAATTTGGGCGGTTTCGACTGGCTTCAACGGGACGCCGAACGCGTTTTCCCTCAGTTGAAAGGTGCCAACTGGTCCCATCGCTGGGGAGGGCGTATTGCGATCACCGACGATCACCTGCCTCACCTGCATGAACCGCAGCCGGGTCTTCTAGTCGGGCTAGGCTATAACGGGCGTGGCGTTGCAATGTCACATGTCATGGGTCGGGTACTGGCCGAGCGTGCATTGGGGGCTGATCCAGGGTCTCTGACGTTTCCAACGACCCCCGTGCGAGCCATGCCTTATCGCTCATTCAAGGTTGCAGGTTTAGGTTCGGCAATCTGGTCGATGCGCCTGATGGACTGGCTGGAAACCCGATAGCGCCGATTTTAATGAATCCACGCCATGAGGCTTGGGTGTTTTTTAAGAAGGCCAGAGCGAAAAAGAGGCGACAAATGCCGCCTCAATCTTAGCTTTTCATTCCGTCCCAAAAGGATTTGACAGAAGAGAAAAAGCTCTTGGATTCCGGGTGGTTGTCTTCACCCAGATCGTCAAACTCGCGAAGCAACTCTTTCTGACGACTGGTCAGGTTGACCGGAGTTTCCACTGCCAGTTCGATGAACATGTCGCCAACGCCACCACCGCGTAGCGCAGGCATGCCTTTGCTGCGCAAGCGCATTTGCCGACCCGACTGGCTTCCGGCTGGTATCTGAACGCGACCGCGCCCGCCATCGATGGTCGGAACCTCGATCGATCCGCCCAGCGCCGCCTTGGCCATGCTGACCGGCACGCGGCAGTAGAGGTTCACGCTGTCGCGCTCGAACAGTTTGTGCTCGGATACTTCGACGAAAATGTAGAGGTCTCCCGGAGGGCCGCCACGCATTCCGGCCTCACCCTCGCCCGCCAGACGAATACGCGTTCCGGTTTCGACTCCAGCAGGGATGTTGACCGACAAGGCGCGATCTTTTTCGACACGGCCTGATCCCTGGCAGGAATTGCAGGGGTTCTTGATGATCTGACCCAGCCCTGAACAGGTCGGGCAAGTGCGTTCAACGGTGAAAAAACCCTGCTGCGCCCGTACTTTGCCCATGCCGGAACAGGTGGGACAGGTTGTGGGCTCAACACCACCTTCAGCCCCGGTCCCGTCGCATGATGAACAGGCCACGGCCGTGGGTACGTTAATGGTTTTCTGCAGACCCGAGAACGCCTCTTCCAGCGTCACGCGCAGGTTATAGCGAAGGTCCGAACCTCGCGCGGCGCGACGACCGCCGCCACCGCGTTGACCGCCCATGAAATCGCCGAAAAGATCGTCGAAAACGTCCGAGAACGCGCTCGAGAAGTCGCCTTGTCCGCCAAAGCCACCACCGGGACGACCACCGCCTCCCATGCCGTTTTCAAATGCGGCATGGCCAAAGCGATCATAAGCTGCCTTTTTTTCGGCATCGCGCAGCACGTCGTAGGCCTCATTGGCTTCCTTGAACTGCGCTTCGGCATCCGGGTTGTCCTTGTTGCGGTCAGGATGCAGCGCTTTGGCTTTCGTGCGAAAACCTTTCTTGATCTCATCCGCCGAAGCGCCCTTGGCCACACCCAGCACTTCGTAATAGTCGCGCTTTGACATCAGTATTTCCTTCTGCCTCAACGTAAATAGGCCGGCCCGGCATCCGGACCGGCCCAAACTGGCCCGGTTACCCGTTACTTACGCTTGTCGTCGTCCAGATCTTCGAACTCGGCGTCGACAATGTCATCGTCCGCTGGTGCTGCATCTGCAGCCGCAGGCTCATCTTCGCCTTCTTCGGCTTGCGCCTTATAGATGGCTTCGCCCAGCTTCATGGCTGCTTCGGTGACGTTCTGGATACCCGACTTGATCTTGTCGGCATTCTCGGTTTCCAGCTCGTCCTTCAGTGCGGCGATCGCCAGCTCGATGGCTTCGATAGTGGTCGGATCGACTTTGTCGGCATGCTCTTCCATCGACTTTTCGGTCGAGTGGATGAGGCTTTCCGCCTGGTTCTTCGCCTCGATCAGCTCGCGGCGTTCCTTGTCGGCTTCCGCGTTCTCTTCGGCGTCCTTGACCATCTTGTCGATATCCTCGTCGGACAGACCGCCAGATGCCTGGATGGTGATCTTCTGCTCTTTGCCTGTGCCTTTGTCCTTGGCCGAAACCGAGACAATGCCGTTGGCGTCGATGTCAAAAGTCACCTCGATCTGAGGCATGCCGCGTGGCGCGGGCGGGATATCTTCAAGGTTAAACTGACCCAGGATCTTGTTGTCCGCAGCCATTTCGCGTTCACCTTGGAAACAGCGGATGGTCACCGCGTTCTGGTTGTCCTCGGCGGTCGAGAAGACCTGAGACTTCTTGGTCGGGATCGTGGTGTTGCGGTCGATCAGACGGGTGAACACGCCACCCAGGGTTTCGATACCCAAGCTGAGCGGGGTCACGTCCAGCAGAACCACGTCTTTGACGTCGCCCTGCAGAACACCAGCCTGAATGGCGGCGCCCATTGCAACCACTTCGTCCGGGTTCACACCCTTGTGTGGTTCCTTGCCAAAGAACTTGGTAACCTCTTCGATCACTTTCGGCATTCGGGTCATACCACCGACCAGAACAACCTCATCAATGTCGGCAGCCGACAGACCGGCGTCTTTCAGAGCGGCCTGGCAAGGCTTCATCGACTTCTTGATCAGGTCGCCAACCAGCGATTCCAGCTTGGCACGGGTCAGTTTCATGACCATGTGCAGCGGCTGACCGTTCGAGCCCATCGAGATGAACGGCTGATTGATTTCGGTCTGCGAGGTTGAAGACAGTTCGATCTTGGCTTTCTCAGCGGCTTCTTTCAGACGCTGCAGGGCCATCTTGTCGGCAGACAGATCGACACCGTGTTCCTTTTTGAACTCATCTGCCAGGTAGTTGACGATGCGCATGTCAAAGTCTTCACCACCCAGGAAGGTGTCACCGTTGGTCGATTTGACCTCGAACAGGCCGTCGTCGATTTCCAGGATGGTCACGTCGAACGTGCCGCCACCAAGGTCATAGACCGCGATGGTTTGGGTTTCTTCCTTGTCCAGACCATAGGCCAGAGCAGCCGCTGTCGGTTCGTTGATGATCCGTAGCACTTCCAGACCGGCGATCTTGCCTGCGTCTTTGGTGGCCTGACGCTGAGCGTCGTTGAAGTAGGCCGGAACGGTGATAACGGCTTGCGTGACTTCCTCACCCAAATAGCTTTCGGCGGTTTCCTTCATCTTACCCAGAGTGAAGGCCGAGATCTGGCTTGGGGAGTACTTTTCACCACGGGCTTCCACCCATGCGTCGCCATTGCCGCCATTGACGATGGCGTACGGCACCATTTTCTTGTCTTTTTCGACTTCGGCATCGTCCACGCGACGACCGATCAGACGCTTGACGCCAAAGATCGTGTTGTCGGGGTTGGTGACCGCCTGACGTTTTGCAGGCTGACCGACCAGACGCTCATCTTCGGTGAAGGCGACGATCGAGGGCGTCGTCCGCGCCCCTTCGGCGTTTTCGATGACCTTCGGCTGTGAGCCGTCCATGATGGCCACACAAGAGTTTGTGGTACCGAGGTCAATCCCGATTACTTTTCCCATTTTTGCAATCCCTTTCTCTTCAAGGCGATGTCCCGAGGACCGGACCCGTTTCGGCATCCTGTCCCCGATCTGTTGTGCGCGACAGCACTACCATCGCGCGTCCCGGCGTATATAAGGGCGAGACCAAGGGCCTGCAAGCACCGTAAAAGGCAGGTTTTCGGGAATCTGTGGCCTTTTTTGGCAAGGATTTGGAAAGGATTGGGGTTTCCGGAATGGCGCGGCTGGTTTTGCGGGGGTTCGATATCAGAAAAGCCTATCTGGATCCTGCCGCTCAGACGCAGGTCATCGCTGATTTGCGACCGATTCTGAAAGCCGCGCCCCTGTTTCGCCCCGTTACGCCCTCGGGCAAAGAGATGTCGGTGCGGATGACCTCAGCCGGGGCCTTGGGTTGGGTGACTGACAAGGCGGGCTATCGCTATCAGGATCAGCATCCCAAGGGCGGCATCTGGCCCGGCATTCCCAAAAGTATTCTGGATATCTGGCGTGATTTGGTCAGCGCCGAACGTGAACCGGATTGCTGTTTAATCAATTACTATGGTGAAGGCGCAAAGATGGGGCTTCATCAGGACAAAGACGAGGCCGATTTTTCCTGGCCCGTTTTGTCAGTTTCTCTGGGCGACGACGCCCTGTTCCGCATTGGCAACACGACCCGTGGCGGCAAGACCGAGTCAATCTGGCTAGGCTCGGGTGATGTGGTGGTCATGGGTGGACCAGCGCGGTTGGCGTATCACGGGGTAGATCGGATCAGGTTCGGATCTTCTCGGCTGCTGCCCAAAGGCGGACGGATCAACCTTACATTGCGGGTCGCGCGTTAACGGCGGGCGTTCCAGCTTTGTGAAACGTGCTGGCGTGTAAAGAACTCACCCATCAGGCCGATCATCAACAAGGCAATCCCAACCCAGAGCGCGTATTCCCAGCTGGAATTGCGCGGGAAATAATTCTGGAAAATGAAACCGCGACATTGGTCGATGATATGAAATAGCGGATTCCACGCAAACATCATCAGCAACCCGCCACCCAGTGTATTAGCAACAAACATTTTGCCGGAAAACACCATGTTCAGACGACGATAGATATTGGTGAGCATTCCGACCGTTGTCGGAAACCACGGTTTCAGTGCCATAAACACCAATCCCACAGCACACCCGGTAAACCAGGCCAGCAAAATCATTGCAAAAGCACCGCCAGGATCCTGAATCTCAATCGGTGCGATTGCGACGCTGTAGAAAAAAAGGATGATGAACATGGCCAGCAATTGCTTGTACAGCGTACTGAATGCTGACGACAGGATCGTGACCATCACGTTCATCGGCGAATGCAGCATCATTGGATTATTCGCCGTCCCGACCCCTGAAATCGCGCCGATGGATTGGATATGCATCATGAAAGGAAAAACTCCCGACAGGACGTAGAGTAGAAATTCGCCTCTGATCTTGGGAACACCGCCTCGACCCATCAAAGTCATAAGCAGGTAAAACGTAGTGCCCATAACCACCAGTTGCATAACGTTGATCAGGATGGCCATCACCGCATTGGGATGTTGCGCACGCACATTTCGCACCGAAGCGTGGAACACCAGCTCAGCCGTTGTAAAGGCGCCGCCCAGCAGTGATTGATTGCGCTTGAAGTAATACACTCGAAGGTCTTTCCTGCCGCGTCGCCTTTAATCTGCCACGAATATCTTGCCGTTCCGTAACCGCCGCATCATAAGTCGGTGATGAGTTTGGATCAACAAACCACAGGAACGGAGCATTTTTGTGACCTACGACGCGCTTATTCCCGTCATTCGGCGGCTGGCCCTGGAGGCGGGCGACAAGATCATGGAGATCTATGAGGCGGATGATTTCGACGTCAAAGTCAAATCCGACTCTAGCCCTGTGACCGAAGCGGACGAGGCTGCTGACGCTTTGATTTCCGCCGGGTTGCGCGCAGCCTTCCCGGATATCCTTCTGGTCACTGAAGAACAGGCCGCCTCGCATTCGGAAAAAGGTGATACCTTCCTGATTGTTGATCCGTTGGACGGCACCAAGGAATTCATCAACCGTCGCGGCGACTTCACCGTCAACATCGCGCTGGTCGAGAACGGAGTACCGACCCGGGGCGTGGTCTATGCACCAGCACGCGGGCGCATGTTCTATACGCAATCGGATGGTCAGTCAGTCGAGGAAACAGGGGCGTTTGACAAGGCAACGCCCGGGACTTTGACCGGAATATCAGTCTCTAAACCGGACAATTCGGCGCTTTTTGTTGTGGCTTCGAAATCCCATCGGGATCAGGCCACCGAGGACTACATCAACAAGTATCAGGTGAAAGACAGCAAAAGCGCGGGGTCCTCGCTCAAGTTCTGCCTGGTGGCTACGGGTGAGGCGGACATTTATCCCCGCGTTGGGCGCACGATGGAATGGGATACGGCGGCAGGCCATGCGGTGCTTGCCGGGGCGGGCGGAAAGGTGGTGCGTTTTGACGACCACTCGCCGCTGGCTTATGGCAAAGAAGGCTATGCCAACCCGTTTTTTATCGCTTACGCTCCGGGTGTTGAACTGAAGGAAGCCTGATGTCTGTTCTGATCGCCATCCCTGCCCGCTATGCCTCGACCCGTTATCCGGGCAAACCACTGGTGCCGCTATCGGGTGCCACAGGTGCTGCAATGACGCTGATCGAACGGTCCTGGCGCGCGGCCAAGTCTGTTTCGGGTGTAGACCGGGTGGTCGTTGCAACGGATGACGATCGTATCCGCGAGGTCTCGGAAGGGTTTGGGGCCGAAGTGGTCATGACCTCGGAAAGCTGCCAGAACGGCACCGAACGCTGCGCCGAAGCGCATGAAGTTCTGGGTGGTGGTCATGACATCGTGGTCAACCTGCAAGGCGACGCGCCGCTGACGCCACGCTGGTTTGTCGAAGACCTGATCGCCGGCCTGCGCGCCGCGCCAGATGCCGGTGTTGCCACGCCCGTGCTGCGCTGCGACGGGGACGCGCTGAACAGTCTGCTGAACGATCGCAAAAATGGGCGCGTTGGCGGTACAACTGCAGTGTTCGGGCGCGACCACAGCGCGATGTATTTCTCGAAAGAGGTCGTGCCTTTTACGTCCGAGACTTATGCAGGCGGCGAACCGACCCCGGTGTTTCATCACGTGGGCGTATATGCTTACCGACCCGATGCGCTTGCCGCATATCCAGGCTGGCCCACCGGCCCGCTGGAGCAGCTGGAGGGTCTGGAACAGCTTCGGTTCATGGAAAACGGGCGCAAGGTTCTGTGCGTCGAGGTCGCGGCCAAGGGCCGCCAGTTCTGGGAATTGAACAACCCGCAGGACGTGCCAAAGATCGAAGAGATGATGGCGGCGATGGGGCTGGAGTAACCGATTTTCCCCATGACATCCGGCGGTCCCCATATCTTATGTAAAGGTAACTCGGCTCCAAAGGGCGCATCATGACAACTATCCTTGTGACCGGTGGTGCCGGGTATATTGGCTCGCACGCCTGTAAGGCGCTGGCGAAGGCGGGTTATGTTCCGGTGACGTATGACAATCTGGTCACGGGCTGGCAGGATGCAGTGAAATACGGCCCTTTTGAACAGGGCGACCTGCTGGACCGGGCGCGTCTTGACGAGGTGTTTGCCAAACACCAACCAGCGGCGGTGATTCATTTTGCTGCCCTAAGCCAGGTGGGTGACGCGATGCGCCAGCCCGGAGTGTACTGGTCAAACAATGTTACGGGTTCACTGAACTTGATCGAAGCTGCAGTCGCAGCCGGGTGTCTGGACTTTGTGTTTTCATCCACATGCGCCACCTACGGCGAGCATGACAACGTGGTTCTGGATGAATCCACCGCGCAGCTTCCGTTGAATGCATATGGCGCCTCAAAGCGCGCAATCGAAGACATCCTGAAGGATTTCGAAGCGGCCCATGGCCTGCGCAATGTCATTTTCCGCTATTTCAACGTTGCCGGGGCGGATCCCGAGGGGGAAGTGGGTGAATTTCACCGCCCCGAGACTCACCTGATCCCTCTGATGCTGGACGCGATTGATGGCAAACGGGATGGTTTGACCGTCTTTGGCACCGACTACGACACCCCCGACGGAACATGTATCCGCGACTATGTACACGTCTGCGATCTGGTGGACGCGCATGTTCTGGGGCTGGACTGGTTGGAACAGGGCAAGGAAAGTCGCGTCTTCAATCTGGGTACCGGATCCGGATTTTCCGTGCTTGAGGTCATCGAACAATCCAAATCCGTCACCAATCGACCGGTACCGTATTCTATCGGACCGCGTCGCGCCGGGGATTGCACAAAGCTGGTCTCAGGTTCTGTACGTGCTGAAACCGAACTTGGATGGTCGCCCAAAAGATCAACGTTAGAGACGATGATCGCGGATGCCTGGCGCTGGCATCAGAACGGGCATTACGAGAAATGAGTCACCAGTGACCTCCGGCACAGTGCATAACCTGCCCCGGATCAGTTGGCGGCAAAAGTATCAGCTGCGCTGGAAACGTCGACGGCTGCTGTGGCGGTCCTTGCGCAGTCGGCACCAATTGACCTGCCTGAAAGATCAGACAGGCGAGATCCGCGCTGGTGGAGTGCTGTGCTTTACAACATTGCGCAACGAGATCACTCGCCTGCCCTGGCTCTTTCACCACTACCGCCAGTTGGGCGTAGGTCATTTCCTTTTCGTGGATAACGGCAGCGATGACGGCTCGGCAGAATATTTGTTGGACCAACCGGATGTGTCTGTCTGGCAAACCTATTCCAGCTATCGGGGATCACGATTTGGCCTGGATTGGCTAACCTGGCTTCAGATGCGGTATGGGCACAATCACTGGTGCCTGATGGTCGATGCGGATGAACTGCTGGTCTATTCACAGTGCGATACCTACCCCCTACAGGACCTGACGCATTGGCTGGACCAGCAAGGGCGGGTTGGTTTTGGCGCGTTGATGCTGGACCTCTACCCCAAAGGTCCGCTGGGCCATGAGGCCTATGACTCCAATACCGACCCGACGGAGTTGTTATGTTGGTTCGACGCAGGGCCACATCGCGCAGAGCGACAAAGCCCGATGGGCAATCTGTGGGTTCAAGGCGGCGCAAGGGAACGCATGTTCTTCGCCCAGACGCGGCAACGATCCCCCACGCTGAACAAGATCCCGCTTATGCGCTGGTCGCGGCGGTATGCCTATGTAAACTCTTGCCATTCCGCCCTGCCGCGTCACCTGAACGCAACTTATGACGGACCGGACGGCTCGGCCCCTTCGGGGGTTTTGCTGCACACGAAGTTCCTGCCGGAGATTGTCGAAAAATCCAAATCCGAAAAGCAACGACACCAGCATTTTCACGACCCGAACCAATTCGGGGCGTACTATGACGGGATAATTAATAAACCGGACATGTGGACCCCACAATCGGTGCGATACGCTGGTTGGACACAGTTGCAGCAAATGGGGCTGATGACAGGCGGGGATTGGGTGCTGTCATGAAAACACGACAATCAACGGCCCGTTTACCCTTTCCAGAATTTAAAGAAGTTGCCTCAGAAGATGCATAGGTGCCATAAACCGATAATGCTTTGTCGTGCCAGCGGTCATGACGGGGTCGGGGAAAGCTCGCGTTATAAAAAGGGTTGGGCAGTCACGTGAGCCTGTTTGAGTCCTACAAGATGAGACTGCGGCGCAAGCGCCGTATTCTGCGTTGCCTCAGACGAAGACGTGAGCTCAAACCTGCCAGTAACAATACATCAGCAATCCGCAGCGACGACATCTTGTTGATGAGTGTTATCCGAAACGAAAAAATCCGCCTGCCATTCTTTTTGAAATATTACCGCAAACTGGGCATCAACCACTTTTTGTTCATCGACAACAACAGCGATGACGGAAGCTTCGAGTTCCTGAAAGAACAGGTCGACGTGTCAGTCTGGCGGACGACCACCAGTTACAAACGCGCGGGCTATGGTCTGGACTGGTCAAACTACATTCTGCGCAAATACGCGCACGGGCATTGGGTTCTGACCGTCGACCCGGATGAGTTCTTCATCTATCCATTTTGTGATACCCGTCCGATCCGTGCGTTGACGGATTGGCTGGATGGCAGCGCCGTGCGCAGCTTTGGAACCATGCTGATCGACATGTACCCCGAAGGCCCGGTGGATGCGGAACCCTACCACGAGGGGCAGGATCCGTTCGAAATCGCGCGTTGGTTCGATCCCGGGAATTACATGATCACCAAAAACCCGGATTATAAGAACCTGTGGATTCAGGGCGGCCCAAGGGCGCGAGTGTTTTTCCGCGAAAACCCCTCCAAGGCTCCAGCGTTGAACAAGATTCCGTTGGTGAAATGGGATCGGCGCTATGTCTATATCAGCTCGACCCATTCGCTTTTGCCGCGGGGGCTGAACCAGGTGTATGACGAATGGGGTGGGGAAAAGGCCAGCGGGTCACTGCTTCACGCCAAATTGATAAACACCCTTGGCGACAAGGCGCGCGAGGAACTGAAGCGCGGTCAGCATTATCGCGGGTCGGATGAATACAAAGCCTATGCTGCCCGGCTTGAGGACAAACCCGTTTTCTGGTGCGAATGGTCCGAGGCGTACATCAATTGGCGGCAGCTTGAGATTCTGGGCCTGATGTCCAAGGGGAATTGGGCATGAGCGGTCTGGGCATCGTCATGCTGGTCCATACATCACTGGATCGGGCCGAGCAGGTCGCGCGCCACTGGACGGCTGCAGGATGCCCGGTCGTGATCCACGTAGATCGCAAAGTACCCGATGGTCTATACACACGCTTTGTCGCCTCCTGCTCGAATGATCCCAGCATCGTTTTTTCCGAACGTCACAGGTGCGATTGGGGCGGGTGGGGCATTGTTGCTGCCTCGCAAAGCGCATCCGAGATGATGTTGGAACAATTCCCTGAGGTGCGGCACGTGTTTTTGTCCTCGGGGGCGTGCTTACCGCTGCGCCCGGTTCAGGAATTGATAGCATACCTGGCCGACCGGCCCCGCGTGGACTTCATCGAAAGCGCGACGACATCGGACGTCAACTGGACCATTGGCGGGCTGGACCATGAACGCTTTACCCTGCGCTTCCCGTTTTCGTGGCGAAAACAACGCAAGCTGTTTGACACCTATGTCAGGATTCAGCGAGCGTTGGGATACCGCAGGAATATCCCCGACGGATTGGTACCTCATATGGGTAGCCAATGGTGGTGCCTGACCCGCCAAACGCTGTCTGCCATTCTTCAAGATCCCAAGCGCAAACAGTACGACAAGTATTTCCGCCATGTTTGGATACCCGACGAAAGCTATTTCCAAACACTTTCTCGGCAATACTCCACACATATCGAAAGCCGTTCCCTGACCCTGTCCAAGTTCGACTATCAGGGCCGCCCTCACATTTTTTACGACGACCACCTGCAATTGCTACGACGCTCGGACTGCTTTGTAGCGCGCAAGATCTGGCCTCAGGCCGAACGTTTGTATCAGGCATTCCTGACCGACCAGAGCGGCGCCATGAAACCGGCCGAACCCAATCCGGGTAAGATAGATCGCATCTTCTCGAAAGCGGTCGAACGGCGGACACGCGGGCGCGACGGGCTTTATATGCAAAGTCGCTTCCCACGTCACGGTAGCGAAAATGGCCTGACATCTTCGCCCTATTCCGTCTTTCAGGGCTTTTCCGAGCTGTTTGACGATTTTGAATCCTGGCTGGCAACCATCACGGGCACAAGGGTCCACGGGCACTTGTTCGAACCCCAACACGCCGAGTTTGCGCAGGGCGAACCCATAACCAACGGGGCTCTCAGCGATTCTGCATCGTTGCGGGATTATAATCCCACAGCTTTCCTGTCGAACTTGGTCTGGAATACGCGGGGGGAACGACAGTGTTTTCAGTTCGGCCCAAGAGACACGCAAGAGATCAACTGGTTTCTGGCGCGCGACAAGAACGCCCAGATCTCGGTCATCACCGGAGCGTGGGCGATTCCGCTGTTCCGCTCGAATCTCAACTTCTCGGATATCCGATGCGAAGCGGCACGGCTGCAGCAGATCGAAACCAAGCAGCTTGAGGTTTTGACCTCGGTCTGGACCAAGGCAAGAGTGCGCAACTGGACGTTGGCGGATTTCATTGAATCGCCGATGGATCCCTTGCAGTCCATCCTTGACGAAATCGGAGTGAATCAGACCAGCCATCTGACCGAAGTGCCCACTATGGGTGATTTGTCTGGTTTCGGTAAGTTCCTACAAAACCTCAAGAATCAGGGTATGCACCCATACCTCATGGGGGACTTCCCCGTGGATGATGTGTTTGGCCCTCAGACAAAACCATTCCGCAAACCTTATCTGGTGCAGTGACGGCCCATGTCAGCCAACTTTGATTATTTCGTTGTATTGGCGGCCATGCGCACAGGGTCGAACCTGCTGGAAGCAAATCTGAATGCGCTGGACGGCGTGACCTGCCATGGCGAAGCGTTCAACCCGCATTTTGCGGGCAATCTGAAATCAGATAGCCTGCTGGGCCTGTCTCTGGAAGACCGGGATGCGGACCCGTTGAAATTGCTGAAAGCCATTCGCTCTGCCCCCGGTGACATCAACGGATTCCGATATTTCGTAGAACACGACCCGCGGGTTCTAAAGCCAGTATTGAATGACCCTCGCTGCGCCAAGATCATCCTGACACGCAACCCGCTGGACAGTTACCTGTCGTTAAAAATCGCGCGGGCCACGCAGCAATGGCTGCTGAAGAACGTCAAACGGCGTGTCGATGCTGTGGTTGACTTTGATGCACAGGAGTTTTCGGATTATCTGGATCAGGTCCAAGACCACCAGCACATGCTTCGGCAGCATCTGCAAAAGACTGGCCAAACCGCTTTTTTCGTCACCTATGACGACCTGACCGAGCTGGACGTCCTAAACGGTTTGGCTACATGGCTGGGGGTCGACGCGCGTTTGACCAAGCTGGATGACACGCTGAAGCCGCAAAACCCGGCGCCAGCCGTGTCAAAGGTCACCAATCCTGACGACATGACGCGCGCTTTGGCAGATATCGATCAGTTTGGGTTACATCGTTCATATGGCTTCGAACCGCAGCGCGGGGCCGCTGTACCGCAATACATCGCAGCGCCAAAGTCCGCCCTGATGTTTCTACCTATTCGTAGCGGTTTAGAGCCTGTCATCGGCCAATGGCTGGCCGATCTGGATGGCTGCGTGGTTGGCGACCTGATCACCGATCGGAATCGCAAACAAATCCGCGCCTGGTTAAAGGATTACCCCGGCCATCGAAAATTCACCGTCCTGCGCCACCCGTTGGCACGAGCACATACGGCCTTTTGCCAGCACATCCTGAGCACAGGGCCGGGCAGCTATAAAATGGTGCGCAACTATCTGCGTAACCGGCTCAAAATACCGATTCCGGGGCAAGTGCGGGATAACAATTATTCCATCGAGCAACACCGGGACGCGTTTTCGGCCTTCCTGAGCTTCCTGCGCCTCAACCTCAATGGTCAAACGCCAATCCGCGTCGACGGGACGTGGTGCAGCCAATCGCGGGTGTTGGACGGTATTGCCAGTTTCCTAATGCCTGACCTGATCCTGCGAGAAGAAGAGATGGCGGCGGCACTTCCTGCACTGGCGCATGAGATTGGGCATTCGCACCCACCTGCGCCTGGCCCATGCGCGCCCGACGTGCCGTTTACGTTGGACCAGATCTATGACGCGAAACTTGAGGCGCTGGCAGCAGAGGCCTACCAGCGCGACTACGAAGTGTTTGGATTTGCTGCCTGGGCGCCAGTGCCGCCTAGGGACGCAAAGTGATCAGCGTACCTTTGTTGACCATCGAATAAATCTCCTCGATCTCGTCATTCTTGACCGCGATGCATCCTGCCGTCCAATCCGGTGTTTTCCGCGCGCGCTTGAGTTCTGACCGAAGATTCGGCTGGCCGTGGATGAAAATATCTCCGCCCGGGTTAACCCCTTCTGCCTTGGCTTGAGCGACATCCTGAGAGTTGGGGTAAGAAATGCCCAGCGACAGATGATAGCGGCTGCGAGGATTCCTGCGGTCGATCAGATAGCTGCCCTCGGGCGTGCGACCATCCCCTTTTTTGATCTTTGTACCTTGTGGTGCAAATCCCAAATCCACATCATATTCTCGCAAAATCTGCCCATGATGCAGCAGATAGAGTTTGCGGGCACCCTTGTTGACCACCAACGAGGTCACCTCGGGCCCATTATAACTAAGAAATCTTGGGCTGGCTGAGGCACAAGCCGAAAGGCTCAGCGTTGCCATAGCTCCCAATCCGAATGCTCGACGATCCATGTTTCACTGCCTGCTCTGTTTTTTGGAACTAATATGCCAAAAACATCAAGAAACGGAAATCACTTTTTGCTGTTCTTCTGCTCGGTCAGGCGGCGCTCGATGCTTGCCAGCCGTTCCAGCACTTCGTCGCGATAGGCGTCGGTCTTGACTTCATCCTCGGCATGGTGGGCATCCTGCATCGAGTTCACGATCAGACCCACCAACAGGTTCACCACGGCAAAGGTCGTGACCATGATAAAAGGCACAAAGAATAGCCATGCGTAGGGAAAAACCTCCATTACAGGGCGGACAATGCCCATGGACCAGCTTTCCAACGTCATGATCTGGAACAAGGTATAAGCCGACAGGCCCAGATCACCGAACCAAGTCGGAAACGAGCCTGAGAACAGTTTGGTCGAGATTACGGCGCCAATATAGAACAGGATCGCCATCAGCAGGAAGACACTGGCCATCCCCGGCAGGGCCGAAATAAATCCTTCGACCACGCGACGCAGGCGGGGCGCCACGGAAATCACGCGCAATACCCGCAGAATCCGAAGGGCACGCAGCACGGACAAGCCTCCGGCGCTGGGGATTAGGGCGATCCCCACGATCAGGAAATCAAAGATATTCCAGCCATTCGTGAAAAATCTGCGCCCGGTGGCGATCAGCTTCATCGTGATTTCGGCCACGAAGATCGCAAGACACAGCTTGTCCAGCGCCACAATCACTGGACCAGCTATTTCCATCAGGGTCGGCGACGTCTCCATTCCCAGAAGGATCGCATTGAAGATGATGACGGCCGTTATAAACCGCCCAAACACGGGCGCTTCGACAATGTTCAGCAAGCGCTGTTTGACACCCATGTGTCGCAATCTCCTGTCTGATCAAGATGCGGTGTTCTGGACAAACCGCGCTGCAAGTTCCGTATGTGACGACCACCGAAATTGGTCAACGACCTGTACCCATTCAAGGGTGTAGCCTGCGTTAACAAGGTTTTTCGCATCCCGCGCAAATGTCACTGGGTTGCACGAGACATACGCAATGGCAGGGCGCTTGGCTTGAGCAAGTTCCTCCACCTGTGCGTCGGCCCCGGCACGAGGCGGATCCAACACGATCGCGTCAAATGTCTTTAGCTCGTCGGGCATCAACGGACGGCGGAACAGGTCCCGGGCCTCGGTTGTCACGCGTTTCAGGCCCTGCGTCTTGCGCCAACCGTGATCCAGCGCCTGAACCATGGCAGCCTCGCCTTCCACCGCATGAACTTCGGCGGCTTGGGCCAGAGGAAGCGAAAATGTACCGCTACCCGCAAACAGGTCGACGACGCGCTTGGCACCTTCAGTTGCCTCCAAAACTGCTTGTAATAGAGCCTGTTCTCCGTCCTTCGTCGCCTGCAAGAACGCACCGGGCGGCGGCGTGACTTCAACTGTTCCAAAGCACTGAAGCGGCGCCTGCCGCATGGCGATCACTTCATCATCCCAGCTCAACCGCGCCAAACCGTGCTTCTCGGTCGCTTGAGCCAGTGCCAGTTCCAGCGGCCCGTCCAAGGGTTTGCCACCTTTGACGGCGACGTCCAGCCCACCTTCGGACAATGTGAGCGTGACGGCCAATACGCCCTTACGGCTTCCACCCAGAACGGCCAGCGCCTCTGCCACTGGAATGGCCGAGATCAGCGCCGGGTCCAACAACCGGCAGTCGGGGATTTCCGTGATCGTGTCCGAGGCGCGACCATGAAATCCGGCCAATGTGCCCTTTTTCGTACGCCTTACCGCAATCGTTGCGCGTCGACGCGACTGTTCGGGGGACGTGTGTATCGGGCGCATGGGCGCATCCAGACCCTGCGCCGCCAAGGCGTTGCGAACGATTTCAAGCTTCCAATCAGCAACAAAGGCGTCAGACGCGTGCTGTAACTGACATCCTCCGCAGGCTTTGTAATGGCGGCACCGGGCTTTGACCCGGTCTTCAGACGGCGTTTCCACCCGTATGTCGGTCAGCACTTGGCCTGTCAGAGTACCACTAACGACTTCGCCGGGAAGCGTGCGCGGTACATAGACGGGACCATCGGCAATGCCGTCGCCCTGATGGCCAAGCCGTGTGATTGTGAATTGCTGCGTCATGGAGTGCCTGATAGCCGGGCTTTGACGGCAACAAAACCCTTATTCCGCAGCTTCCGCCTGAATGAAGCCGCCTGACTGACGGTGCCAGAACCGCGCATACAGCCCGCCTTGATCCAGCAGAGCCTCATGCGTTCCGGATTCTGCGATCTGCCCTTGATCCAGAACAACGATCCGGTCCATCTCGCTGAGGGTGGACAGGCGGTGCGCAATGGCCAGAACGGTCTTGCCTTCCATCACCCGATGCAGCGCCGTCTGGATCGAGGCTTCGACCTCGGAATCCAGCGCCGAGGTCGCCTCGTCCAGAACCAAAATCGGCGCGTCCTTCAGAATGGCGCGGGCCAAAGCGATACGTTGCCGCTGCCCACCGCTGAGTTTAACGCCTCTCTCGCCCAGATGGGCGTCATAGCCTTTGCGACCATTTGCGTCCTCAAGGCTCAGGATGAATTCATGCGCCTCGGCCTTCCTCGCGGCAGTAATCATCTCATCCTCGGATGCGTCCGGGCGACCGTACAGGATGTTCTCGCGCGCTGAGCGGTTGAACATCGCCGTTTCCTGCGTGACCATGCCAATCTGACGGCGCAGGCTGTCTTGCGTCACCTGCGACACATCCTGCCCGTCGATACAAATTGCGCCACTTTCCCTGTCATAGAGCCTGAGCAGAAGCGAAACGAGTGTGGACTTACCCGCGCCCGAGGCACCGACGATACCCAGCTTTTCGCCGGGTTCTATGGTCAAGGTCAGATCCGTGACACCGCCTATATCCCGACCATAGGCAAAACTGACATTTTCGAATGAGATCGATCCGTCGTGCACGGTCAGGTCTTTTGCGTCGCCCGCATCCTCGACCCGGTCACGCTTGGCCAGCGTTTTCATTCCGTTTTCGATCTCACCCACGTTGGCGTAAAGACCCATCAGCGTGAAACTGACCCAACCGGTCATCTGCGCGATGCGGATCGATACCGCACCGGCCGCCACAATATCCCCTGCGGTCGCCATGCCGAGTTGCCACAACCATAGCGTCGCGCCCAACAGCAGAACGGGCAGCACACCGGCCAGCGTCATGAGAATGAATCGAAAACTGGCCGAAAGTTTGCCGAAATCCAGCGATCGTTCGCGCAATTCCACCATCGAGTGGCGCGCGGCCTGATCTTCGAAAGCGGAATGCGCGAACAGCTTGACGGTCTTGATGTTGGTGATCGTGTCGACCACCTGCCCCGACACCATCGCCCGCGCCCCGGCCCGCGCGGCAGAACGCACGCGGATGCGCGGCAGGTACCAGCGTACAAGCAGGAAATAGACCACCAGCCAGGCCGCAAAGGGCAACATCACCAATGGATGAATAGATCCTAACAAAAGCAAAGATCCGGCCAGAGACGCCAAGGCAAACACAATCGCGCTGATCGTTTCCGACACGACAGAAGCCATGGCGTTCGACGTCTGCATCTGTTTCTGCGCGATCCGACCGGCAAAATCGTCGTCGAAATAAGTCACCGACTGGCCCAACGTCCAACGGTTCAACTTGGCCAGCACCAAAGGTGTGATGTTGGGCATGACGATGTAGTTGTTCGACAGAGACGACAGGCCAAACAGGATCGGGCGCAGCAGCATAAAGAACGCAGCCGCGCCAAAGATCATCCACATATTTGCTGCGGTCAGAAAACTTTCGGGCCCGCTGGAGGTTGCCACATCTATCACGCGACCCAGAATCCACGCTGTCCCTGCCTCCATCGCGCCTGCTGTGGCCGAGAAGAAAGCCGCGACAAACAGCATGGGCCATGCCCCGGACAGGCTCCAGCGAATAAACGCCCCCAAAGTCTGTGGTGGCGGCGTTTCGATGTTTTTGAACGGGTAGATGAGGTCAGCAACCCTCATTCAGCGGCCTCCGGGATCACAAAGCCGCCAGACTGCCGCGCCCAGAACTGCGCGTAAAGGCCGCCCTGCGCCAGAAGGTCTGAATGTGAGCCTTCTTCCACGATGCGGCCAGCATCCATCACCAAAATGCGGTCCATCTGCGCGATGGTGCTGAGCCTGTGCGCAATTGCGATCACGGTTTTGCCTTGCATCATGCCGTAGAGAGTTTCCTGAATTGACGCTTCAACCTCGGAATCTAGGGCAGATGTCGCTTCATCCAACAACAAGATCGGCGCATCCTTCAGGATAACTCGCGCTAGGGTCACTCTCTGACGCTGACCCCCGGACAGCTTCACGCCGCGTTCCCCCACATGTGCATCATACCCGGTCCGACCCTGCGGGTCTTGCAGATCAAGGATGAACTCATGCGCTGCAGCCTGTTTGGCGGCCGCGATCATCTGCGCCTCGGACGCATCCGGCCGACCATACAGGATGTTGTCGCGCACAGACCGGTGCAACAACGCGCTGTCTTGCTGGACCATGCCGATATGGCTGCGCAGGCTGTCTTGCGTGACCTGCGCGATGTTCTGATCATCGATCAAAATCGCACCGCGCTCGACGTCGTAAAACCGCAAAAGAAGCTTAACCAGAGTCGATTTACCGGCGCCGGAACGCCCAATCAAACCGATCTTTTCACCAGGCTGGATGGTCAGGTTGACATGGTCCAAGCCTCCGGTCTCACGACCGTAGTGGTGCGAAAGATCACGGATCTGAATCTCGCCCTTGCTGAGATGCAGGGGTTTCGCAGTCGGTGCATCCAGCAGATCGATGGGCTGCGCAATGGTCTCCATCCCCTCGGCCACGATACCCAACTGGCGGAAAAAGCTGGTCAATGCCCACATGATCCATCCGGTCATGGCGTTCAGGCGCAGGGTCAACGCAGTCGCCGCTGCAACAACACCAACCGAAGCTGTCCCCTGCATCCAAAGCCCAATCGCCCAGCCAACAACGCCCACGATCAGCATACCGTTCAGCGTGACCAGAACCGCATCCATGATGGTGAAAATCCGCATCTCGATCTGAAAAGTTCGGCGGGTTTCCTGGATGGCTTCGCGGGCATAGTCCAGCTCTTGCGGGCCATGGGCGAACATTTTGACCGAGTGGATGTTCGTATAGCTATCCACCACCCGACCCGTCACTGTCGAGCGCGCATCCGAGGCCGCCTTTGAAGCCGGGCCCACACGCTGCACCGTCCAACGCACCAGCATCGCGTAAAATGCGAACCAGATCAGCAACGGGATCAACAAGCGTGCGTCCGCAACATACAACAGGATTGCCGCGCCGATCAGATAGGCCAACGAGAAGGAAATCGCGTCAAAAACCTGAAAGACCACTTCGCCCGCGGCGGGCGGCGTCTGCATGATTCGGTTGGCGATCCGGCCGGCAAAGTCGTTCTCAAACCACCCAACTGATTGGCGCAGAACATGTTTATGCGCGCGCCAGCGGATCAGGGTGCCAAAGCTCGGCAGGATCGTGTTGTTAAGCAACAGCACGTCGATCAGATGCAGCAACGGGCGCAACAGCAGTACAAATGCAGCCACCAACAACAGTTCTGTTCCGTGATTCTGCCAGACCTCGGCCGGGGTGCCCCCCAAAAGATCGACAACGCGGCCCATGTAGTAGATCAGCCCGACTTCAACCCCCGCGACGATGATGGAAATCAACGCGGCCCAGACAAATACCCGAAAGAAGGGCCGCGAATAGTCCAACATAAACGGCCACAGCTTGGTCGGTGGTTTGTCGGAGTCCGTATAGGCGACAAAAGGGTCAACAAGATTTTCGAAATAGCGAAACATGGAGAGTGCTCCGATTGAGCAGATAAAAGACGTGCGAAGAAAGATGGCGCCTGAACACCACCCGTTACGGGGCAAGTGTCCTGGCTTTAGCCGAACCAGATCCCGTAATACATTCGCATTCCTCCATCCATGTGTCAGGCGCACCTAAGCACAAAGGAAAAAAGTTGTCATCCCCTTTTGAGACTTCGCGCTAAGTTGCAAGCAACTCCTCACGCGAAAGCGCAAAGCCGGACGCGATCCAGCGGTTTTCAAGCTCTGCCAGCTTTTTGCCCAGCGCCGGCCCGGTAAAGCTGGGAATCAGGTCCTTGGCCTGTATCGGGAAGCGGGCCGTTGCCCCTGCATGCAAGTCACGCCTTAGGTCTTCGGACCATGATCGTTCCAGAAAGGCGCAGCGCAAGAGGGTCTCGTGCAAGCCACCTTCGTCGCCATAGCGGTACCCAAGCTCTGCCACACTGGTTGTGGCCTGCGCCTCGTCACGCATTCGGGTCAGGCGTTGCAGCTGCGCACGGCTTAACCGCAATGTCGCTGCATCCTCGGGCGAGGTGATGGCTGCCAGACGCCGCACCGGATCGGGATCGGCACCCGCCGCCTGTTCCAGCGCAATCAAAGGTGCCAAAGACCGATCGTCCGCACCCGGCAACAACCGGGTCAAAACGCCTGTGCTGCGCATCGTTGCAACGGCGGGGGCTGGATCAGGCGCACCCAGAAGCTTCAGCAATTCTGCCCCGACCCGTTCGCGCGACAGCGATTCCAACCCTTCAAGGTTGGCACTGATGGCCGCCAGCGCATCGGGATCAAAACCGGCGTCAGGATCACCATACCAGGCGTGAAAGCGGAAATAACGAAGTGAGCGAAGATAGTCTTCGCGGATCCGATTTTCGGCCGTTCCGATAAACCGCACTGACCGAGCTTTAAGGTCAGGAAGGCCACCAAGTGGGTCTAACACAGCCCCATTGGGCAGTGCGTAAAGCGCGTTCATGGTAAAATCGCGCCGCGCAGCGTCTTCTTCAACGTGTTTGGAAAAGGCGACGACTGCTCGCCGACCGTCGGTTTCCACGTCACGTCGGAAGGTCGTGATCTCGTGCGGGATACCTGCGCTGACCACCGTGATCGTACCGTGGTCTATACCGGTTGGAATAGCTTTGAGCCCCGCAGCTTGTGCCATCTGAACCACCTGCTCTGGTCGGGCATCGGTGGCAATATCGATGTCCGAGACAGGAGCGCCCAGAAGTGCGTTGCGCACACAGCCACCCACAAAAAGCGCCTGTGCGCCGGATGAGGTCAGGGCTGCGCATACCTGTTGGGTCGCTGGTTCACTGACCCAAGGCTCATTAATCTGCATCATTCATTCACCCGTGCTGCAAGCCCGCGCAATATGCGGGCCGTCGCGCCCCATATGTAATAAGGGCCGTACGGAACTGCGTAGTATCTGCGTTTCTGGCCGCGCCAGCGACGCGACTCAACCAGATAATTCTCGGGATTCAAGAGATGAGCAAGAGGGGTCGAGAATACCTCGTCCACTTCGCCGGGTTCAGGCACAGGTTCGAATCTGTCACGCACGACTGCGACCACGGGTGTGACGTTGAAAGAGGTGACTGTTTCATGCATCGGCAGAAACCCCAGAACCTCTGGCAAATCAGGTGGCAGCCCGATCTCTTCCTGTGCTTCCCTTAAAGCCGCTGCCGTGACATCGGCATCCGATTCATCCTGTTTGCCTCCGGGAAAGGCGATTTGCCCCGGATGGTGCTTTAATGCAGAAGACCTTTTGGTCAGGATCACCCGAGGCGTATCACCGGCCAATGAGATGGCCACAAGAACACCTGCAGGGCGCAGCCGCCGCCCGGGTGGCAGAACGGTATCGGGGTTCAGGTCAAAATCGCTGGATCCGTGACCGGGGCGGCGCAAGGCCGCCCGGATCTGTTCAACCGGATCATGCACCTTCGCTGTCTTCAGCTTCAAAGCCCACTGTGGCCGGATCCAGCACGTAATGCGCGCCGCAGAACTGGCAATCAGCTGTGACCAGACCTTCGGGAGTTGTCATCTTTTCGATGTCCTTCGCCGAATAGATCGACAAGCTCTGACGCACCCGATCCTCGGAACAGGTACAGCCGAATTGAACCGATTGCGCGTCATAAACACGCGGCTGTTCCTCGTGGAACAGGCGAACCAAAAGGTCGGTCGGCGCAACAGAGGGGCCGATCATTTCCAGATCCTCGACAGTATCCAGCAGGATATTGACGCGACCCCAGTTTTCACCTTCTTCACCGTCTACCAGATCGGTGGCGGTCAGGATTTCACCCGTACCTTCACCTGATGCTGCAAAGGGCGACGCTTTGGGCATGTGCTGCAACATGATGCCGCCTGCACGCCAATGCTCGCCCGCGCCGGGCTCGGTCGATTTGCCAAAGCTCAGCGAGAACCGCGTCGGCAACTGTTCGGATTGCGCGAAATACGCTTCGGCGCACGCACTCAGCGATCCGTCAGCCAGCGGCGTGATGCCCTGATACGGTTGCGTGCCTTCACCCTGGTCAATCATGATGGCGAAATACCCTTCGCCCACCTGATCAAAGGGTGCAGCATCGGTCAGACGGTCGTGGTCAAAACTGGCATAAGCGCGAATTTGGGCGGGCTGGCCCTCTTCCTGCGGCGCGTAATAGTCGGTCGCGATCATGCGGACCGCCCCTTTGGACTGCACTTGCAGCGACAGCTTCCAGCGCAGTGCAACGGTCTGGCCGATCAACGCGGTCAGCAAGGCCATTTCAGCCACCAGCGCTTCGACTTGCTGCGGATAATCGTGCTGCTTCAAGATGCCATCCAGCACGCCATCCAGACGGGCCACGCGGCCGCGCATGTCGGATGCATCAAGTTGAAAGGGCAGGACGGTGTCGTCCCACGCGATTTTTGTTCCAAGAGACATGGGGTTTCCTTACACGCCACGGGTTGGCATACCGGCACCATATAGGTCGTACAGATTGGGTTTTAAGGGGCCATACATGATCAGACGGTTTGGCGAAACCCCTCAGGCAGGGCAGAAATATACGCAAAGACCCGGAGTGTACGTGCTTTTGCCTCGTGGACGGTCTTTGCTGGTGACATGGTATGACGACGGCCTCAACCCAGAGCTGCAACTGCCGGGTGGAGGCATTGATCCGGGCGAATCGCCGATCACGGCACTGCATCGCGAGGTCTATGAAGAAACCGGGTGGCTAGTTGCCAACCCGCGCCGTGTCGGTGCCTTTCGCCGCTTTACCTATATGCCGGAATACGATCTGTGGGCGGAAAAGATCTGCATGATCTATCGCGCGCGCCCCGTCCGCCGCATGGGCCCGCCAGCCGAAGCGTTTCACGAAGCGCGATGGGTGGATGCGTCAGATGCGGTTGAAAAACTTGGAAATGGCGGTGACCGGCATTTTGCCAGAATGCATCTTTGGTCGCTCTAGGGGCCGTTATATTCGAAGAACACGGCCGAGACGTCATCTCCTATTCCCTCTTTGGGCGACATCACCTGTGTCAGACGCCAGAACATGTCATCCAGAAACTCGGACCCGCCATGTTCCGAAACGCAGTGTTGCGCCATCTCTTGCAAACCACCTTCGTCCAACAGGCCGCCGTCGGCCAGAGCGCATTCGGTAAAACCGTCTGAATACAACAATAGTTTGTCGCCAGGCTGCAGCTGAGTCTCGATTTGCTGAAAACTCGCACCTTCGATCAATCCGACGGGCAACCCTCCTTCACCCAGAAAACAGCTGCTGCTATCCCGTCGAAGCAGAAGGGGGTGTGGGTGCCCGGCTTGCACCATTTTCAGATGCCCGTTGCGCAAATCTACGATGGCGTAGACCATTGTGAAATATTCTTCGATCCCTTCATCCGCCATCAGACGGGAATTGAGCGTTCTCGCAACCTCCTCCGGCGGCAAAAGTGCGTAGAACTTGTTGAACCGCTGCTCCATCGCGACATTCTGATCAAAATGCTTGCTGGACAGATAGCTGCCCAACCGGGCCGTCATCATGGCCGAGGTGATCCCGTGGCCGGACACATCAATGCTATAAAACCCCAGCCGATTCACGCCAGGTGAGAACATACCGACAAGATCCCCACCAATGTGACCACAAGGTTTCAGTAACAGGCTGACTCGCGAGTTGCCAAATTCCCGCGTTAGTTCAGGCACCAGCGATTCCTGGATCTTGCGGGCCTGCATCAGGTCTTTATCGATCGCGTCATGCGCCAGTTTCAATTCTTCCAGTGCGGATTCAATCAGGCGGTTCTTTTGCGAAAGCTCGCGCTGCATGTCTAATATGCGCGCGCCGGCCGAAATGCGCGCGCGCAGCTCGTCCGCTTCCAAAGGTTTGATAAGAAAATCATCCGCCCCGGCGTCCAAACCACGCGCGACTTCTTGCTTTTCGCTTTTGGATGTCAACAGAATGAAATAGCTGTATTGGTCTGTATCCAGCGCGCGAAACGTGCAGCAGAACTCCAGACCGCTCATCCCCGGCATGACCCAGTCGCTGAGCACAAGATCGGGCGGGTCTGCCTGGCAAAGCTCCAACGCGGCCTCGCCGGTATCAGCCTCGACCACGTCAAACCCCCATTTCCTGAGCGAGGCCACCAGAATGCGACGCTGCAAACGGCTGTCATCCACAACCAGCACCTTGCGGATCGCGCCGAAGTCCAGATCGGATCTGGTGTCCTCAAGACTCGCCCCTGGTACCATTTACCCTCTGCTCTCATGAGATTGACCGGTCAGGGCGACCCTAGCGTCCGCAGGTTTAACATCCGGTGAAGACCCGACCCGCGTTCAAATGGTGCCATTAACCGGGTTTTTACCAGCCGTGGTTTACGCAGAACCTTGAAGGTTAAATGGCAGGTATTTCACCATGATCCGTTGGGACAGAGTCATGCAATTGCGGGACGAAGTTGGCCCAGATGAATTTGACGAGGTGGTCGAGATTTTTCTGGAAGAGGTGCAGGAGGTCATCGCGCGCCTGCATCGCGACATCGACCGGGTTGAGCTGGAACAAAACCTGCATTTCCTGAAAGGCAGCGCGCTCAGCCTTGGGTTCGATCAGTTTTCGAAACTCTGCCAGGATGGCGAACGGCAGGCATCCGCAGGTCAGGGCGCAGACGTTGATCTGCCTGCCCTTCTGGCCGTTTTTGACAGCTCGAAACTCAAGTTCGAAGCGGAACTGCACCAGAAGCTGGGCTAGATCACGAACTGCGCCAGCGTTTCGTCTTCGGTAATATCAGTATAAGTAAACCCGGCCTCGTCCAGATGCGCAAACAGGCGCATGAAGTTTTCAGGCTTGCGGGTTTCGATCCCGATCAGGACCGAACCGAAATTGCGCGCTGACTTTTTCATGTACTCAAAGCGGGCAATGTCATCCTCGGGGCCAAGTATGCCCAGAAATTCTTTCAACGCACCCGGGCGCTGCGGCAGGCGCAGAATGAAGTACTTCTTCACCCCGGAATAGCGCTGCGCGCGCTCTTTGACCTCAGGCAGGCGTTCAAAGTCAAAGTTGCCACCGGACGTCACGCAGACCACCGTCTTGCCACGCACAAAGCTTTGGATATCGCCCACTGCTTCGACCGCCAGCGCGCCCGCGGGTTCCAAGACGATGCCTTCTACATTCAGCATCTCGATCATCGTGGTACAAATACGGTCTTCGGACAGGACCAGCACATCCGACAGGTGGCGTGATTTCAGTAGTTCGAACGGCTTCTCACCGATCCGCCCAACGGCGGCACCATCGACGAAAGTGTCTACATGATCCAGCGAAACAGGATGTCCTGCCGCCAATGCGGCACGCAGGCACGCGCCTCCAGCGGGTTCAACAAACAGACAATGGCTGCGATCCCCGAACCATGTGGCCACACCCGAGGACATGCCGCCACCGCCGACCGGCAACACGACGTGATCCGGCACACCGCCCAGTTGCTCTTCGATCTCGGCCGCCAGAGAAGCCTGCCCTTCAATCACATCCGCATCGTCAAACGGTGACAGGAAATGCCCCCCCTGCTGCGTGCACCAGGTTTGCGCGGCAGCTAGCGTGTCATCGAAATAGTCGCCGGTCAGGTGGATTTCGATATTCTCGCCGCCGAAGATACGGGTTTTCTGGATCTTCTGTTGCGGGGTTGTCACCGGCATGAAGATCACACCTTTCACGCCCAGATGCTTGCACATGAACGCCACGCCCTGCGCGTGATTTCCCGCACTGGCACAGACGAACAGGTCCTGCCCCTGTTGCTTGCGCATCGCATTGAACGCGCCGCGGATTTTATACGACCGCACCGGGCTCAGATCCTCGCGCTTAAGCCAGATATCGGCCCCATAGCGATCAGACAAATGGGCATTCCGCTGCAACGGCGTCGCCGGAAAGACAGAGCGCATCGCCTGTTCGGCGGCGCGGGCGCGGGTCATGAAATCAGTCATGTCGGTTTCACTGCCGCATCAGTGCGAGAAGGGCAAGGAATACATATGTGTACGGGGCTTAGGTGAGTTCCCGTTTTTCGATGAAGACGCCGTACATGGTGGTAAAGATACTGACGTTGATCATCGGAAGGATGAGCGTGCCGAAGAACACGGTCAGCAAAACGCCCAAAACCGGAATTAATGCCAACGCGGTGAAAGCCAGTTGCACCAAAACTTGGAACAGGAAGGCGACCACCAGCAGCACCAAGATTGCAGCGCCGACACCTGTTGTGTTGTTCCAAGCGTCTCTGAGCGGGATCGGATTCCCTATCGCTGCCGCCGGGAGAATAATGGAAAGGCGGTAGAAGCAAATGACCAGAAAAACCGTGTAAACAATCAGAAACACGATTGAAAACCCCGCGAGCCTTTCGCCCAGTACTGCAACGACCAAACCCATGGGGATATATGCGATCATCATCAAAATCCCTAACATCAGAACGCGACCGAAATAGGCAAGAATCCTGTCGAAACGGAATGTCGGAATAATTCCCGTGGGGTACTCTTCCAACAGGATGAAGCGGTGCCATGACACGGCAATCCAGAACATGGTGACGAATATTACCGCCAGCAGGACGCAGACAAAAATAAAGATCGACCCTGCAGTCACACCGGGAGGCAATTCGCCTGCATTTTCATCAAGCGCCTCAAGTGGAATACCAAGTGCCAGAAACACGCCCACAATTATGATTGTCGCAATCAGAGCTGGGCCAACCGTAATCTGCAGGACCTGCTTCAGGTTTCCGAACACCATCCGCACCGAATGCAAAAATATTTGCCATCCCAACATTTGAAACTGCCCCTTCAACCAAACATTGTTTAAATTGCGTATGTTTCACCCCAAATCCCGTTCTGCGTCAATCCTCACAACTTGCTCCCGGTCACAAAACCCGTTAGGGGCCAATCGTTCTACGCATAAAGGGAAGTCAGATGTCCGCGCCCAAGAAAGTTGTTCTGGCCTATTCCGGTGGCCTTGATACCTCAATCATCCTGAAATGGCTGCAGACCGAGTATGGTTGTGAAGTTGTGACCTTCACCGCCGATCTGGGTCAGGGTGAAGAATTGGAGCCCGCGCGCCAAAAAGCCGAGCTGCTGGGGATCAAGCCCGAGAACATCTATATCGAGGACATCCGTGAAGAATTCGTCCGCGATTTCGTCTTCCCGATGTTCCGCGCCAATGCCCAGTATGAGGGGTTGTACCTGCTGGGCACTTCGATCGCGCGCCCGTTGATCTCGAAACGTCTGGTTGAGATTGCCGAGGCCACCGGTGCCGATGCGGTAGCACACGGTGCGACCGGCAAGGGCAACGATCAGGTGCGCTTCGAACTGGCAGCCTATGCTCTGAACCCCGAGATCAAGGTGATCGCGCCCTGGCGCGAATGGGACCTGACCAGCCGTACCAAGCTGCTGGAATGGGCCGAAGCACACCAGATTCCGATTGCCAAAGACAAACGCGGCGAGGCTCCGTTCTCGGTTGACGCGAACCTTCTGCATACCTCGTCCGAAGGCAAGGTTCTGGAAGACCCTGCCGATATGGCACCCGACTATGTCTATCAGCGCACCGTTCACCCCGAGGATGCGCCGAACGAGCCTGAATTCATCGAAATCGGCTTCGAAAAAGGCGACGCGGTCAGCATCAATGGCGAGGCGATGAGCCCGGCCACCATCCTAACCAAGCTGAACGAATATGGCGGCAAGCACGGCATTGGCCGTCTGGACCTGGTCGAAGGCCGTTTCGTGGGCATGAAGTCGCGTGGCATCTATGAAACGCCCGGCGGCACCATCCTGTTGGAAGCGCATCGCGGGATCGAGTCCATCACCATGGACCGTGGCGCGATGCACCTGAAAGATCAGCTGATGCCGCAATATGCTGAGCTGATCTATAACGGCTTTTGGTATTCGCCCGAGCGTGAGATGCTGCAAGCTGCCATTGATAAATCGCAAGAGCACGTCACCGGCACCGTTCGTTTGAAACTGTACAAGGGTCTGGCCTCGACCGTGGGCCGCTGGTCAGATCACTCGCTGTACTCTGAGGCGCATGTGACGTTTGAGGAAGACGCCGGCGCGTATGATCAGACAGACGCGGCAGGTTTCATTCAGCTGAATGCGCTGCGTCTGAAACTGCTGGCCGCACGCGACAAGCGTTTGTCCAAGTGATTGACGAAGACGATAACGACGACGAACTCGATATGTTCATCGAGGCGCAGGACACGGTTTGGGCCGATGTCCTGCGTGAATTGGAGCAGGGGCAGAAAACCAGCCACTGGATGTGGTTTGTGTTTCCGCAACTGGCCGAGCTGGGTCAATCCCATATGGCTCAACTCTACGGGATCGAAGATCTGGATGAGGCCACGGCCTATCTGAACCACCCGGAACTGCGCCGTCGCCTGACCAAAGCAACGTCGCTTATGCTGTTGCACAAAGGGCGGGATGCCGCTGACATTCTGGGTGGGATTGACGCGAAAAAGCTTCGGTCGTCGATGACACTGTTTTCTTCCGTGGCAGATGCCCCGGCCGAGTTTCAGGCCGTTCTCGACACCTTTTATGGTGGTGAACCCTGCAATCGGACAGTTCAGAGCCTTGGCACTTCGTAATCGGAAGTTCCCGTTGGGTCAGCCTTGCCTGCGCGCCGGCTGACCCTTTACGCATTCGGAAACTGCGAAAGGAACCCGGATGCTTCAAGACATCGCTGACGGAATTCAAAAGGGCCTGAACGGCAAAACCTTTGATGGATCGTTGAAATTCGATTGTGGCGAGGACGGGGTGATTGTTCTGGCTGACAGTCAGGCCACGACGCAGGATCAGGAAACGGATTGCACCATCCGCATCTCACAGGACAACCTGACCAAGCTACTGACTGGAAAGCTGAACCCGATGACAGGTGTTGCTATGGGTAAGCTCAAAATCTCGGGCAATATGGGCGTCGCAATGAAGCTGGGGCAGCTGCTGGGCTAAGCTCAGCGGAACTCCGCAATAGATTTCTGCATCGCCAGGATCAATGCGTCCCGCTGCCCAGACAGCTCGGCTGGCGTTTTCCCTGCGGCCCCAGCGATCACACCGTCTGCAAGCTGCTGAGCGACCTCATCGGTCAAATAGACCTGACCTAAATCGTCCCACCATCCATTGAACGTATCGGAGAAATGGTCGCAAAACGCCCTGAGCCCACCTTCCCCGGCACCGAGATTGAACAACATGGTTGGCCCCATCGCCGCCCATCTGACGCCCGGTCCGGCCCAGACGGCCTTGTCCACATCCTCGACCGATGCAACGCCCGATACCACTAGATGGATAGCTTCGCGCCACAGCGCAGCTTGCAGCCGGTTTGCAACATGGCCAGGCACCTCTTTGTTGACCCGGATCGTGGTCTTGCCCACGCTTTGATAAAACGCCTGCGCTGCATCAACGACGCCGTTGGCTGTTTTTTCATTTCCCATCACCTCGACCAGCGGGATCAGGTGTGGCGGGTTGAACGGATGTCCCAATACAAAGCGTGACGGGTCAGACCAGCCCGGCTGCATTTGTCCCAATGTTAAACCCGACGCAGAGCTGGCGACAATTGCGCTCTTTGACAGAGCGGATTCGATCTCGGCAAAGGTTGCATGTTTGATCTGCAGACGCTCGGGCACATTTTCCTGAACAAACCCTGCACCGGCCACCGCAGCAGCAGGGCTGGAATGAAACATAATCTCGTCCGGATTTCCGTTATCCGTCAGACCCAGCGCATCCAGCGTCGGCCATGCGTCCTCGATGTATTGGCGTACTTTCTGTTCGACTTTTGGGTCAGGATCAAAGAGGGCAACGGAACGCCCGGACGCCAGAAAAAGCGCTGCCCAACTGGCACCAATGACGCCTCCGCCCAGGCAGGCCGTGTGTTGTATTTTCATTAGAACAATCCTGGGTTCAAAGGTGAGGCGGCCGTCATACCACCGTCCACCGTGAAGAGTTGACCTGTCGCAAAGCTTGCCTCATTCGACGCCAGCCAGACGGCCATACTCGCAATATCCTCGGGCTTGCCAAAGCGGCGCGTGGCATGGCGGGCGATCGCATCCCGGCGCGCGGCGTCGGGATCATTGGCCAACTCAAACGCGGCGTCCAACATTCCTGTTTCGATCCAACCGGGACAAATCGCGTTGCAGCGGATTTTTGGCCCGTGATCAACCGCAATAGAACGGGTCAAACCATGCACAAAGGCCTTGGAGGCGTTGTACAGCGCCATGGATGGATCGGCGAATTGCCCAGAAATAGAGCCTATATTGATGATTGAAGCGCCCTTATCCATCCTTGGGATATAGAACCGGCACATGTTGAAAACGCCCCGGCAATTGGTGCCGATCACTGCGTCCCAATCTGCGTCCGAACTGTCAGGGACAGTCTTTTCGACCTGAACGCCTGCATTGTTCACAAGAATGTCGGTGCCGTTTGTTGTTGCGGCCAACGCTTTGACCGCATCCGGGTCCGTAACATCCAGCGGATACCAGATGATGTCGTCAGCCAGCCCATCGGGCCGCGCCCCGCGCCCGCACGTCGTCACTGTCGCGCCTTCACTGCAAAAGGCCTCGACAATCCCGCGACCAAGGCCTTGCCGTCCACCTGTCACCAGCGCTCTTTTCCCAGTCAACCGCATCAATATACCTTCCCTCGGCACCCGTCGCCAAAACGCGTGTTTGTCTGCATATCTTCCCCCGTCAAAATGCGGTCTGGTCGTTGCCCTTCAAGCCTAACCGTTGGCGGGCCTCATCCGGAGTTGCGACCGTCAGGCCAAGGTTTTCGATGATTGAGCGAATCTTGCGGACCTGATCAGCGTTGGATTTCGCCTTTTCACCGGGCCCGATGTAAAGGCTGTCTTCCAGCCCAACCCGCACGTTGCCGCCAAGAATTGCGGCCTGAGTGGTAAAGGCCATCTGGTGGCGACCGGCGGCCAGAACCGACCATTCATAGCTGTCGCCGAACAGCTTTTCAGCAATCGAATGCATGTGCATCAGGTTATCGAGGTCGGCCCCCACGCCGCCCAGAATTCCAAAAGCCATCTGGATGAAAAACGGCGGCTTTACCCAACCCTGGTCGACGACCCAGGCCAGGTTGTAGAGATGCCCCAGATCGTAGCATTCAAACTCGAACTTCGTGCCGTGGCCTTCACCCAGTTCCTTCATCGCATATTCGATATCAGCGAATGTATTGCGGAAGATGAAGTCGCGGGTCATATCCAGAAACTCGGGCTCCCAGTCATGTTTCCAGCCCGAGTATTTCTGCATCATCGGGAAAATGCCGAAATTCATCGATCCCATATTCATGCTGGCCATTTCGGGGCTGGCACGCAGCGCCGCGCGCAGGCGTTCTTCGCGCGTCATGCCCAGCCCGCCTCCGGTTGAGACATTCATGACAGCACCCGTCGCCTGTTTTATGCGGGGAAGGAATTGCATAAAGAGGTCCGGATCCGGGTCGGGGCGACCGTTTTCGGGGTTGCGGGCATGCAAGTGAATGATCGATGCCCCAGCCTCGACCGCACCGATGCTGGCCTCGGTAATCTCACTCGGTGTGATAGGAAGATGTTCAGACATGGTGGGCGTGTGAATCCCGCCAGTCGGAGCACAGGTGATGATGACCGGTTTGCTCATAGCTTCATCTGCTGAACTTGCGCGCTCAGCCCTCCGTCCAGAACCCAAAGCTGACCGCTGGCATAGCGCGCCTCGTCCGAAGCCAGCCAGTTCACCAGATTGGCAATATCGTCAGGCGTTCCATATGTGCGCATCGGATGCACGTCACGCACGGCCTGTTGCAGTTGATCGATGGTCTTACCGCCTCCGCCAGAACCATCGCCGGTAAAAAAGCTCTGCAACATGGGCGTGTCGACATAGCCGGGGCATATGGCATTCACGCGAATACCTTCCGGCCCGTGATCACACGCCATCGCACGGGTCAGGGCATGAACCGCACCCTTGGTTGCGCAATAGGCGGCAAGGCCGGGATCAGCAATGAACCCGTCATAGCTGCCAAAATTAATGATTGAGGCTGATGCTCCCGACGCAGCCCCTTTGCGCAAAAGTGGCAACGCGTGTTTTGAAGTTAAAAATGTGCCAGTGACATTCACCGCAAAGGACAGGTTCCATTCTTCCAGCGTGGTTTGTTCAATGGTCTTTTCAATCTCGATGCCAGCGGCGTTGACCAAAATGTCCAATTGGCCGGCCTCGGCCCCAACCTGTTCCATCGCCGCAATTGCGTCAGCTTCCTGCGTGACGTCCAGTTTCACAAAGATGCTGCCGTCGTCGTTATGGACCGTCAGAGATCCCTCGGGCGTCAGATCAGCTGCATAGACCCGCGCACCCTCGCGCAGGAAACGCGCCGCGATCGCGCGCCCGATCCCGCCGCGCCCACCGGTCACAAGGGCTGTTTTTCCTTCCAGCATCATTCTTTGGTCTCCTTCAAAGGCGGATAGCGATAGCGGGTCGCAGCGACTGTCCAATCCATATGGTTGCGCACGTATTCCTGAGCGGCATCTCGTGGCGGGCTGTAGTCCCAGGCCTCACCGGCACCCGCCTCCATCGCAGCGTGAAGGGCGCGACGGGACCTTTGTGTCGAGATCACGTCCGCGCGCAGGCTTTCGCTGCTCCAACGTCGTGCAACTTCTTCAGCAAACTGTGCGGACTGTTCAGCGTAGGCCGGGTCGCCAACACGATTCACTTTCTCCAGCGGGTCTTTTGATAGATCGTAAAGTTGTGGAGGGTCCGGGTCGCAGTGAATGTATTTCAGGGGGCCGCGCCGGATCATGAACACCGGATATTGCGTCATCTCGGCGCAATACTCTCCGATGGCTTCATCCACTGGGTCGGTTTCTCTGCGCGCAAGAGGCATTAGGGATCGACCGTCAATCGGTTCGCCGTAGATCGCATCAGAGCCTCCGGCGATGTCCACAAATGTCGGCAACAGATCAAGCAAGGAACAGGCGTTGGAAGCGCAACCTTTGGCTACGCCCGGGCCTGCCAGGATCAACGGAACACGGGCTGAGTGCTCGAAGAAGTTCATCTTGTACCAAAGACCTCGCTCACCCAGCATATCGCCGTGGTCTGCGGTGACGATGACGATGGTGTTGTCCAATTCTCCAATATCTTCCAGCGCCTTCACCATCGCGCCAACCTTGCTGTCGAAAAAGCTGACGTTTGCCAGATAGGCACGTCGCGCTCGTCGGATTTCTTCTTCGGCCAAAGGGACATAGCTCGCCTCAATCCCATCCATGACGCGGCGCGAGAACGGGTCTTGTTTCTCAGGCGTCAGAGTGAACTCCGGCATCGGAACGTCTGCGTCGGAATACAGGTTCCACCATTCCGGTTTGGCCACATAAGGATCATGCGGATGGATAAAGCTGGCCACCATGCAGAACGGAGCTTCCTCCCCAGCCGCCCGGTCTCGGCCCCTGTCGATCAACCAGCGGCGCGCCGCAAACTCGACCTCGTCGTCATAGTCTGTCTGGAAGGTGGCGACCGCCTCGCCACTTTCCTTAACCGTTTGCATATTGTGATACCACTTGTCGATCCGCTCGTCCGGGGCTTCCCAATCCGGGGTCCAGGCGAAATCGGCGGGGTAAATGTCGGTGGTCACACGGTCTTGAAACCCGTGTTTCTGGTCCGGTCCAACAAAGTGCATTTTGCCCGACAGGCAGGTGCGATAGCCCAGCGATTTGAGGTAATGCGCAAAGGTCGGGACCGAGGCGCGAAACTCGCTGGCATTGTCATAGGCCGCGATCCGGCTGATTAACTGCCCGGACATGAACGCAAACCGTGAAGGTGCGCAGAGGGGCGAGTTGCAATAGGCCGCATCAAATCGCATCCCGCGCGCAGCAAGTGCGTCGATATGAGGGGTCTTGACCGTTGGATGGCCGTAAGCGCCGCAAAAATGCGGCGCCAGTTGATCGGCCATGATCACAACGATGTTGGGTCGTGTCACGGTGCGGCCTTTGCGTAGGCGTCCAGAACAAGCCCGTGGAAGTGATGTACCGCATGTTCCGATTTGCCCGATCCATTCGGGTCATGCACGATCCGGCCTTGCGTAAAGGCCGGGGTGCTCATCCCGCGTTGAACACTTTCAACAATGTCGATGTCTTCGCGTTGCAGAACCTCATCGAGGTAGCGGATGGCCTCCAGCTCGGCCTCGTCTGGTTCAGGGGTTTCGAGAAAGAAATCATAGGTCTCGAGCGTCCGGTCAGGACCAATCGGGATGATGTTCAGCACGATCATCGAAGACCGCCCCGGATAGCGCATCAGACATGTGGTGGGCCACAGCCACCAAACAGCATGGGTGCGCACAGAGGCGTTGGAAACGTCATAAGCCGTGTTGGCACCCTTACCCGCCTCGGCCATATGGCTGGAGTATATGCCGTATGTGGTCACCTTGTAGGTGTCCATATCAACCAGATCGCAGAAGTCCTTGTGGGCGGTGGGGCAGTGGTAGCATTCAAGGAAGTTGTCGACGACATTCTTCCAATTCGACTTGATGTCATAGGTCAGGCGATGACCAAATGTCAGCTGCTCGATATCTGGTGCCCAGTGGCGGATTTCGGTTTTCAGATTTCCGGAAACGTCCCGTAAAGGTGCTGCATTAGAGTCTAGATTAACATAGATGAAGCCCGCAAATTCTTCGACTTGCACCTGATCGAGGCAGATATCTGACGTATTGAAGTTGGCCAGATCCTCGGTCTCTGGCGCGCGTACCAGTTGGCCGTCCAGTTTGTAGACCCAGGCGTGATATGGGCACATGATACGGGTGGTTTCGCCTTCGCCCGACAGCAGATGATGGGCTCGGTGTTTGCACACGTTGTAAAAAGCGCGAAGTACACCCTCGCGGTCGCGCACCACCGCAATTGGTCGCCCGGCAATTTCAACTGTCGTGTAAGAGCCCGGAGCGCGCAGCTTTTCGACATGACAGACCCATTGCCATGTCTTGGCCAGGATTTCATTTTGATCGACCTGATACCAGGCCGGGTCAACATAGGCTTCGGCCTTCAGGGAACTGGTGTTGAAAGGATCGGTGCTAAAACCATCAGAAATCCGTTTGAACTGGGTTTTGGACGGCAGCTGGTTCATGGGTGGCTCCACAGCTCAGGGGCAGCTCTGCCCCAATGATTGACGTGTGACGCGTATGATCTTCTGAGTCTCAGCTAAACTCTTTACTTTTTTCGCCGCACTATATTCATTTTTAGCCAACTTGATAAATACCACTGCGTCAGACTTTGGGCTTGCGATGCATCGGCCAGGCGCGGAATTCGAACGGGACCCTGCCCTCGACCCTGTCGCGCGTCGGAGGCAAGCCAAACCTTTCTTTATATGTGCGGCTGAAATGCACGGGGCTGGAAAAGCCTGAGGCCAAAGCGACTTCTGCAATAGGAAGCTCAGTCTGTGTGACCAGACCACGGGCCCGATCCAGCCGAATGTCACGGTAGTAAAGCGCAGGTGTTTTCTTGATATACGTCGCGAACAACCGATCCAGCTGACGATGAGAAATCCCAGCACGCCTGCAAATCTCGGGAACGGGTACAGTTTCCTCCAGGTTGGCCTCCATCACCTGAATCGCCATTTTGAGCTTGGTTGGCGCCGTTGTTCCCAAAGGCTCAGTACCTTGCGGCTGCTGTTGTTCCGCCGGGCCACGCAACCGGTCATGAAACACGTATCTGGCTGCTGCGTTGGCAAGGGCGCTGCCATGTATCCCCTGAAGAATTTGCAGCCCAAAGTCGATTGCCGCCGATCCACCGCAGCAAGTGAGCCGATTGCCGTCCATGACATACAGGTTCTCGACAACTTCTATGTCCGGGTAAAGCTCTTGCAATGCATCAATGTGCTCATAGTGGACAGTCGCGCGCCGTCCATTCAGCAGACCGGCTTGCGCCAGAATGAAAGCGCCGGTATCCAAGGCGCCCAAAGTCGCACCGCTTCGTGCAAGCTGTCGCAAAACTGTTCCCAGTTTAGATGTCAGGTGCCGCTCTGGCGTCCAACTTGAGGACACAATGACAATGTCAGCTTCGGTCAAACGTTGTTTATCAAGCGCCCGAGTCTCGATACCCGCACCATTGCTGGATACGCAGAAGCCCCCCGTTTCGGACAGGAACTCCCATGTGAAATAAGGCTTTCCGTCCAGATAGTTCGCGGCCCGAAACGGGTCAATGAACCCCATGGTCGCCGCCATGTTGAAGCTGGGTGCAACAATGACCAACAAACGGGTTGATACCTGCGCCTCCTGAACCATCGATCCTGATCCCAACCTTGCTTCACCAAATTTCAGAAGAGTTCTTTTACTACCGATACACAAGGTTTCTTCAGACATGACCGTTGTCGATAAACTCGTCTCACCAGCGCGTGACATGAGATGTCAGGCAATTGCAAGTTGGTCGATCTCGGGTCACCTTGGTCCCAAAAGGAGACCTGATATGACACGGACTGCTTATCTCGACACGCTCAAACCAGCCCTTCTTTTCACGCTGATCACCTTGGTTGCAATTCTGCGCGCGCTTCCGGCACCGGCGGCAGGAACCGAAACGCTGACCGTGGCCGGTGGATGTTTTTGGTGCGTGGAATCGGATTTTGAATCCGTGCCGGGCGTCATCGAAGCAGTTTCAGGCTATACCGGCGGCAAGTCGGCAAATCCCACATATGATCAGGTCTCAAAAGGGGGAACCGGCCACTATGAGGCGGTCCAGATCACGTTTGATCCGGGTCAGGTCTCACGCGAAACGCTTCTGAACATGTTCTTCCGCTCGGTCGACCCAACAGATGCCGGAGGTCAGTTCTGCGACCGTGGAGACAGCTATCGCACTGCGGTTTTCGTCTCTAACACAGGGGAAAAGGCTTTGGCCACGGAAGCAAAAGCTGATGCGCAGCGGGCCTTGGGCCAAGCCGTTGTTACTCCGATCCTGAACGCGGGCACCTTTTATCCTGCTGAGGCGTATCATCAGGACTACTACAAGGGGAATAAACTGATCTTGACGCGGTTCGGCCCCAAGCGACAGCACAATGCCTACAAAGCCTACCGCAAAGCCTGCGGCCGTGACGCGCGTGTCAAACAGCTTTGGGGCACAGATGCGCCATTTGTCGGGTCTTAATCGAAGGACGCGTCGCGAACTTCTTTGAGATCAGGAATTACATCAGCCGTTCCGTGCCGCATCACCATTAGGGCTGCGGCGCGGTTTGCTTGTAAAATGGCCTGCTCCATCGGCATCCCGCGATCCATACCTGCAAGAACATAACCGGTGAATGTATCGCCCGCCCCAGTTGTATCCACGGCCTGCACCTTATGTGCCGCAAACTCGACCGGGTCGCTGCCCTGCTGCAAATACCGCGCGCCTTTTGAGCCCAGCGTGACGATGACGTGCCGAACCGGCATATCAGATGCGCTCAACCCGGTTTCCTGACGCAGTTGTTCAGCCTCGACCTCGTTGAGGATGAGGAAATCCAAATAGGGCAGAACCGCCTTCACCGCCTGTGCCTGAAACGGCGCTGCGGCATAACACACGGTTAATCCCAACCGGTGCCCCAATTGCGCAGCTTCCACCTGCGCGTTGGTTTCATTCTGCAAGATCAGCAGATCACCCGTGTTTGCCGATGACAGCGCCTGCCCCAGATGGCTGACATCCAACGCGTGGTTGGCACCTGGATAAAGGATGATCAGGTTCTCACCCTCAGCATCCACCGCAATGATCGCGTGCCCAGTAGGCAAATCCACCTCAGAAATAAAAAGCGTATCCACGCCATATTCCGTCAATCGATCTTTCGCCCAGCGCCCATCCTGGCCAACAGCGCCAATATGGCTGACACGCGATCCGGCCCGAGCTGCCGCCACCGACATGTTGGCCCCCTTGCCGCCCAGAAACCGATCCAGTCCAAGGGCAGCCAGGGTTTCCCCCGGCGCGGGCAGATGCGGCAAATCATAGACCATATCCGCGTTGATTGAGCCGAGGTTCCAGATTGTCATGACTTATCCAATGTCACATGAAGCCAGAATGGCCATGTTCAGAATATCGTTGGCGGTCGACACGGTCGAACAGACCTGAATCGGTTTGTCGATGCCCGACAGGATCGGACCGATCACGGTCGCGCCACCCATTTCCTGCATCAATTTAGTTGAGATCGACGCCGAGTGCCGCGCCGGAACGATCAGGATATTTGCCGGGCCGGTCAGACGCGAGAACGGATAGGCAACCTGCTGATCCACGTTCAGTGCCACATCCACGGTCATCTCGCCTTCATACTCGAAATCAACGCCGCGTTGGTCCAGAACCGCTGGCGCACGGTGCATTTTCTCAGCGCGCTCCGAAACCGGATAGCCAAAGGTAGAGAAACTGACAAATGCCACCCGGGGCTCCAGGCCCATGTGTTGGGCGACGGCTGCGGAACGCTCGGCAATGTTGGCCAGATCGTTTTCGTCCGGCCATTCATGCACCAGCGTGTCGCCAATCAGAACGATCCGACCCTTGTGCAACAATGCCGTCACACCAGCAGCGCCATGAGCGGCATCCGCGTCAAACACGTGGTTGATCCGGTCAAGCACATGTGCAGACTTGCGCGTTGCTCCGGTGACCAGGCCGTCGCCATGACCATGCGCCAACATCAGCGACGAAAATACGTGCCGATCCCGCGCCGCCAGGCGGTGAATATCCTTGCGATCAAAACCTTTACGCTGCAGGCGTTCGTAGAGGAAATTCGAATAGGTCTCGAGATGCGCCGTGTTGGCGGCATTCACCACCTCCAACTCGCGCACGGCATCGCCCAATCCCGCTTCTTCCAGCTTCAGTTTGACGTCGTCGGCTCGGCCAACCACCAGCGCTTTGCCAAAGCCCGAACGCTGATACATGACTGCTGCACGCAACACGCGGGGATCATCGCCCTCGGCGAAGATCATGCGGCTTTGCGCCTGACGCGCGCGCGCGTTCAAGCCACGCAGGATGCTGGCCGTCGGGTCCATCCGGGATTTGAGGCTCAACTCATAGGCTTCCATGTCAATGATCGGACGGCGTGCGGCGCCTGTGTTCATCCCGGCTTTCGCAACAGCTGGAGGAATACGGTGGATCAGGCGCGGGTCAAACGGCGTCGGGATGATATAGTCGCGCCCAAAGGTCAGCGATTTGCCATACGCCATGGCAACCTCATCCGGTACATCCTCGCGCGCCAGATTGGCCAGCGCATGGGCACAGGCAATTTTCATCTCGTCATTGATAGCCCTGGCGTGGATGTCCAAGGCGCCTCGAAACAGATAGGGGAAGCCCAGAACGTTGTTCACCTGGTTCGGGTAGTCGCTGCGCCCGGTCGCCACGATGGCATCAACGCGGACTTCGTGCGCTTCTTCTGGTGTGATCTCGGGATCGGGGTTCGCCATCGCGAAAATCACCGGATTATCGGCCATGCTGGCGACCATCTCCTGCGTGACTGCACCTTTGACCGACACGCCCAGGAACACATCCGCGTCTTTCATGGCATCTTCCAGCGTGCGCAGATCCGTGGTGATTGCGTGGGCGGACTTCCACTGGTTCATACCCTCGGTCCGGCCCTGATAGATCACGCCTTTGGTGTCACAGACGATGCAATTCTCGTGCCGCGCACCCATGGACTTAAGCAGCTCGATACAGGCGATCCCCGCGGCACCCGCACCGTTCAGGACGATTTTCACATCCTCGATCTTTTTGCCCGAGATATGCAGGGCGTTCAGCAGGCCCGCCGCACAGATCACCGCCGTACCGTGCTGGTCATCGTGGAAGACTGGGATGTCCATCTCTTCCTTCAGGCGCTGTTCGATGATGAAACATTCGGGCGCCTTAATGTCCTCAAGGTTGATACCACCGAATGTCGGTCCCATCAGGCGCACGGCGCGACAGAACTCATCCGGGTCTTCGGTGTCCAGTTCGATATCGATCGAGTTCACATCGGCGAACCGTTTGAACAGGACCGATTTACCCTCCATCACCGGCTTCGAGCCCAGTGCACCAAGGTTGCCAAGACCGAGAACCGCGGTTCCGTTTGAAATCACGGCCACCAAGTTGCCCTTGTTGGTATAGTCATAAGCCGTTTCGGGATTTGCCGCGATTGCTTCACATGGAACAGCCACACCAGGGCTGTAGGCCAGCGACAGATCGCGTTGCGTGGTCATGGGAACGGTGGCCTGCACCTCCCACTTGCCGGGGGTGGGGTCCAGGTGAAAGGCCAGCGCCTCTTCTTTGGTGATCTTCGCTTTGGGCATGGAATAGGTCGTTTCTTTACAACTGCGGGACTTGTGCGTGATAGCGCAGGCAACGGCGCGCCTCAACGAGAATACGTTTTCGCCTTTCGTCGCGGGGGCCGGGTTTGTAAGGTCGCGCCCGGAATACGCCAAAAGGGGGCCGCTTTTGTCCACAGTCACGCCGATGATGGCGCAATATCTCGAAATTAAAAAGGCCCACGCCGATGCCCTGCTGTTTTATCGCATGGGCGACTTTTACGAGATGTTCTTTGAAGATGCCGTCAATGCAGCCGAAGCGCTGGACATCGCCCTGACCAAGCGCGGCAAGCACAACGGCGAAGACATTCCGATGTGCGGCGTGCCGGTGCATTCGGCCGAAGGTTACTTGCTAACTCTGATCCGCAAGGGCTTTCGTGTCGCTGTCTGCGAACAGATGGAAAGCCCCGCAGAAGCCAAAAAAAGAGGCTCTAAATCAGTCGTAAAGCGAGATGTGGTGCGTCTGGTCACGCCCGGAACACTGACCGAAGACGCCCTGCTGGAGGCCCGCCGTCACAACTTTCTGGCCGCCTATGCCGAGGTGCGGGATGAAGCCGCGCTGGCTTGGGCCGACATCTCGACCGGCGCGTTTCACGTGATGCCTTTGACCGGCGCGCGCCTCAGCCCCGAACTGGCACGGCTGGCCCCTTCCGAGTTGATCGTGGCCGACGGAGTGCAAGACAAGATCAATGAACCGGTTCGGGATCTGGGGATTTCTCTGACGCCTGTGGGACGCGCCAGCTTTGACAGCGCAGCGGCGGAAAAGCGCATTTGCGGTTTGTTTCACGTCGGTGCGCTGGATGCGTTCGGGAATTTCGGTCGCGCCGAAGTTTCGGCGATGGGTGCACTGATCGACTATCTTGAGATCACGCAAAAAGGCAAATTGCCCCTGCTGCAAACCCCTCTCAAGGAATCAGAAGACCGCGTCGTGCAGATCGATGCCGCCACGCGCCGCAATCTGGAACTGACGCGGTCTCTCTCTGGTGGTCGCGCCGGGTCTTTGTTGTCCGTGGTCGATCGCACCGTGACACCGGGCGGAGCACGATTGCTGGAACAACGCCTGTCCAGCCCGTCCCGAAATCTGGACGTGATCCACGCACGCCTAGATGCAGTAAGCTTCGCAGCAGAAGACAGCCTGATTGCGTCAGACCTGCGTGAAGCACTGCGGAAAACACCGGATCTGGACCGCGCCTTGTCTCGCTTGTCGCTGGAACGGGGTGGTCCGCGCGATCTGGCTGCCATCCGCAACGGGTTGGAGCAAGCGGCCGCAATTGCCAGCTTGTGCAGTGTTCAAGAGTTGCCAGTATTGCTATCAACCGCCGTTCAAAACCTGACCGGGTTTGACGACCTCTTGACCCTTCTGGACGAAGCGCTGGTTGCGGAACCGCCCCTGCTGGCGCGTGACGGCGGCTTCATCGCCCCCGGTTTCGAAGCCGAACTGGACGAAGCCCGCACCCTGCGCGACGAAGGCCGCTCGGTCATCGCCGGCTTTCAGCAGAAATACGCGGAACACACGGGTATCACCTCGCTTAAGATCAAGCACAACAACGTGCTGGGGTATTTCATCGAAACCACGGCAACCCATGCCGAGAAAATGCTGAACCCACCGTTCAGCGAGACCTATATTCATCGTCAGACCACCGCCAATCAGGTGCGGTTCACCACTGTCGAACTCTCTGAGATCGAAACCCGTATCCTAAACGCCGGGAATCTGGCACTTGAGATCGAAAAGCGGCTCTATCAAGGGCTTTCTGATGATATTTTGGCCCTTGCGGCGCGACTTAATCAAGCCGCCCGTGGGTTGGCGGAACTGGATTTGACCGCTGCGCTCGCCGATTTGGCGCGCGGGGAAAACTGGTGCCGACCACAAGTGGACACATCGCGCACGTTCAGCGTGGAGGGCGGTCGACATCCGGTCGTTGAACACGCCCTGCGGCAGCAAAGCGGCGATGCCTTTATCGCCAACGACTGCGATCTCAGCGCAGATGACGGCGCGGCCATCTGGTTGCTGACCGGCCCCAACATGGCTGGTAAATCGACCTTCCTGCGCCAAAACGCCCTGATCGCTCTGCTGGCACAAATGGGTAGCTATGTGCCTGCTGAACAAGCCCATATCGGTGTTGTCAGCCAATTGTTCAGCCGGGTCGGCGCGTCGGATGACCTGGCCCGAGGACGCTCGACTTTCATGGTCGAAATGGTCGAAACCGCTGCAATTCTAAACCAGGCCGATGACCGCGCCCTGGTTATCCTCGACGAAATCGGGCGTGGAACAGCAACTTATGATGGTTTGTCCATTGCCTGGGCGACTCTGGAGCATCTGCACGCCACCAACAAATGCCGCGCTCTGTTCGCCACACACTATCACGAGCTTACGGCTTTGGCTGGTAAACTGGAAGGCGTGGACAACGCAACCGTTGCGGTCAAGGAATGGGAAGGTGAGGTGATCTTCCTGCACGAGGTCCACAAAGGCGCCGCCGACCGATCTTATGGTGTGCAAGTTGCACAGCTTGCCGGCCTGCCCACGTCGGTCGTGGAACGAGCCCGTATCGTATTGGATCAACTCGAGAAAACCGAGCGGGAAGGCGGCAAGCAGAAGGCCCTGATCGACGATCTGCCGTTGTTTTCAGCCGTGTCGCCACCTCCGCCACCTGCCCCAAAGGCATCTCCTGTAACTGATATGTTGGACGATGTCCTGCCCGACGAACTCAGCCCCCGCGAAGCGCTCGACCTGATCTACAAACTGAAAGAGGCGGCCAGATCCTGACCGCCCCTTCATCTTTTCAAAAATACTCCCGCCGGAGGGCTAGGCCTCGCAGAGGCCAATCAGCCCGCAGGTGTCGATGATACCCCAACCTGCGCCGGGCGCAGCAAACGGTCGTGCAACATGAAGCCTTCGGCAGATACCTGAATGATATCGCCCGCTTTGGTGCCCGGCACCGGTGCCTCAAACATCGCCTCATGCACATTGGGATCGAACCGGTCGCCAACCTCAGGTGTGATCACCTCAATCCCGTGCTTCTGGAACACATCCTTCAACGCACGCATCGTCAGCTCAACGCCTTCCAGCAGACCGGCGGCAACTTCTTTCTGCTCATCCGTCGCGGCTTCAAGCGCACGTTTCATGTTGTCGTAAACCGGCAGCATGTCGCGGGCCAGTTTCGACCCGCCATACTGTTCCGCATCGCGACGCGCCTTGTCGCCACGTTTGCGCGCATTCTCGGCATCTGCCAATGCGCGCATGAACTTGTCTTTGTAGTCGTCCCGCTCGGCACGCAGCGCGTCCAGCTCCAGTTCTTCTTCGCTGATGTCCATCAGCTCTTCGGCCAGCTCTTCCGCTTCGGCGGTTGCGATATCGTCCAGAAAATCTTCGTTCTTGGGCTCTGCCATCTCTTACCCTCTAGCTCCGGTCGGATATCAGTTTTCCGACCAGTTGCGCCGTATAATCCACGATCGGCACGATCCGTCCATAATTCAGACGCGTGGGTCCGATGACCCCGACCGCACCGATTATCTTTCGATCAGCGTTCATATATGGAGACACCACCAAAGAGGAACCCGAAAGTGAGAAAAGTTTGTTCTCAGACCCAATAAAAATGCGCACACCTTCGCCATCTTCGGTCAATTCAAGAAATTCTGCGATGTCCCGCTTGCGTTCCAGATCATCAAACAGGGTCCGAATCCGTTCAAGTTCCTCGGCCTGACCCGGTTCGTTCAACAGATTCGCTCGCCCGCGCACGATCAAACGGGCCGAGTCGCTACCATCTCCGTCCCAGGCAGCCATTCCGCTTTCCACCATCTCACGCGCCAGAATGTCGATTTCCTGCTTGCGTGCATCGATCTGCGTCTGCATCTGCCGGCGCACTTCGCTAAGCGTCCGCCCCTCGATGAGCGCATTGAGGAAGTTCGCGGCCTCGCGCATTGAACTGGGGGTTTGTCCGGGTGGCGGGCTGAACAGACGGTTTTCCACATGACCATCCGAGAAAACCAGAACCACCAAAGCCCGATCATGGCCCAGCGATACGAATTCAATATGCTTGATTTCCGATTCATGCTTGGGCGTCAAAACCAGCGAGGCCCCTTGTGTCACGTGTGACAAAGCCGAACCCACACGGTCGAGCATCCCGCCAACATCGCCCGTATTAGAGCCTAAAGTCTGTTCCAGTTTTTGCCGATCATCCGCGCCCAGATCTCCGACCTCAAGCAACCCGTCCACAAACATCCGCAGACCCTGCTGCGTTGGAATTCGACCGGCACTGACATGAGGGCTGTCCAAAAGGCCCAGGAATTCCAGATCCTGCATCACATTGCGAACGGTGGCGGCGCTTACTTTCTCGGACAAGGTACGCGTCAACGTACGGCTGCCGACGGGTTCACCGCTTTCCAGATAGCTCTCGACAATCAGCCGGAACACTTCCCGTGACCGGGTGTTCATTTCGTCCAGAATCTTGCTTGCTTCGCTCATGCGTCTTCCCCTGCTCATCCGTCATTAAATAGCAGGCAAATGAAAGGTCAATCGGGGTTGCATCGTAACGCTGCGGGGCGTTATCCCCAACCCAGCAAACAAAGGAATTCCGATGCGACCCTCTGGAAGAGATTTAAGCGAAATGCGCGCCGTTTCAATCGAAACGGGGTTCACCAAACATGCCGAAGGTTCCTGCCTGATCAAAATGGGCGACACACACGTTTTGTGCACTGCAACGATCGAGGATCGCGTGCCGCCCTTTATCAAGGGTTCGGGCCTGGGCTGGGTCACAGCAGAGTACGGTATGCTGCCCCGCGCCACAAACACCCGGATGCGGCGCGAAGCTGCCAGCGGTAAACAAGGCGGTCGTACCGTGGAAATCCAGCGTCTGATCGGCCGTGCCCTGCGTGCCGGTGTGGATCGCGTTGCGCTGGGTGAGCGTCAGATCACCGTCGACTGCGATGTGATTCAAGCAGATGGTGGGACGCGCTGCGCCTCGATCACCGGCGGATGGGTGGCCCTGCGCCTGGCTGTGAACAAGCTGATGAAAACGGGCGACGTGATCTCGGATCCCTTGGTAGACCCTGTTGCGGCTGTGTCCTGCGGTATTTATGCCGGTCAGCCGGTGCTGGATTTGGATTATCCCGAAGACAGCGAAGCCGGTGTCGATGGCAACTTCATCATGACCGGATCGGGTAAACTGATCGAAGTGCAGATGAGTGCCGAAGGTTCTGTCTTTAGTCGTGCGCAAATGGATCAGCTGATGGATCTGGCCGAAAAGGGTGTCGGCGAGTTGGCTGCTGCCCAGAAAGCCGCAACGGCATGACCCGCACGTTCGATGGGGACAGGCTGCTGGTCGCCACCCATAACAAAGGCAAACTTGAAGAGGTGACGCATCTCCTCGAGCCATTTGGTGTCACTGTTGTGGGTGCTGGGGATATGAACTTGCCCGAGCCGGAAGAAACCGAGGACACATTTGTAGGCAACGCGCGGATCAAAGCCCACACCGCCGCCAATGCCACGGGTCTGCCTGCCCTATCGGACGATTCCGGGATCACCATTGATGCGCTGGACGGCGCGCCCGGTGTCTACACTGCGGATTGGGCGGAAACCGGCAACGGCCGCGATTTCCTGATGGCCATGACCCGCGCGCATGATGAGTTGGAGGCAAAAAACGCCCCACACCCCCGCACCGCGCAATTCCGTAGTACTCTGGTGCTGGCCTGGCCCGACGGCCATGATGAAGTGTTCGAAGGCATCGCCCCCGGCCACTTGGTCTGGCCCATACGTGGTGAAGGCGGATTTGGCTACGACCCGATGTTTGTTCCTGACGGATACGACATTACATTTGCCGAGATGGATCGCTGGGAAAAGAACAAGATCAGCCACCGCGGCCGCGCGGTTGAGAAGTTCGTGAAAGGCTGCTTTGGCGGATGATTGGCGCAACGGGGGCTTTGGCCTGTATGTCCATTGGCCTTTTTGCGAGGCCAAATGCCCCTATTGCGATTTCAACAGCCATGTTTCGAATAAAATTGATCAAAAACAATGGCTTGAATCTTATCTGAGCGAGCTGAAACGCTCTGCCGCTGAAACGCCAGGTCGGGTACTGAACACGATCTTCTTTGGGGGTGGTACCCCCTCCCTGATGGACCCGGAAACCGTTTCTGCGGTAATTGATGAGGCGCGCGCGCTCTGGCGCCCCTCCAACGACATGGAAATCACGCTAGAGGCCAATCCCGGATCGGTCGAGGCTGGCCGGTTTGCGGCCTATCGGGACGCAGGCGTCAATAGAATCTCGATGGGGGTTCAGGCCCTGAATGACGAAGATTTGCGTCGCCTGGGCCGCATTCATTCAGTTGCCGAGGCCCGCGCCGCCTTTGACATCGCCCGGACCTGCTTTGATCGCGTGAGTTTTGATCTGATCTATGCCAGACAGCACCAAACACCCGAAGCCTGGCGTGCGGAACTAAACGAAGCCCTGTCGATGGCCGTGGACCACCTGTCGCTGTACCAATTGACGATCGAAGACGGAACTGCCTTTGGCGACCGCTATGCCGTTGGAAAACTACGTGGTCTGCCAGAGGACGACAGCGCCGCCGACATGTATCTGATCACGCAGGAAATTTGTGAAGCACATGGGTTACCCGCTTATGAGGTGTCCAACCACGCGCGCACGCGCGCGCAATCGCAACACAACCTGATCTATTGGCGTTACGGAGACTATGTGGGCATTGGTCCCGGTGCCCATGGGCGACTTACTCTGAACGAACAGAAATACGCGACCGAGACCTACCTGAATCCACAGCGCTGGCTTGATGCGGCTACGCGCAGCAGCGGAGAGAAGGGGCGAACAGCGCTATCTCTTGAAGATCAGGCCAATGAATACCTTATGATGGGTATGAGGATTTCAGAAGGTCTAGATATAGATAGGTGGGAGCGCTTAGCGGGTCGAAAACTCTCAGAAGATACCATTGACCACCTGATCGGGATCAAAAAGATTGAACATGAAAACGGCAGGCTTCGGGCAACAGCTGACGGTCGTGCCGTACTGAACGCCGTCATTCGGGAGCTTTTGAGCTAACCATGCATTACCTTTGGGCCGGACTGGGACTTTTATGTGTTGCGCTGGCGACGGTTGGGGTAGTCCTTCCCCTTCTGCCTACTGTTCCATTCCTGCTATTGGCTGCATTTTTCTTTGCCCGATCTTCTTCACGCTTGCACACTTGGCTGCTGACTCATCAACTGTTCGGATCGTTGATACAAGACTGGCAGAGCTCTGGCGCTATTCGACCTGCGGCAAAAAAGGCGGCGACTGTTTCAGTCGCCTCCGTTTTTGGTCTCTCAATTTGGATGTCCGCCCCGAATTTCGTTCTGGCCATTCAAGCCGTCGTCCTGGGCGGTGTAATGGCCTTTATCTGGACGCGACCTAACGGCTGAGCTTGGCACACAGATCGTCAAGCTGGTCTAGGTTCTCATACGTCAGGACAACCTGACCCGTTTCAGTTCCAGCCTTGTGATTGATCGAGACCTTCATCGCCAGAATTGCAGACAGATCTTTTTCCAACGCCCGTGTATCCGCATCCTTGCCCGCGTCCAGGTTTCTGGATCGCGGCGTAGGACGCCCAGCATCACATTGTTGCTGCTTCTTAACCAAAGCTTCGGTTGCACGCACCGACAGACCCCCTTGGATGATCTGCTTCGCCAACTCCGAAGGGTTTTCGGCCGTAATCAGCGCCCGCGCATGTCCTGCCGATATTTTCCCTTCAATAACAAGATCTTGAACATCCAACGGCAAAGACAAAAGACGCAGAAGGTTGGCGATGTGGCTACGACTTTTACCCAAGGCCTCGGCAAGTTTTTCCTGCGTGTGGCCAAAGCGATCCATTAGCTGCTTATAGCCAGCGGCTTCTTCCACGGCGTTCAGGTCCGCACGCTGGATGTTTTCTATGATTGCAACTTCCAGAACTTCGGTGTCGTCGAAATCCCGCACAATGACCGGAATTTCATGCAGCTGAGCCATTTGCGCCGCGCGCCAACGGCGTTCACCTGCAACGATCTCATATTCATCGACCCCGGTTGAACGCACAATCAAAGGCTGGATAATGCCCTTTTCCTTAACCGAAGCGGCCAGCTCGTCCAGCTGTTCGGGCAGGAAAGTGCGGCGGGGCTGATTGGGGTTGGCCTTCAGCTTTTCAACAGGAACCTTCAGATCAGGCCGACGCGCTTCGGTCAGTACTCGCCCTTCCGTTTCGGGATTTACATCTGCCATAAGAGCGGACAGCCCGCGCCCCAACCCTCTGGATTTTGCTTTCTTGGCGCTCATGCCGCCCTCCTCACTTCCGCCTAAGCAGCGGTCTTGTTGTTCTTGTGCATGATCTCGCGGGCCAGATGCCGATAAGCCATCGCACCAAGCGAACCCGAGTCGTATTGCAAGACAGGCAGCGCATACGACGGTGCCTCACTGACCCGCACATTCCTGGGTATCTTTGTCTTAAAGACCATCTCACCCAGATTGTCACGCGCATCCTTTTCGACCTGACGGGACAAGTTGTTGCGGTTGTCATACATGGTCAACACAACACCTTCGATTCTCAGGTCAGGATTCGCGGTTTGTCGAACTTCCCGGATCGTCAGCATCAGCTGAGAGAGACCTTCCAGAGCAAAGAACTCACTTTGCAGCGGCACAAGGACCGAATGCGCCGCCACCATCGCGTTGACGGTCAACAGGTTCAACGACGGCGGGCAATCAATAAGGATAAAGTCCAGGTTGTAGACATCAACCGCAGTCTGCCGCAGCGCATCATGCAGCAAATAACTACGCTTTTCGTTCGAAATCAATTCAATGTCAGCCGAACTCAGATCGACTGTAGCCGGAACAACCAGAAGATTTTCGATTTCCGTTTCCTGAACGACGGCCTCCAACGGAGCATCGTCAAGGATGAGATCATAAGTTGTCCAATCCCGATCCTCTACACCCAAACCGGTGGACGCATTCCCCTGAGGGTCAAGATCAACCACCAAAACCCTGCAACCGGATTCCGCCAAACCCGCTGCCAAGTTGATTGCCGTCGTTGTCTTCCCTACCCCGCCCTTCTGATTGGCGACCGCTATTATCCGAGGTCCTGAAGGTCGGGACAGATCAACCACGTGATACTCCTTTGATTTTAAGGATAACGGCCTGAGGTTCAGTTAAACTTGTAATCGGCTCGACATCGAATTTCCATTCTTCTTGAGCCTCTGACAGCTCTTTTTTCCAGTTTACGCCTTTGGGCAACAAAGCGGTACCATTCTTGCTTAAATGCCTGTCGCAAAAGGACAATAAAACCCGCAATTCTGCCAGTGCGCGGGCAGAAAGGATATCTGCATACAAAGGATCAACGCTTTCGATTCGTTTTGAAACCACAGTGCACTTAATTCCACATTCCCGTGCAACACTACGTAAGAAAGCGGACTTTCTTTGATCGCTTTCAACGAAGGAAAACTTGGAATCCGGTGATTGATCAGCCGCAATCAAAGCGCACACCATCCCCGGAAACCCGCCTCCGCTTCCGATATCCACCCAGTTTTCGAACTGATCGGCGCATTTATAAACTTGCACGGAGTCGAGGATATGGCGATCCCAGATGTGCTCCAGACTATTGCGGGACACAAGATTGATCTTGGGATTCCAGCGTTTTACGAGATCAACATAGACTTCCAATCGCTCGAATGTTTCACGTGAAACATTCAAACGCTCAAATGTGGAATATTCTGCAGTCATGCCCGTCGCGCCCTGTCATCACGGCGGAGCTTTGCGAGCACAAGCGTCAGCGCAGCAGGTGTAACCCCCTCGACCCGACTTGCCTGGGCGATATTTGAAGGTTTCGCCTGCGATAGCTTTTGCTTCATCTCCGATGACAAGCCTTCCAAAGAGAAATAATCGAAGTCGCGTGGAATAACATATGATTCATCCCGCTTCATTGCTTCCACATCGCGTTTCTGGCGAGCAATATAGTTTGCATAAAGTGCATCACGTTCGACCTGAAGCCTGATTTTTTCATCTACATCTTGCAGATCCGGGATCAAAGGCAGCAAGTTATCAAAAGATACGTCCGGAAAGGCCAGGATCGCCATCCCGTCGCGGCGATTCCCATCTTGGTTGACGTTTATCCCAGCGGAAAGCACTTCTTTTGGTGTGTAGGTTCGCTTAGTCAGCTTAGCCTTCACCTCATCAAGCTGGTTCATTTTGTCTTCAAAATGTGCCCGGCGGTGAGACCCAACGCATCCGAGCTCTATCCCGACTGGCATCAAGCGTTGGTCTGCGTTATCTGCGCGAAGGGAAAGACGAAACTCTGCCCGCGAGGTAAACATCCGGTAGGGTTCAGCCACGCCGCGTGTTGTCAGGTCATCTATCATAACTCCGATATAGCTGTCGGATCTGGTAAAATGTACAGGATCACGACCGTGCACCTCCAGCGCGGCATTGAGGCCGACAACCATACCTTGCGCGGCCGCTTCCTCATACCCTGTGGTTCCATTAATTTGACCCGCCAAATACAGTCCCGGAACATCGGGAAGCGACAGAGTTCCAGTTAAAACACGAGGATCGACGTAGTCATACTCAATAGCATAACCCGGTTGTAAAATCTCTGCGCTTTCAAGGCCTTTTATGGATCGGACATACTGCAACTGCACGTCTTGAGGAAGCGACGTCGAAATACCATTGGGGTAGATCGTGTGATCGTTCACCCCTTCGGGTTCCAGAAAAATCTGATGCGATTCCTTGTCTGCAAATCGTACGATCTTGTCCTCAATAGAGGGGCAATATCGAGGGCCTATGCCGTCAATATGGCCGCCATACATTGCTGACTTCGAAAGATTGGCCTCGATGATCTCATGTGTTTTTGCGTTGGTATGTGTGATTCCACAGGAAATCTGCGGTGCGACTACGTCCGTAGACAGAAACGAGAACAGTGTTGGCTCTTCGTCCCCGTCTTGACGCTCTAGGTCGGACCAGTCGATTGTCCGCCCGTCCAGGCGAGGTGGCGTACCTGTTTTCAAACGTCCCAACGGCAAATCATAACTATCCAGACGTTCGGCAAGCTTGACAGAGGGGCGGTCACCCATCCGTCCACCAGGGCGGGACACGTCACCGATATGAATGACGCCACGCAAAAATGTCCCAGATGTCAGTATAACTGCGCGACCAGCAATCTCTGATCCGTCCGAAAGTAGCACGCCGGAAACGCGCGATCCATCCATGAGAAAGTCGACAACTTCACCGACGATAACAGACAGGTTGATCTGATTCTGCGTTTCTCTCTGCATCGCTGCCCGATAGAGGGCGCGGTCTGCTTGTGTTCTGGGACCCTGCACTGCCGGTCCCTTTCGGCGGTTCAATAAACGAAATTGAATGCCCGCTTGGTCCGCGACACGTCCCATAACACCGTCAAGCGCGTCAATCTCGCGAACCAGGTGGCCTTTCCCCAAGCCCCCAATCGCTGGGTTACAAGACATAACACCTATGTCTGACGCTGATAGGGTTACTAACGCGGTACTAGCGCCCATCCGCGCAGAGGCATGAGCGGCCTCGGTCCCGGCGTGCCCTGCGCCAATTACGATGACATCAAACTTCGAATGTTTCACGTGAAACACTCCTTACTTTCCCAAACAGAAGCTAGAGAAGATTTCATCCAGCAGTGTTTCGACATCTATTCTGCCAACCAGAGATTCAAGAGCCCGTATGGCGGTTCTCAGTTCTTCTGCCACGATATCATACAGGTTCGGGCCTGATTCCAGAACCGAGATCGCCGACTGGAGAGAATCCAACGCCCTATTGATTGCAACGCGATGGCGTTCCCGTGTTGCAATACCATGGGTAGTGGTTCTTTTACTAAGTTCATACGAAATCTGGTCTACAAGCGCATCGAGTCCCTGCCCTGTTTTTCCAGATACACCATGACTTCTTTCACCTCGAAGGTCAGCCTTTGGCAGAACATGAATATCACCCTCTTGCTTCCCAACACCAAGTTCTTCCGGTGTATCTGACAGGAAAACACGTAGGTCGGCAGCCTCCGCTCTACTGCGCGCCAGCTCGATGCCCAGGTTTTCGACATGGTCTTCGGTTTCTCGCAACCCGGCCGTATCCAACAAAGTCACTGGTAATCCAGCAAGATCCATCCGAACTTCAATCACATCACGCGTGGTCCCAGCATATTCTGAGGTAATTGCGGCCTCTCGACCGGCCAAGGCATTCAAAAGAGTAGATTTACCTGCATTCGGAAGCCCCACGATTGCAACTTCAAACCCTGTGCGTATACGTTCGGCGATTTTCACACCATCTGCCTCGCGGCGAAGGTCAGACGTGACACCCTGGATCAGTTCACGGACTTCAGGCGTTACATCTGTTGGAACCTCTTCATCAGCAAAGTCGATAACAGCTTCCAACAAGGACGCAGCCCGTATCAAATCCTGACGCCACCGTTCTGCCAAAGTGCCCAGCTCGCCAGCCAAAATGGTTTGTGCTTGCTTGCGCTGCGCCTCGGTTTCGGCGTCGATCAGATCGGCCAAACCTTCGACCTGCGTCAGGTCCATTTTACCATTTTCAAGCGCCCGGCGCGTGAACTCACCCGGTTCCGCGATACGCAGCCCATCAGTATCCGACAAGCATCGCAGCACAGCGTTGACGGACGCAGTACTGCCATGGACCTGGAGCTCTGCCACATCTTCGCCGGTGAAACTGGCCGGAGCCTGGAATGTGAGGACCAATCCGTCGTCCAGACGTGCTCCGCCCTGATCTCGCAGGGTACGCAGAACCATTCCACGCTCAGGTAGCGTGCCACCTGTCAATCGCGCCGCCGCAGAATGCGAGTCCGGGCCCGAGAGGCGTATAACCGCCACTCCAGCTTTGCCTTGCGCGCTGGCCAGGGCAAATATCGTATCCATGAATAGCCCCCGCGTCAGAACCGGTTCGGCGTCAGGTGTTCATTGAATCGAAGAATTCCGAGTTTGTCTTGGTCTGCTTCAACTTCGACAGCAGGAACTCGATTGCGTCGGTCGTTCCCATCGGGTTGAGAATACGGCGCAGAACAAAAGTCTTGGCCAAATCACCCTTGTCGACCAGCAGGTCCTCTTTCCGGGTGCCGGATTTGAGGATGTCGATGGCCGGGAACACGCGCTTGTCTGCAATCTTGCGATCCAGAACGATTTCCGAGTTACCAGTGCCTTTGAATTCTTCAAAAATCACCTCGTCCATCCGACTGCCGGTGTCGATCAGCGCGGTGGCGATAATGGTCAGCGAACCGCCCTCTTCAATGTTCCGCGCGGCACCAAAGAACCGCTTGGGCCGTTGCAGGGCGTTGGCATCCACACCACCGGTCAGAACTTTACCCGAGGATGGGACCACAGTATTAAACGCCCTACCAAGTCTTGTGATCGAATCGAGAAGAATAACAACATCTCGTTTATGTTCGACCAAACGCTTGGCTTTTTCGATAACCATTTCTGACACGGCTACGTGGCGCGTTGCCGGTTCGTCAAAGGTCGAGGATACAACCTCACCCTTCACCGAGCGCTGCATGTCAGTCACCTCTTCGGGGCGTTCATCGATCAGCAGGACGATCAGATAGCATTCAGGGTGATTCTTCTCGATCGAGTTGGCGATGTTTTGCAGGATCACGGTCTTACCGGTCCGCGGTGGCGCCACGATCAAAGAACGCTGGCCCTTACCGATGGGAGACACCAGATCGATGACACGCGCGGATTTATCCTTGATGGTGGGATCTTCAACCTCCATTTTCAGACGCTCATCGGGATAGAGCGGTGTCAGGTTGTCAAAGGCGATCTTGTGCTTGGCTTTTTCAGGATCTTCAAAGTTGATCTTTGTAACTTTGATCAGTGCAAAATAGCGCTCATTTTCGTCCGGAGCTTTAATATCGCCTTCAACCGTATCCCCGGTCCGCAACGAGTGCTGGCGGATCATCTCGGGCGAGACATAGATGTCGTCCGGACCCGGCAGATAGTTCGCCTCGGGCGAGCGCAGGAAACCGAAACCGTCCTGAAGAACCTCCAGCACGCCATCGCCGCCAACGGTCCAGCCTTCATCCGCGCGTTCACGCAGGATCTGGAACATCATCTCGCCTTTTCGCATGGTCGAGGCGTTTTCGATCTCCAGCTCTTCGGCCATCGCCAAAAGGTCTTTGGGGCTTTTGGCTTTCAGATCGGCCAGATTCAGAGATTCTGTTGTCATGATACAAACCTTCACCGCTGAGTTTGCGGCACGAAGTGGAATTTCAGTACGGAAGATACGCCGCCCGGACGGGCGTGTTGGTTCTTACATAAGCGCGACAGCGTTCGGAGTCAAATAGGCCCTCAGAACTTCAGAACGACCGCCAGAACGATGACAACCATCAGAATGGTGGGAACCTCGTTCATCATGCGATACTGCCGCCCAGTGAGCTTGTTTTGCCCTTCCAGAAAATCTTTGCGCCGTACCATCAGCCAGTGATGAAACCAGGTCATGCCGATTACTGCGGCACCCTTTACCCAGGGCCACGCCCAATCCCATCCAACAATGCCCGGCGTGAACACCATGATCAGGCCACAGACCCAAGCCACGATCATCGCAGGGCGCATGATCACACGCAGCAGCTTTTCTTCCATTTCAAAGAAGATATCCTGCGCACCTTCGACTGATTGCGCTTTCTCAACATGATAGACGAATAGTCTAGGCAGATAGAACAGACCTGCCATCCACGAGATCACAGCCATGATATGGAGTGACTTCACCCACGGGTACAGCGTGAAAAGAAGATCTGTCATTTCGGCTCCGGGCGTTGTTCGGGACTCTCCCTAATAAAAAAATAAGAAAAGAAAAAGGATGATGGTTTTGTAGGGTAGGCAAATTCCGTGGATTACTTTTTTACACAAGTGTTTTCCCCATGTGGACAGAGCATTCGAAATTTAGGGCGATTCTGTTGAAATTAAAAACTATACTTTAAAAACAATATCTTATGATGCGGATACTAAGGTGGGATTTGGGGATAACTCTTTGGGTATCATGGGATAATCAGGTTATCCCGGTTTTCTAAGTTATCCTTGTCCCGGCTGGATGGGGTTTGAGCGACTCGAGGATCTTTGTTGCGAATATCCCGGGGTTGCGTGTCAACCGGAAAACCATACAAAGCACTCCATAACTCTCATCGACTTGCACACGGGGTTTTCCACATGTCTGTCCCCATTCTTCTCGCCTCGGGATCTGCCATTCGGGCGCAGCTGCTCAAGAACGCAGGTGTTCCATTCACGGTTCAAACTGCACGCGTGGATGAAGAGATGGCCAAACGCGCCCTACTGGCCGAAAACGCATCACCACGGGATATTGCTGATACGCTTGCTGAAATGAAAGCCCGCAAGGTCAGTGACAAGAACCCTGGTGCTATGGTTCTGGGTTGTGATCAGGTTCTGGACTTTGACGGTCAGCTGCTGTCGAAGCCCGAAACTCCTGAACAGGCAATGGCTCAGCTGAAAGCCATGCGTGGCAAGCGGCACATGCTTTTGTCTGCCGCGGTGATCTATCAGGATGGCGAACCGATCTGGCGGCATGTGGGACAGGTGCGATTGCGGATGCGGGCCAGTTCTGATGCCTATCTGAAGGACTATGTTTCGCGGAATTGGGACAGTATCCGTCATGCGGTCGGCGCATATAAGCTGGAAGAAGAAGGTGTCCGCCTGTTCGCCACCATTGACGGCGACTATTTTAACGTTTTGGGTATGCCCCTGTTGGAGCTTCTCAACTTTCTGGCTGTCAAAGGGGTGATCGATCAATGACGGACTACCGGGTTCCTCTGGCCGGGGTGATCGGACATCCCATCGGACACTCCCGTTCCCCGAAACTGCATGGCCATTGGCTGAAGACCTACGGCCTTGCCGGACATTACGTTCCTATGGATGTTGCATCCGCGGACCTAGAGACTGTGCTGCGCACTCTACCCAAAGCAGGTTTTGTTGGGGCGAATGTTACCGTTCCCCATAAAGAAGCAGCTTTGAAGATTGCCGACCACGTATCCGACCGCGCGACAGTGATTGGCGCTGCGAATACACTGGTGTTCCGTGAAGATGGCTCGATCCACGCGGATAACACCGACGGGTACGGTTTCATGGAAAACCTGCGCAGCGGAGCGCCGGACTGGAATGCCAAAGACGGACCAGCCGTAGTGTTCGGCGCCGGAGGGGCGGCACGTGCGGTTCTGCAAGCCTTGTCCGATGCAGGCGTGCCGGAAATCCTGCTGGCCAATCGAACGCGCGCCCGTGCGGATCATCTGAAAGAAGAGTTCGGTCAGCGTATCCGTGTTGTCGACTGGGTTCAGGCCGGGAATGTCATCGAAAACGCGGAACTGGTGGTGAACACAACCTCATTGGGCATGCAGGGCCAGCCCGAGTTACGGGTTCCCCTGGATGGGTTGCAGCCCGGCGCCGTTGTCACAGACTTGGTTTATGCCCCTTTGAAAACACATCTGTTGCAAACCGCAGAAGAGGCTGGCTGCACCACGGTCGATGGTTTGGGCATGTTGCTGCACCAGGCAGTTCCCGGCTTTGAACGCTGGTTCGGTGTCCGCCCCGAAGTAGACGCGGAAACGCGCAAGGCGGCTTTGGCATGAGCTTTGCCCTTGGCCTTACCGGCTCCATTGGCATGGGGAAAAGCACCACGGCGCAGATGTTTGTCGAAGAAGGTTGCGCCTTGTGGGATGCGGATGCAGCAGTGCATCGGTTGTATGCGCCCGGAGGCGCAGCGGTTGAACCTATGCGTGCATCCTTCCCTGCCGCGATTGTTGACGGAGCTGTCAGCCGGGATGGGTTGAAACAGATTATTGCCGCTGATGCTGATGTGTTGAAGGTTATTGAGGCCATTGTTCATCCCTTGGTCGCTGCTGACCGCGCGGAATTCCGCGAAAGCACATCAACCGATATTTCAGTGTTCGACATTCCGCTTTTGTTTGAAACCGGCGGAGATGCAGCGATGGATGCGATAGCATGTGTTTCGATCCCGGCAGATGAACAAAAGCGCCGCGTCCTGAAGCGTGGAACAATGACCGAGGCGCAATTCGAACAGATCCGCTCCAAGCAGATGCCAAATGAAGAGAAATGCGCGCGATCGGATTTTGTGATCGTGACAGACACTCTGGACCACGCCCGCGCGCAGGTGCAGGATGTGGTCAGGCAGATACGGGCGGGGATGGCCAATGCGTGAGATTGTACTCGATACCGAAACCACCGGGTTCGACCCCGAAAGCGGGGACCGGATCGTTGAAATCGGTGCCGTTGAGCTGTGGAACCACGTCGCCACGGGTGAGACGTATCACGTCTATATCAACCCTGAACGGGGTATGCCGGATGAGGCGTTTGGCGTGCATGGCATTGGTCCAGACCTGTTGGACAACCCGCGTCCACCTGAAAAGGGTGAGGTGACGCTGAAAGACAAGCCGGTTTTTGCCAAGGTTGGTCATGGGTTTCGTGACTTTGTTGGGGATGCGCGGCTGGTGATCCACAACGCGTCGTTCGATATGAAGTTCCTGAACGCCGAACTGAAAAGGATGGGCGCGACGTTAATCCCGATGGAGCAAGCGCTGGATACGCTGGCAATCGCCCGCAAACGGTTTCCCGGCTCTCCGGCGTCACTGGATGCGCTGTGTCGTCGTTTCAACATCGATAACTCGAACCGCGTTCTGCACGGCGCCTTGCTCGACTCTGAAATTCTGGCCGAAGTGTATCTGGAGCTGATCGGTGGGCGGCAGCCAGATTTCGGCCTTTCGGCTTCTGCGTCTTCTGCGGCGGGCGGCAGCGATGACTGGCGACCAACACCGCGCGCGATACCATTGCCATCCCGGATCACCGAGGATGAACGCGCAGCACACGAAGCATTTGTTGGAAAACTGGGCGAAAGCGCCCTGTGGACCCGCGCCTGATCAGTTCAGGCACGGGTCAAACCCTTAGGCGTCTGTTTTCTGGGCCTGTTCGGCCTGACGGCGCATCAATTCGTTGCGATACAGAGCCACGAAATCAATGTTGTCCAGGTTCACTGGCGGGAAACCGCCATCACGGGTGATGTCGCTGACAATACGGCGCAGGAACGGGAACAGCATCCGCGGGCATTCGATCATCAGGAACGGGTGCAGCTGATCTTCCGGCACACCTTCCACGTGGAACAGACCGCAATAGTCCAGCTCGCACATGAACAGCACGTCATCCAGGCCTTTGGCCTTTGATGTCAGGTTCAGCTTGATGGACACTTCGAACTGATGGTCGGCGCTGCGCTTCTTGGCGTCCAGGTTCACCTGAACCGCAATTTCCGGCTGCACGTCGCCTGACACACCCTTCTGCGCCATCACGTTTTCAAAGGACATGTCACGGATGAACTGCCCCAGAACACGCATCTGAACCTGCGGGGTGGCTTGGGCCGCAGTGTTTTCTGCAGCGTTTTCTTCGGCCATGGATCTACTCCAAAATTAAACTTCGCCACTGCTTAGCAAGTTGGGCGCGGCACCTCAATGCTGGTGGGGGCCTTCCACCCATTTCGACGGCTTTGAAGGCTCTTTTTTCGGGCGAACTTCGCTGAATTCCCCGTCAATGATGTCCCCTTGCCCGAAAGGATTCTCGCGCGACTGAAATCCGGCTCCCGACCCCATCTGGAAATGAGCCACGGTGACTTTCGACCTGAGATAACGAAATACAGCAACACGAACGCCCGGAACCAGCAATGCAAATCCCACGGCGTCGGTAAAAAACCCCGGTGTCAGCAATAGTGCACCGGACAGCAGGATCATCGCACCATGGGCCAAGGGCTCGGTCGGGTCATCCAGTTCAGCAAACGAACGCTGCAAATTCCCCAGCGCCATGCGACCTTGTGTCCGCACCAAAACCGTACCCAAGACAGCGGTTAGCACAACGATAGCAAGGGTTGGCCAAAGCCCGATCAGGCCACCAACCTGAATAAACAGCGCAATCTCGATGATAGGCACCAACAAAAATGCCAAGAACAGGTACATTTACGTTATCCTTTCCCTAAGGCCGGGCTGTGGACTTGCCACCCACGCTCACCTACATAGTAGCATGAGGCCGCGTATACAAAGTCGCGGTTCTGAAAAGAGGATGAAATGAACGAACCCATGATCCAGCTACTGGTCCTGGCCGGAATTGCCGTTTTCCTGATCCTGCGCCTCAAAAGCGTATTGGGTACGCGTGAAGGTTTTGAAAAACCGCCTGTGCAACAACAGCCCGAAGCGCACAAGTCGCGCCGCGATTTCGAGGTGATCGAAGGCGGCCCGGATCATGACATCACTGACCATGTCGCAGAAGACAGCGAGCAGGCGCAAACCCTGGCCGCCATGAAACGAGTGGAGCCCAGTTTTTCGGTCGGTGAATTTGTTCATGGCGCACGTGGTGCGTATGAAATGATCGTGATGGGGTTCGAAAAGGGAAATCTGGACGAAATCCAGCCGTTCCTGTCGGAAGAGGTTTTTGAATCCTTCGTTGCTGGCGTGGCCGCACGCGAAGATCAGGGACTGACCATCGAGGCCGAATTTATCGGCGTCCGAGAGACTGCCCTGTCGGATGTGAAATTCGACAAGGATACCAATGAGGCCGAAATCACTATGAAGTTTGTGGGTGAGTTGACCTCGGTTGTGCGGGATCGCGGTGGTGACATCATTGAAGGCAGCCCGAACACCGTGAAACGCCAAAAGGACAGCTGGACCTTTGCCCGTGTGATGGGCAAGGACGATCCGAACTGGTTGCTTGTTGCCACGGACGCATGATTGCTACGCTCCGGTCGCTTTTTCTGGTGGCTGCGATGACCGCTGCCAGCGCTGCCGGGGCCGAGGCAACGCGATCCATTCTGACGTTCGACGATCTGCAGGGCTGGGCCGACGATAACCACGGTGCAGCCCTTGCCGTTTTTCTGAACACATGTGGTGATCTGAAGGACCCGGATTGGCGCGCGTTATGCGGAGTAGCGGCGACATATGACGCGGATGCTGCGCAGGCGTTTTTTGAGCTCTTCTTCCGCCCGGTTCTGGTCGAGGATGGCAAGGATGCCCTTTTTACAGGGTATTTTGAGCCTGAACTTGATGGCGCGCGTAGCCGGACTGATCGCTTCAAGTACCCTATTTACAAAATGCCCCCCGAAGCGCGGAAAGGGCCATGGCTCAGCCGTCGGGAAATCCTGACCGGTGATGTGATGCAGGGACGCGGGCTTGAGATTGCCTGGGTCGATGACCCGGTTGAACTGTTTTTCCTACAGATCCAGGGCTCGGGGCGTGTCCGGTTGCCTGATGGTGGTGCGTTGCGCGTCGGTTATGGCGGTGCCAATGGCCACCCCTACAGGTCCATAGGAGTTGAATTGGTACGACGCGGGGTCCTAGGTGCGCATGAGGTGAGCGCCCAGATGATCCGAGCATGGGTGCGCAAGAACCCAGAAGCTGGTGCCGAGTTGCTGTTCCACAACCCTTCCTATGTATTCTTCCGCGAAGTCTCGCGCGTTGCGCCCGAGCTTGGGCCGCTGGGCGCCATGAACCGATCGATCACTACGATGCGCAGCATTGCGGCGGATCCGGCCTATACCCCGTTGGGGGCTCCGGTCTGGGTTGAAAAAGACGGAAAGGACCCGATGCGGCGCCTGATGATCGCGCAGGATACAGGTGCGGCCATTAAAGGCGCGCAAAGGGCAGACATCTTTTTCGGAACGGGTGACGAAGCCGGACAAGCGGCGGGCAGGTTGAAAGATCCGGGCCGGATGGTCGTTTTGTTACCAATCCAGCGTGCTTATGCTTTGTTGCCGGATGAATTCTGATGACCCGGCGCAAACTGACGAGCGAAGAGATCGAGCTGTGGCGCAAGGTCGCCAAACAGGCCGAGCGGATGCACCCGGAAATCCCGCAGACGGTCCATCCGACCTCTTTGCCGAAACCCAAGCCCAAGAAAACGCCGAAACCCCGGTTAGAAGCGTTTGAAATGGGTCAGGTCCATCAGGCCAAACCGAAACTGAACGATTTGAAACCATCGGTCACAGATACGCTGCGCAATTTGCCGGTTCAGATGGATACCAAAGCCTTCGGCCGGATGAAGCGGGGCAAGCTGAAACCCGAAGGCAAGCTGGATCTGCACGGTATGCGGGTCGACACGGCGCATCCTGCGCTGATCCGTTTTGTCCTGACGGCGCAGGCGCAGGGCAAGCGGCTGGTTCTGGTTGTGACTGGTAAGGGCAAGGATCGGGACGAGCCCGGCCCGATCCCTACACCACGCGGTGTCCTGCGCAATCAGGTGCCGCACTGGCTGTCCATCCCGCCACTGTCACAGGCGGTGATGCAGGTCACGCCCGCCCATATCAGCCATGGCGGCGACGGGGCTTACTATGTGTATCTCAGGCGCGTGCGCTAAAGATCACGACGGGCGCGGGAAATTCCGACCCAAACCAGACCGCATACCAGTACGAAGAACATGCCTACCCAGATAAACTGGGTGTTCAGCGATACACCAACGTCAATCAGAAGCCCGGTCAGGCCCGGACCAATGGCCGACCCCAGTACCATGACTGCTGCCGCCATTGCCTTGATGGCTCCGATGTGCCGGGTTCCATAGAATTCTGCCCAGAAAGCGCTGGGCAATGTACTGTTCGCCCCAACGGTCAGAGCCAGAAAGATCAATCCAATCGTTGCTCCTGAAATAGAATTGGTCATGCCTAAAATGACAAATCCGATCGCCATGGGGATTTGGTAATAGGGCATGATGCGCGCGGTGCCCCATTTATCCAATGCCCAGCCCGCAGCAAACAGGGACAAAAGCGATACTCCGGTATAGACCGGAAACAACGCTACCAGTTGGATATGCTGCCAGCCTTTAACATCAGCCAGATAAACCTGGTGGAAGAAAAACGCGGTGATGAATGCCGATGGTCCCAGGACCGATGGCACCATGAACCAGAACAGAGGATGGAACAGGGCGTCGCGGCGGCTCCAGTGACGGTCCTGCATGCCTGTGGCAGAGGATTCGCTGGACAAGCTTTGCGGTGTTCGTTCGTCACGCAGTAAGCGCATAAGCATGGGTATGCCCAACAACGTGACACCCGCAGCAACAATCCACAGCCACCGCCAGTCCAGGTAAACCATCGCAGCGACAAAGATCAGCGGCAGCAAAGCTTCGCCGATCGCATAACCCGTTGAGGCAATGGAGAGCGCTTTGCCCCGCGTAACGGTGAACCACCGCGCCATTGCGACAACGGCCAGATGTGTGCTCATTCCCTGACCAAACAAGCGCAGGAGAAAGATCACTGCTGGCAACACCAGCAACCAGGTGTTCAGTGACATGGCAATGGCGGCCAAGGCCAATCCTGCCAGAACCACAGGGCCCAATACCCGGACCCGGAAGATGTCCGTTAACCCCCCGGCCCAAACCATCACAATGGCCGACAGGGTTGTGCCCAATGTGTATAGCCCGCCCCAGGCACCATGGCTGAGGCCAAATTCCGCGCGAATCTCGCCAGCGAAGATCGAAATGAAAAAGGTTTGTCCAAAACTGGACAGAAAAGTCAGCAGAACGCCGGCACCAAGCCAGGTTGCGTTGTCCAGCAGATACTGACGCAGGTTGAACCGCGTCACGGAGAGCCGACCTCCGCCTGCCCTGTTTCTGTCAGTACAATTCCAGTTGCACCATCAGGATTGCGCTCGGAGGGTGGCACCAGAATGTCGATTGCCGGTCGGTCCTCACGTCCGAAGGTACTGTTGACGCGCCGCAACGAGTTGAGGATCGACAGCAATGCCGGGGATGTCGCCGCAACGAAATGCGAGGACGCCGCGTCACTGTTGAATGCTGTTGTATCGATGACGCTGATCGGGAATTCCTCAAGCGGATCAATCGAGCTGATGTTTCCCAGCCTTTGCCCCTCATGCGTGCCGCGAAGGCGGGCCGAGATGTTCAGAATCTTGTCCTTTTGGGACACCATTACAAGGAATGGATCGGGGGGGTTGTCGATCCGCTTCATTTGTGAACGGAACAGATCAAGATCCAGGTCGGGTGAGATCAGCACGACGCCTTCGATGTTTCGTTTGGCCCAACCGGGTTCCTGCAATTCAGCTTGCCGCATCATTTCCATCGACAAGGCCCCACCCATAGAATGCGCGATCAGAATAACGCGTTTCACACCCATGGATTTCAGTTCGCGGATGGTTTGCTCCAACCCGTCGCGGGCAAACAACATACTGTCCAGATCGTAGGCATATCCGTAGCCCGTCGCACGGCTTGGCCAAGAATACACCAGCGTCGATCCCGGAAGGCCGATGTCATGCGTCAGCTGTGCGGCGCGGAAGATCGTTTCGGTCTGGGTCGAGTTGTAGCCGTGCACAAAAATGGTGACGTCATCCTGACCTCGTAGATGTTCGCGCAGCCCTTTAGGGCCGTCCAATTCTGTCACATCTGCCAGAACAAATTCTTTTTGCGGATTAGGGTTCGCGTAGGAGAATTTGAGTGTACCCGGAGTATGTGTCGGCGGAATCGAAACCGTAGTTTCCAAAAACCTTAACGTTTCGCCACGTCGGAACCCATATGATCCGTCAGCCTCACGCGCTCGGGTCGTGCTGGCAAAGATGGTTTCGGGTGTGCCGATACTTGCAGCAGCAGGCACAACCTCGGACACCGTCCGGTCAACGCAGGCGCTGAGCGAAAGAGATACGAACAAAATGATGAAATAGCGCAGCACGGATCAACCCTCGGGGTGGTTCGTGCATACGCTATCTTATTCTCGCCCAGCGTCCAGCAGGGCCGAGCAAAAACAACGGCGAAATCCGGCCTGCCCCGTTACAAAACGTAACGGCTGAGGTCGGTGGACTTGGTCAATTCTCCAAGATTGTCGCTGACAAACTGCGCATCGACGGTGATTTCTGTTCCGGCTTTGTCGGGGGCCGCAAAGGACAGGTCTTCGAAAACCCGTTCCATGACCGTGTAAAGCCGCCGCGCGCCAATGTTTTCGATACTTTGGTTTACATCTGCCGCAATTTTCGCCAGCGCGGCGATGCCGTCTTCGGTAAAGCTGACTGCTACCTCTTCGGTGCCCATTAGCGCGGTGTATTGCCGGGTCAGTGCGTTGTCCGTTTCGGTCAGGATGCGCACAAAATCTTGTTCTGTCAGGGCACGCAGTTCCACGCGGATTGGCAGACGGCCCTGCAATTCCGGCAACAGGTCCGAAGGTTTGGCGATGTGGAACGCCCCTGACGCGATGAACAGGATATGGTCGGTTTTCACTGGGCCATGCTTGGTCGAGACAGTTGTGCCCTCGATCAGGGGCAGCAAATCACGCTGAACCCCTTCGCGGCTGACATCACCGCCGCGCGCGTCCGAACGAGCACAAACCTTGTCGATTTCATCCAGAAAGACTATGCCGTTCTGTTCGACCGACTCCAACGCCACCCGATTGACGGTTTCGTCATCCAGCAACTTGTCGGCCTCTTCTCCGATCAGCACGTCATAGCTTTCGGCGACACTCAGGCGTTTTTTGACGGTACGACCGCCAAACGCCTTTCCGAAAATATCGCCTAGGTTCATCATTCCCATTTGGCTGCCGGGCTGGCCCGGAATGTCGAACATCGGCATCGGGTTCGCGCTGTCGGAAACCTCCAGTTCGATTACCGTATCGTCCAGGTCGCCCGATTTGAGCTTTTTGCGGAACATTTCACGTGTCGCTTCACGGGCATCCGTTCCGGCGAGCGCTTCGATCACGCGATCCTCGGCGGCCTGATGGGCGCGGGCTTTGACGTCTTCGCGCATGTATTCGCGGGTCTGGAGGATCGCTGCGTCTGCCAAATCACGGACGATCTGTTCCACGTCGCGCCCGACATACCCAACCTCGGTAAACTTGGTGGCTTCGACCTTGATAAACGGCGCACGGGCCAGTTTGGCCAGACGGCGGCTGATTTCGGTCTTGCCCACACCGGTGGGGCCAATCATCAGGATGTTCTTCGGATAGACTTCATCCCGGATGTCATCAGCCAACTGCTTGCGTCGCCAACGGTTGCGCAGGGCAACGGCCACCGCACGTTTGGCATCTTTCTGGCCAATGATGAAGCGGTCCAGTTCCGAGACAATCTCGCGCGGGGTCAGGTCTGTCATAGGTATTCTATCCGTTGTTTCGCAACGGAACCTAATCATACGACGCGAAAACACAAGCTGATCGCGAAAATCTCACGCCAACTCACCACGAGCACACGAAAAATCGATGTGATGTGAATCGTCACACCTACGGCATGTGAGGCATAGATTTTCACAACAGGCAAACCAGCCTGAATTTACAAATGGAGATACCTCATCATGATGACTCGTCGTTCGCTTTTTGTGAAAGCCGCCGCAACTGGCGCGGCGCTGACCCTGGCCGGCACCACCGCTGCTGTGGCAGGCGGCGCCAAAAAGAAAGGCTCGTTCGAGGGCCGCTCGAACCACATCACCACCGGGTCGGTGAAACTGGTCAAGGAAGGCGACCGTTACATCGTTGAGCTGGGCGACGACTTTTCGCTGGACGGTGGTCCCGACCCGCGCGTGGCCTTCGGCAAAGATGGCAAATACGCTTCTGACAGCAAGCTGGGTGCGCTGCTGCATCTGACGGGCAAGCAATCTTATGCTGTACCGCCGACAATGGATGTGTCGGGCTACAACGAAGTCTATATCTGGTGCGAGGTCGCCGGTGTACCGCTGGGTGTGGCAACACTGAAGTAATCACGATCGTCAGAGGCCGAGCGCTTCGGCCTCTGACGCGCAGCTAGGTAACAGGGCAACTGTCTGTTACACTCGCCCCAAGGCATTGGAACCGGGGGCGTTTTATGACTAAAATTGCCAAGATCACGCTACTTTTTGTAGTTTTTGTTGATCTGATCGGGCAAGGATTGGTCTTTCCGATCATCAATTCCCTGATCATGGAAACCAAATCTGGCTTCCTGGCTGACAGCACGTCGGTAGGTCGCCGCCATTTCTATTATGGGCTGGTAATCGGGTGCTTCTTCCTGTCTTGGTTTCTGGGCGTTGTCTACGTCTCGAAAGTGTCGGATTCGATCGGACGCAAGAACGCCTTGCTCGTGTGTCTTTGTGGGGCATTGGCCGGATATGCTCTGACCATTGCCGCTCTTTACCTGAACAGCCTTCTTCTGTTGATTGTCGGGCGTTCGATCACCGGATTTACTGCGGGCAACCAGCCCATTGCTCAAGCCGCGATGATAGATGGCAGTGCTGACGCCGCGGATCGAGACCGCAACATGGGCTATATTGTAACGGGCGTCAGCTTTGGCCTTGTTGGTGGCCCGATTATCGGAGCGGTTTTGTCAGATGCTGCCTTGTTGGGCAGTTTCGCGACGCTGAAAACCCCGTTTTATGGCGCTTTCGTTTTGGTGTTGATCGCTATCTTTCTGGTGTTTTTCTTCTTCCAGGATACCCGAATAGATCGTGCGCCTTTTGTGTTCCGGCCCCGTGACATTGCAGACAGCCTGGTCGCGGTACGAGGTCACCCGATGGTGCTGAAGATCCTGCCTGTTTATTCGTTCTTCATGATTGCAAACGTTACTTTCTACGTGTTCGTCGACAATTTCCTGACCAGTGCTTTCGGGTACGGAGTCATCGGAGGCAGTATGGCGATGGTTGTCATTGGTGTGGCATTGGCCTTCTCCAGTACCTTCCTTGTGAAACCCGCGCAGGAGAGGTTCAGCAAACATGCGATTATCTACACATCACTTGTGGTCATGGTGGTTTGCGGACTTGCTTTCGCCTTCAGCCCAAGCGGCGTCTTCAGCTATGTGCCGGTCTTTTTCTTCTACTTCCTGTTCGGAGTTGCTTATCCGACGATGCTGGGCCTGTTTTCCTCCAGCGTCAGTGAGACGGATCAAGGCTGGGTCATGGGCGTGACAACCGCTGTCTTCTGTCTGGCCGGAGGCATCATGTCCCTGATCGGCGGCGGGCTGATGAGTATCGACATCCGCGTGCCCTACTACATCGTGGTATTCGCCGCGATCTTGGGCCTGATCGGAATGCACCGCCGCTGGAAGGGGAAAGAGATTAAGGCGCTGTTAGCCTGAAATCGACTCAACCGTCAGATTGCCGTTGGTATAGACGCAAATGTCGGCGGCAATTGCCATGGCCTCACGCGCCACCTGCTCGGCCTCTTTGTCGCCGTCCATCATCGCGCGGGCTGCGGCGAGGGCAAAGTTTCCGCCTGACCCGATGGCAGCCACATTGTGTTCTGGCTCCAGCACGTCCCCTGCCCCGGTGATCACCAGAAGGTCCTTGCCGTCGGTGACGATCAGCATCGCCTCAAGCTTTTGGAGGTATTTATCAGTGCGCCAGTCCTTGGCCAGTTCGACCGAGGCGCGGGCCAGTTGGCCGGGTGTGGCCTCAAGCTTGGATTCCAGACGTTCCAGCAACGTAAAGGCATCCGCGGTCGATCCAGCGAATCCAGCCACAACTTCAAACCCGCCGGGTGACAGGCGGCGTACTTTGCGGGCCGTTCCCTTAATCACCGTCTGGCCCAGACTGACTTGACCATCACCGGCTATCACGACCTGACCGCCCTTTTTGACGCCAATGATCGTCGTGCCGTGCCAACCGGGAAAGTCGTTATCTGCCATGATCGTCTCCGTTTTCACTGGCGCTATATATGGGCTGGGCGCGGTGTTGACGCAACCCGTTCCGAAACCGCCCAAAAGATATGCAAGAAATGCAATTCGGGTCTACCAGACCAGCAATTGTGAGTCCGGCACAGAGGTACTACATGAGGCTCACAACCGACAACGGGTCGGCTGTTTCTTCAAAAAGGACTGCGCTCATGGCAACCACCGCTAATATCCATGCGCCGCTCGGAGCAGCTACCATCCTGCACGTGGCGGACACTTTCACCAACGTCGTCAAATCTGTTGTCAACTGGAACGACGCACGTAAAACACGGATCCTTCTGTCGAAGCTCAGCGACGCTCAGCTGGACGACATTGGTCTGATCCGCGAGGATATCGCCAAACTCTGATCCTTCTGACGGATCACCAATTCGAAACAGCCGCCCGGGATTCCGAGCGGCTTTTTCTTTGCTCAGTTCTGCACGAATTTTCCGGCAAGGTCAGGCAGAAAAGCTTCGATCGCAGCAGTTGCAACCACATGTTTGGTGCCAGCCGCTTCATCAACAACATCCAAACCTCCTTTGACTGCGCGGACTTCGGCCCTGCCCCTTGGCAGGTCGGCAGCAACCAGATCGCAATCCACCTGTTTGGGATCCTGTACGCCGATTGTGACGCTGACGCGCATTTCGGAATGATCAATTCCAAGTTTTGAAAACAGTGTGATCGATGAATGATGCAGTGCGTCCTGCACCGCACGTCGGGCCGCTTTGGTATAGTCCTGACCGTACAGGTCGTTGCCTGTTCCCATTTCCAGGATGATGCGTTTTTCACTCATTGCGTGGGCTCCATGTCAAAAGAAACGACCAGAGCGGCGTTGGCTATGACCGTGCACCCGTCACTATGTGGTTTGTGGATATCCAACCCGCCTTTTGTGACCGTGATATTCGGCTGACCATAAGGGAAGATGGCTTTGAGCGCTTCGGTATCCACCTGATCCGGCTGCTGGACGCCGATTTCAGCATCAATGATCATTGCCTCTTTGGGGAATCCAAACAGTTCAGCCATATTGACCGAGTTGTGCCACAGCGCATCCTTGATCGCTCGCAACGATGCCTCGGTATAGTCCATTCGGCGCAGGGAGGTACCCATCCCGAACTCTACAAGAACCCGCGTTTTTGCCATTGGTTTCTCCGACATATGCAACAAAAAAGGCGCCCCGATCTGAGGCGCCTTTGGAGTTCTGAAGCAACTTATGCGTGCTGGATAAGCTTCCAGGTAACAGCCTTCCGGTTGTGTGGTGGCATTACGTTACCTTTTGCGATCGGGGCTGTGGTCGATGGAGTATCCAACGACTTCCAAACCCCGCTCTCCGGGCACTTTTCCCCAGTCCGCGAAGTTGTTCCAATAGGTTTTTTTCTGGCATGATAATTCATGGCCATTCTCCATAGCTTGAGTACGGAGACGCGCCACAAGGTTGCAAATCCTGATTCGCAACGCGTCTCCACCTACAAGACTTGCAGGTATCGTGAACATAATTGTGCCATATTCAATGAGTCAACAGGTATATTGCGTGAACCACAATATGTAGCGGTATCGGGAAAAGGATGGGATATTCGCCACTTGTTAAGAGAAAATAAAAAAGCGCCACATCAAGTTATTGACGTGGCGCTTTTTTTCTGAAACGCGTCGCGAATCAGGATTTGCAACTACCGTTAGACTCCATGTGTAGAAATCTGTCAAATAGTTTTTGGACAAGCTGCCAATTCTGGCTGTCTTAAGCAAAAAGGCGCCCCGATCTGAGGCGCCTTTGGAACAATCTGCTAGGGCCAGATCAGATGGATTCGTCGATCCAGCTTTGCAGCGCAGCTTTGGGGGCCGCACCTGCACGGTTGGATACAACCTGACCGTCCTTGAAGATGAACAGTGCCGGAATACCGCGCACGCCCATTGCGGCCGCCGCGTTCGGGTTGCTGTCCACATCGACCTTGGCGATTTTCACCTTGTCGCCATACTCGGCGGCCAGTTCTTCCAGCGCGGGGCCGATTTGTTTACAGGGGCCGCACCATTCAGCCCAGAAGTCCACGACCACGGGAACGGTCGAGTTTTTGACTTCGGCGTCAAAGGTGTCGTCAGTAACGGCTACGGTCGACATATTCTGTCTCCTGAATGGGGTAAGCTCGGGAACAGAACGTAGGTGCCACGCCGGGTAAGGTCAAGACATCCGGGCGTGGGCCAAGGCTTCCGTCACAAGATCGTGTGGCAGCCACATCAAGTTTGCAGTCCGGGTCCACAGAATGGCGGTTCGGATGCTGCGGTCAGGATAAATCTGTGCCAGCGCCTGAGCATAGGCCCCCATCTGGCGCAACAGTCCTTCGGGGCAATCTTCTATCCGGTTTGGGACGGTCGCATTTGTTTTGAAATCAACCACTTGTACGTCCACATCTGATACGATCAGCCGGTCGATGATTCCGTGCATCCGCTGTCCGTTCAAATCTGCGGTTACCGGCACTTCGGCCAGAGTTTCGCGTGCAAAGATGTGTTTGAGAGACTCCGTCGTCAGCACTTGGGTGGCTTCGGTCAAAAGGTCTTGACGGTCTGCGTTCTGCATATCCGGTAGCAACCGGGCGCAAAGCTCGGGCCAGATGTCCGGTGCGGCTGTCGGCAGGTGTTCCAGCAACAGGTGCAGACGCGTTCCGCGCAGTTTTGCAGCGTCTTCATCCAAACCGGCATCCCCGGGCAACGCTTTGGCACCACCCAGATCCGAAGGGCTGAGCGCGCTTACAGGGTCAATCGGTTCGGGTGCCGGGTGCTGGAACATATCCGGCAGATCGACCTGGTCAGCGACCGTTTGTGGCTGGTCGGTCAAAGGCGGTGCGTCCCAATCCCCGTGGGACAGGCGGCGGACGTCGGAGCCCGCTACCTGTGCGGCCCCGGCTCTCTCCATCGCGGCTTCGACCATTTGATACCAGCTGTTGCCGTCTTTGCCCAAGTCGCCGGCTGCGGCCACGATCAACCATTTTTCAGCCCGTGTTAGAGCCACATACAGCAATCTCAGCCGTTCATTTTCCTCGCGGTTGCGCGCCACTTCCCGTGCTTGCGAGATCAGGTTGGGCGAGACATCTGCTGACACTTTCCACAGCGGGGTGCCATCGGCCACCATAATCTCGGCATCACGTGGTGGCTGGCGTTTGCCAGTATCCGGCAGGATCACAATCGGAGCCTCAAGGCCCTTTGAACCGTGCACTGTCATCACCCGGATCATGTTGCCGACACCGCTCATCTGCCGCTTGATTTCCAGATCATCGGTCTGCATCCAGACCAAAAACCCGGTCAAGCTGGGAATATCCGTTCGTTCATACGCCAGCGCCTGAGACAGCAAGGCGTTGATACCGTCTTCAGCTTCGGCCCCCAGACGACCCAGCAGTTTGCGCCGCCCGTCATGGCGGGTCAGAATACGTTCGATCAGGTCATAGGGGCGCAGAAAGTCGATTTGGCTGCGCAGATCATTCAATATGGCGAGCGTTTCGGGAAATTCATCAGCCCGGTTACGCAGCGCAGCCCAAAGGAACTGTTCCTGTCGCCGGTGCGCCAGATCAAAAAGCTGCTGCTCGGACCATCCGAACAAAGGGGATTTCAGAACCGTCGCCAGTGACAGGCTGTCTTCGGGCGTGGCCAGAAAGCTCAGAAGCGCGGCGAGGTCTTTGACCGCAAGTTCAGCACCCACTTTCAGCCGGTCAGCGCCCGCGATCGGCAGACCGGCAGATTTGCAGGCGCGGATGATCTCGGCAAAAAGGTCCGAACGGCGCTGGACAAGGATCAGGAAATCCCCCGGCTTCACTTTCCGACGTACGAATGTGTCGGATTTGCCATCCTCCGGGATCGTTTCACCCCGTTCGATCATGGCCTTGATCGACTGCGCAACCTGCTCGGCCAGAATGACGGTATGGTGTCGCGCACCGGGGCGATCCACCGGATCGGTCCAGTCGCCTTCTTCGGAATCTTCGACTTTTTCCACGACGGGCCAAAGATCAACCCGGCCCGGCAGATCGGCCTTGAACGCACGATGCTGGCTGTCCTTGTGAAATCCGGCATCGATCCGGTTTTCAAACAGAAAATCGACCAAAGACAGGATGGCGCTGGAGGATCGAAACGAGTATTCCAGCGTCATGTCCCACAATTTAGAGTCTGATTCAGCCAGTTTTCGGCCAAACTCTTCCTGCATTCTGTCAAACGCCTGTGGGTCGGCGCCCTGGAAGGAATAGATCGACTGCTTCTTGTCGCCGACCACAAAGATCGTGCGCTCAACCCCGGATCGCGCTCCTTCCCCACTGGTGAATTCCTGGGCCAGTTTCTCGACCACGTCCCACTGGTCCGGGCTGGTGTCCTGCGCTTCATCCACCAGAATATGGTCGATGCCTCCGTCCAGCCGATACAGCACCCACTCGGCCACCGCCGGGTCATTCAACACTTGCCGCGCGCGCAAGATCAGGTCGTCGAAATCCAACCAGCCCCGCAGCTGCTTACGCCGCTCGTACTCGGGCAGGAAAGCGGCAGCAAAGCGGTGCAGGACTGTGGTTTTCTGCGCAGCGACCAGCGCCAGACGTTGTTCGCGCGCCGCCTCAATCCGCAGCATCAAGGCTTCTAATTGTGGAATCCGGTCGGCCAGAGCGCCTTCGCGCAGGGCTTTGGTCGGAAAGCTGTTGAGTTTGGCGGTGAACGGTTCTTTTGCTCCTTTTCCGGTCAGCAACACGCTTTCCAACATGGGCAAATGCGCCAACCGGGATTCGGTGAACCCGACCAGCTTAGCCGCGGCCTTGGCATTGTTACCGCCGCTTTCCGTCAAAGCGGGCAGCATAGACTGGATCAACTCGACTTCGCCACCAAGGAACACACGCTCAAACAGATGGGTTTCGTCAAAACCGTGCGGAAGATCGAACCGTGTCAACAGTTCCGACCACTCCAGTGGCTGCGCGAACAGATTGCGCTTTTGCGTGATCGCAGCGGTCAATTTGTCAAAGCCCGTATCGGTGACAAACCGAGCCGCATCTTCAATCAACCCAGCCTGCGTGCCTTGGGCAAAATCCTCGACGATCTCCTCTCGCAGAAGGGCCGCCGCGCGATCTTCCATTTCGGAAAACTGCGGGCTGACCCCGGCCTCCAGCGGAAAACGCCGCAGCAATGAAGCGCAGAACGAGTGAATGGTCTGGATTTTCAGACCGCCCGGCGTTTCGATGGCGCGAGCAAACAAGGTGCGTGCTTGCGCCAGCCTGTCCAGGTTGATGTCGCCGGGAACGCCCAGATCGGTCAATTGCTCTAGCAGAGAATCATCATCCAGCATTGCCCACTCACCAAGGCGCTTGAACAATCTGTTCTGCATCTCGCTGGCGGCGGCCTTGGTGTAAGTCAGGCACAGGATGTGCTGCGGCTGCACCCCACCCAGCAGCAAACGCGCCACGCGGTCGGTCAGAACCCGTGTTTTGCCCGACCCTGCGTTGGCTGCCAGCCAGGTCGAGGCGTCAGGGCGGGCGGCCTGCACCTGCCGTTCGGTTGCATCGTTGCGCGGGCTCATGTCAGGTCCTCGGGGCAAGTATCGGCTGTGCGGTCCCATTCGCCGAACCGCGCCAGATGATCATAGTCACCGATATCCGTATCCTTGTGCAGCATCCGACGCGAAGAAAACCCCTGATCAGGCTCTAAATAAGCTGAAATCAGCTCTTTCAGCTCGGCAAGAACTTTGTCGGTTGGCTCCTTGACCAAGGGTGCCACGACCTCTTTGTAACTGCCGCCCATCCCGATGAAGATGGCTTCGGCCACGTCTATCGGGTCAATGCTCTCGATACCGCCCTGCTCGGCCATGGCGGCTTCGATCAGCAACTGTTTGTCGAATTTGGACTGCTGACTCTCCGTCGGTGGCGCACCGGTTTTGTAATCGATGATCCGCAGTGACCCCCGGCTGTTGTGATCGATCCGGTCCGCACGTCCGACAATGGTGAAATCCAGAGGGTCCAGCACCAGTTTCATCGCCGCCTCAAACGCCACAGGCCCACCATCACCCCGGCGCGAGAGTTCGGCACCCAGGAAGTCATCCGCGATCCGCTCCAGCCGGGCCAGCCAGAGTTTGCGGGCGGTGGGCCAGGCGACATGTTGATCCAGAAGGGTGTGCGCCCGTTTCAGGAAATTCTCACGCGTCAACAATGCGCTGTCCAACACGCTGTCTTTGACGAAATGTTCAAGGATTTCATGGATCACGATGCCCCGAAGCAAAGCATCGGGGGCCTGTACCAAGGGGTCCAGCGGTTTCAGCCGCAACACATGTTTGGCGTAGATCGCATAAGGATCACGAATCAGCCGTTTGATCTCGGTCACTGACAGACGACGTGGGCGCGCGGCGACCGGGGGGCGTGGCGACGGGCGTGGCGCCGGGTCTATGTGCGGTGCATCTTCCAGAACCTCAGACCAGTTCAGCCAGCGCTGACCGCGGGCGCGCATCCCTTCCAGAGCGTCACGGCCACCCTGCCCCGGCAAGCCTTGCAGCAGGTTTGTCAGGCGGTTCAGCCAACGCGACGGCACCGTTTCCGCATCATCCGAGCGGGTCGCGCGGGTCAGCCAAACCTCGGGCGCGCCGATGGCCTGCTGGAAATCATGCGCAGACAGGCCGATCCGGCGTTCAGGCAGCAGCAACCCCGCCTTGTCGCGCATCTGACGGTTCAGCCAGGGGTCGGGTGCCGGGGCCTCGGGCCAGCTTCCTTCGTTCAGCCCCCCGAGAATCAGTAGATCGGCCCCCTGTACCCTGGCTTCGAGCGTACCCCAGATCATGATGTGCGGATGCGGTGCGTCGCGATCACGAACCTCTTCGCCCGCAAGCAAAGCACCCAGCAGGTCGGCAAAGTCATGGGCCGTCATCGGGCCACCATGCTGCGCCTCATCCCTGAGAGAGTTCACCACCGCCAGCGCCTTTTGACCTGCGTTCTTGTCCCAAAGCGTGCCGGTTTCACCGGTGCTGCCGGCCGAGATCGCCTCGGCCAGTGCTGTCAGCCGTTCCACCCAGTCCGAAAGATGCAATTCGCCACTGACCTGTTGATTGCAGAAGTGATGCACGACCCATCTAACCCAGCTTTCCGGCGCCTCCTTGCGGACTGCAAATTCCGTGAGGCTGATGCTGTCCGGGAATGGTGGACCGTTGCGGCGCAGGTCCAGTTCCAGATCACGTGTATGCAACAGGTGATTGCCGCGCTCACCTCCGTCATGACACAGCGGGTGTTTCAACAGGGTCAGCAGCGCTTCGCCCTCAAGGCGGCGCGTGAACAGGTTGGCCACATGGCGCAGAAAACGACCGGGCGGTGAGAGTTGCAGAGGCAAGCCCGCACTGTCATCCGGCAGGATGTTCCACCGATCCAACGCCGCGCTGACCTGACGGGTCAACATACGATCCGGCGTGATCAAGGCGGCGGTTTGACCGGTTTCAGCAGCTTGTCGCAAGCGTAAGGCGATGGCCAGGGCTTCGGCTCGAGGCGATTGTGCCTCGACCAGGGTCAGGTCTTTGGTTGCGCCTTCCAAGTCGGTCAGTTTAGGCCCTTCGGTCATCCAGGCGTTTGTTACAGGCGCCGGGCGTAAAGCGAGTGAAACCAATCGGTTGCGTGAAGGCGAGGGGGAGGAAAAGTCTGTCCATGGGGTGATTTGATCGGGCGCAAGCTCCAGCGCGCGCATCAGTTTGCGGAACCGGTATTGCGGATGATCTTCCGATGTCAACGCATCATCCAAACCTTGCCAGACATGATTGGGCTGGTCGAAATCATAACCCGGAAGGACCAGCGCCCCTTGTGGCAGGCGTGCAATCGCCTCCATTAGCATCAGGGTTGTTCCGCGCGAACCGGTGGAGCCCGCAAGAATGACCGGATGCTGCGGAGGATTCCCTTGCCAACGCGCGATCAGGTTTTCGACAACGCGACGTTGGCGAGCCTGCGCATCCATCGCCTGTGCGCCAGTGTCGATGAAATGATCGGCAATGCCGATGAAAGCCTGCGCTCGTGCCCAATGTCCGGACATGTCGCTGACATCCAACTGCAGGATGGCCTCGGGCGAAACACCTTCGCCCTGCATTTCGTCAATGAGCGCGGCCAGACTGTCCGAGAGGTCAAAGACCGAAGAACGCGCTGCCAGATCCGGTTGCTGTTCCAGCAGTTTGGCCACCAGCTGAGTCAGTTCCAGACGCCGCCGCAGCGGTGGAAAGGCAGGGGGAATCTGCGCCAGATCAACGCTTTCCCCCAAATCGGTGACCAACGACAGGCGTGGCAGCAGGCAGGGCGGACCTTGATTGAACAACTCGCGGACGCGCCGTTCCATACGCCGCGTGTTCAGCACCAATTCCACCCGAGCCAAGGTTTCAGGCGGGCCAGAGCAGCGCTGCCGCAGACCATCGACCAATGCCTTAGGGAAGTCCGTGCCAGGCAGCACGGCGAATACGCGGGGCAGGGCGCTGAGTTCAAACATCAGCCAGCAGTCCTTCGGCCAGCGTGATCCCCTCGGGACGTCCCACATCGCACCAGCGCCCCGGATACTCGACAGCAAACAGGCGGCCTTGTTCGTGCATCTGGTTCCAAAGCAGGTTCAGCGAAAAAGCTGACTGCGAAAACGCGCGTAATCCGTCCGTTTTGAGAATCTGCGCGCCTCCATAAACCAAACCGGGCCCGCGCGTGATGCGCCCGTCCGGGTCGGCCGTAAAATCTCCGTCCCCATTGTGGCCTGTGGTTTGGGAAACTGGAACACACATCAAAAGCGCGTCCATACGGGTTGGATCCCACACTTTTTGCAACAGGGTCAAAGGGTTTGGGCCGGACCAGATCGCATCAGTGTTCAGCGTGAACACAGGATTGGTGCCCAACAGGGGCAGGGCGGCCCTTAATCCGCCGCCCGTTTCAAGGATTTCGGGCACTTCGCGTGAGATCACCACGCCTTTGGGGTCGAGATGCTCATGCAGCTGATCTGCGTGGTAATGTACGTTCGCCACAATGCGCACGGGGTCGAGCTCATGAACAATATCCAGCGCGTGATCAATCAGGGGACGCCCGGATACCTTGATCAACGGCTTGGGCCGGTCCTTGGTCAAAGCACCCATACGGGTGCCAAACCCCGCGGCAAACAGCATCACTGCAAAGGGCGATCCGGTCATTGCACTCTCAGCTTGTCAAGGTTTTCGGGCGTTGGGCTGGGCAAAGACTCGTGCAGCAGCGGGGCTATCGACACCAGAGCCGGGTGATCCAGATCGCGCATCAGATGCGCCCAAACAGCCGGTATCATATCCACATAGTGCGGTTTGCCATAGTCGGTCGCAAGGCGCGCGAATACACCAAGAATGCGCAAATTTCGTTGTGCACCCAACACGCTGTAAGCGGTTCGAAAATCGTGGTCGTCCACGCCGGAGGCTGCGATGTACCGATTGATCATCTGCATCTCGATCCCGGGTGAGACCTTTCGGCGTATGTCCTGCAGCAAAGACACCAGATCATAGGCGGGATGGGCCAGAACCGCGGATTGGAAATCCAGCAGGCCAACGCGCTTGATCCCTGCGCGATTTGGCAGCCATATCAGGTTTTCCGCGTGATAATCCCTGAGCGAGACCGCTTTTGACCCTGATGTTTCACGGTGCAGAATATCCGCAAACCTGTGCTCAAACCGGTCCAAAGCATCCGCGTCAAACTCTCCCCATATGCCCGCCGCATATTTCGTGAAGGCCAATGTGGTCAGTTCTGTCATCAGCGCCGGGTCGAATGAGGTCAAAGACAAGGTGGGGGCCTGATGCAGATGAAGCAGCACATCTGTTGCGGCCTCGTACAGCAAGCGTTCTTTAGAGGAGTCCTTGGCCAGAACGCGGGTGAAAAGGTCATCGCCCAGATCTTCCAACAGCAGAAAACCAAATTCGGCATCCTCTGCATAAACCTCGGGTGCGTTTAAGCCTACGGATCGCAGGTAGTTCGCAACGCGGACAAATGTTTCGACATCCTCGCATTTTTCAGGTGGCGCATCCATCAAAACGGCAGTTCGCCCGCTGGACGGGTCCGTTAGCCGTTCATAACGACGGTCTGAAGCATCACCCGCCAGAGGCGCGCGGTCTGCATCGGCCCATGGGGTTTGTGCAATCAGCGCCTCGGCCAGGACTGCTCTGTTTGTCATCTGGCGGTCTCCAGTTTTCTTTCCCATTTCGGATCGTTCCACGACAGCGTCAAATGGCGCAAATTCTCATTGTTAGAGTCTGTTTTGAGTATCATTTGCAAAGCGGCATCCGGCGTAAGGGATCCCAGTTTGGCCGGCCATTCGACCAGGCATATTGCAGTGTCGAACGCATCGATCAGCCCCAGTTCCTCGACCTCTTCCACCATGCTCAGGCGATAGAGGTCGCAGTGCCAGATTTCACCGGCTGGCGTATCGTAAGCCTGCACCAAGGTAAACGTAGGCGAGGGGACATCTTCGGGCTCGGGCATAAGCGACTGGATGAGCGCGCGCGCAAAATGCGTCTTTCCGCTACCGATCTCGCCCTCCAACAGCACAACATCGCCTGGCTGCAGCATCGCACCGACGTTCTCGGCGAATTTGGTGGTTTCTTCCGGTGACTTGAAGGTCAGAGATAGGGGCATTGTCGTCATGGCGCCACAATGGCCCCGCGCCTGACGGGCTGCAACCCGGTTCAGGCGCTGATCTGTTTGATGGCGGCGCTTTTTGTGGGCGTTTCAGAAACTGCAAATCGGACAATTGTTGCGCCGTTGTGAACTGGCGTGATGGTGCAATCGATCGCGATGCCGGATCTCAACTGAATTTCAGCCGTCCATTCGGTCCGGTTGTCGCGCATTTCAACAAAGTCTCGGATTTCGCCAAGCACAGGGGTCGCAATGCACAGATCTTGCCAGCACCGTGTGACGTCTGTGACCGTTTCAGTCTGGAACCCAACGTCTTGCGTGTCCCCCCAAAGCTCTTGATAGGCGTAGTTCGTGAAGGCCAGAGAACCATCATCGGTGAAAACGGCAATCGCATCTGCGAGCTTGTCAAATATGGATTGCATCAGGTCCATTTCAGATCGAAAACGGCGCGTCAGAGTGATCTCGGCGGTAATATCTTCGAACAAGAACGCCACGGCACCATCCGGGTGTGGTCGACCGCTGACGGAATAGACCGAGCCTGACGGGAGAGACCAAGTTTCATGGTAGTTACCGTCTTCTGCCGCCTCGAGAAGGTCATTCATCTGACGTCGCCAACTGCGATAGTTCTTGGGTTCCGGCATCATGTGTTGATCCCGAAGACGGTCAAAAAAGCCGCTCAGGCTTGGGCGACAACTAAGGAAATCGGGGGGCAGGGTGGTCAGGTCGATCAAAGCGGGGTTGAAAAGTGCAAGTTGTCGATTGCGGTCAAAGATGGCCAGACCGATCGAAAGCTGCGCAAACGTCTTGGTCATGGTTTGAACGAATTTGCGCTGGGCAGTTTCTGCTTCGACAATGGCGTTGATGTCGACAGCGTAACACAAGTGACCAGCCTCGTTCTCTACCTGAGTCAGATCGAACCACAGCTTGGTGCTGCTGTCAGCGAGATCGATCGATACTCTGGTTTTTCCAATGGATCGTTCCTCAACGAGGGCCGGGAACAAAGGATCGGTCAGGTCAGTGTCCTGATCGCGTGCCCTGCGGGCAAGTGTGACATAGGCAGCATTACACCATTGCACCCGTTTGTTTCGGTCCAGCAACCACACCGGATACGGGGCTTGATCCATCGCCAGCCGGGTGGGATCTATCGACGCTTCTGATCCCACGGGTTTGGTCTTGGCCGCTTCACGCAGACGCACACGGACAATTCCATCAATCCACTCGCAAATCACATCACGCTCAACGGTGCAATCTATCGGTGAGACCACGATAAAGCCTTCATCGCGCACTTTGTCTGGAATTTCAGGAAAGGATGGGAAATCCCTTTGCAGCAATCGGCGCAGATCTGTCCAGTTTCCTACATGTTCGAAACCGGCCAGAGCAATGTCGGAATGACTGATCAACCGCTCTCCGTCGAACAGGAACACCGCGTCGAACAAAGAGGTGTTGGAAAAAAGGCCAAAGGTCTGGTCCCGCAGCGTACGGCGCGGCAAGAGCCATTGAACCGCAAAGCAACCTGATACAACGCTGATCGCGGCCAGAATGATCCAATCGGCCATCAAATTCCCCAAAGCAGACCCAAGCCCGATTGGACTATGGGTAAGATTGGTTAATGGTCTCTTAACTCACACCTGAATGCGCTTGTTTGAACCCGATGGAACTGGGGTATCGCCCTTTTGTGCATCAATCAGGTTGCGCGGCCACGACACTTTGACGATGGCGCCTTTGCGGTCCGGGTCGTCGGTCAGGTGTTGATAGGGGTCCGAGCCATTGGCGAATTCCAATTCGGCTCCGCTGCGCTCCAGCAAGGTTTTGGCGATGAACAGGCCAAGGCCCATACCTTCGTATTCAGGGCGGGTTTTCTGATCCGTTTCCGCTCGCCTGCGCCGCATAAAGGGATCACCGATGCGTCCGATCATATGCGACGGATATCCACGTCCGTCGTCCATGATGCTGACGGTGATCCTGTTGTCGGTCCATTCGGCCTCGACCCAGACATTGGCCCGCGCAAAATCCACAGCGTTCTGGATCAGATTGCGCAACCCGTGAATGATTTCGGGTTTTCGCAGGATCGAAGGCTGCTGCACATCCCCGTCCTGCACCGGACCTTCCGAGAAATGAACCTCTTTGCCACGTCCCACATGTGGTTCGGCGGCTTCGTTCACCACGGTCGACAGTGGCGCCTGCCGCAAGTGCAGGTCATCTTTACCGGCCCGTCCCATATCACGCAGAATATCGCGGCAGCGGTCGGCCTGCTCTCGGATCAGCGCGGCATCTTCTATCAGATCCGGGCGATCATCCAGTTCCTCGATCAATTCCGCGCTGGTCAGTTTTATGGTTGCCAAGGGAGTGCCCAACTCATGCGCGGCGGCGGCAACAACGCCGCCCAGGTCGGTAAGCTTCTGTTCGCGCGCCAACGCCATATGCGTTGCAGCCAATGCTTCGGACATGGACTGAACTTCAGAGCTGACGCGGTGGGAGTAGGCTCCGATAAAAACGATAGCGATGACGATTGCGGCCCAATTGCCGAACAGCAGAATATCCGGAATATCCAGAACCAGCCCCAGATTGGTGCGCAGTGGCAGGTGAAACTCGGCCAGCAGCGTGGTCAGAACAATCGCCACAGCCCCAACGATCAGGGTCGACCGGGTGCTCATGACATTGGCAGAAATTGTAACCGGCCCCAACAGAAGCAGCGCAAACGGATTGTTCAAGCCCCCCGTCAGATACAGCAGTATCGACAGCTGCAGCAGATCAAACAGGATCATCAAGAAATTTTCAAACTCGGTCAGGCGCTTGTTCTGCGGGAACAACAAAATGGCCGTAAAATTGCTCATGACCGAAATGCCGATGGCCAGATAGCACAGGCCCAGATGCAGCTGCACGTCATAATATTGCTGGGCAACGGTGATGGCAGTGAACTGGCCGATGATGGCCACCCATCGCAACAGGATCAGGGTGCGCAGGCGAATCCAGCTGCTCCGTTCCTGGCCGCGCCAAAAAGTCTGATTGGATTCTGCCATCGGTTCTTTATGTCCTGTTGCAAAGGCTGATCATCTTGATAGGTGTCCCAGCCGAAGCGATCAACAACCCCCTTGCGACCGGAAAACTGAAATGACCCGTCTATACGCAATTCTTGCAGCTGTTGTACTGGTAATTGGCCTTGGGGCCATGTGGCTTCTGACGCGTGGTGGTGGCACTGGCGATCAGTTCGCGCAGTGCCGGTCCAGCCAGATCGCCGGAGGAACCGCAGCAATCGGCGGACCCTTTGAGCTGGTCAACGGCAAGGGTGAGACGGTCACTGACGCAGACGTGATCACTGAACCGACGCTGGTTTATTTCGGTTATACGTTCTGCCCCGATGTCTGCCCTTTCGACATGTCGCGCAACGCCGAGGCCGTCGATATTCTGGCTGAACGCGGGCAATCGGTGACGCCGCTGTTCATCTCAATTGATCCGGATCGCGACACGCCCGAAGTGATGGCCGACTATGCATTCAACCTCGGCGGCAAAACCATCGCGCTGACCGGCTCGCCCGAGCAAGTGAAAGCAGCTAGCAAAGCCTACAAAACCTATTACAAGGCCCATGACAAAAGCGACGAGTTTTATTTGGTCGATCATTCCACCTTCACCTATCTGGTCACGCCCGAGCACGGTTTTCTTGAGTTTTTCAAGCGCGATGACACGGCCGAGCAGATGGCGGACAAGGTTGGGTGCTTTCTGGATCAGGCCGCATCGTGACAAGGTTGTTTGACCTTTGTTCCTGCGCTGCTATTACTCATACCCAAGCCAAAGGCATGAAATAACGGAAAGACCTAACATATGGCAGACAGTTCTCAGCTTGATATCGGCCCTGACAAGTCCCTGCTTTTGGTAGATGATGACGAGCCGTTTCTGAGACGTCTGGCCAAGGCCATGGAAAAGCGCGGATTCGAAGTTGAAACCGCCGGTTCCGTTGCCGCAGGCCGCGCCATTTCTACCGCCCGCCCGCCCGCTTACGCGGTTGTGGATTTGCGGCTGGAAGACGGCAACGGGTTGGATGTTGTCGAAGTGCTGCGGGAAAAGCGCCCCGACAGCCGGGTTGTTGTTCTGACCGGATATGGCGCGATTGCCACTGCCGTAGCGGCCGTCAAGATCGGTGCAACCGATTACCTGTCCAAACCCGCCGATGCCACCGACATCACCAATGCGCTGCTGGCCAAGGGCGACGAACTGCCGCCACCGCCGGAAAACCCCATGAGCGCGGATCGCGTGCGCTGGGAGCATATTCAGCGGGTCTACGAACTGTGCGACCGGAACGTGTCGGAGACCGCACGCCGGCTGAACATGCATCGCAGGACGTTGCAGCGTATTTTGGCGAAGCGTAGCCCGCGGTGACGAGTGGCGAATTGGTTTCAATCTGAACCAAGATTCTGCTCTGAGGACACGGATTAAGTCTGCTTTGCGGGGCAAAGCGGATTTTCATATTCACCAACCTAATTTCCGCTTCATCTGCCGCTGGCAAATGCCTAAGCGCCGCAATCAAGCCTTGCTCCGAACCTTAGCTTGTGTAGTGTAGCGACGATGGTGACCTTCGAGAGGAGGTCTTAATTGGGAACCAGGTAAAAGCCCGGACTGCCCCCGCAACTGTAAGTAGTCATAGTTTTCAAGGCTACGAGTCAGGATACCAACCATCTTTACGCAACCGCCGGAATTTTCTGGCCCTTTTTCTGCGTCGGGTGGACGCGAAAGGAACTCTACTATGCATATCGAACCTGGCGTCGTTGACGGCGCGAAAATGGCCCTCGCCTATGGGACGGCTGCTGCCGCTGCGGGCTATTCCTTGAAAGTGATCAATGATGATCTCCAAACCCACTCCGTCGTCTCATTTGGCGTTCGGTCTGTCATTGCCGCTTTTGGGGTGTTCATCTTCTTTGAAATCTTGCCACACTTCGCTGTTGGAATCTCCGAAGTGCACATAATCCTTGGTACGACACTGTTTTTGCTACTTGGTTCCGGGCCTGCGGCCCTCGGTCTTGCGGGTGGTTTGGCGATCCAGGGTTTCCTTTTCGCCCCAACTGATTTGCCAATGTATTTTGTGAACATCTCCACTCTGCTGTTCCCGCTCTTTGCAGTGGACGCGCTGGCAAAGAAAGTTATTCCATCGACGACTGCATATGTCGATCTGCGGTACTTGGACGTACTAAAGATGTCAGCGGTCTATCAGGGTGGTGTTGTGGCTTGGGTGGCTTTCTGGGCGATTTACGGTCAAGGCTTCGGCAGCGAGAACCTTACAGCTGTAACCAGCTTTGGGGTGGCGTATCTGCTAGTCATTCTGATCGAACCGTTGGCCGATCTGGCAGCTCTGGCAGGCGCGAAAAGCTTGCGTGATCTGACCGACAAAGGCGTGTTCGCCAACCGTTTGCATAACGCAGCCACTTAGGCGTGAAATTGACGATCTGTGGTGCTCTTCGTGCCACAGATCACCCTAGACGGTATTGATGGAATCCCCTTGCAACATCGTCAACACAGTCAATCGTTACCCCGCATCATCTCGGTAGCTTTGGGTGCAACCCGGACATTGGTTGAAATTGGTTTTCTATAGAAAAGCTATTAACGCCGCATGTCGTTCCATATACGCCTCTCGCACCTTGACCGGCGGGCGCAGCGTAATCCTCAACCCCTCCATCACCGCCTTATCCGGGCGACCGAAGAACTTGGTCGCTTCTGGCTCAGAGAATCCCGCGATTTGGGTGGCCTCCATCCAGGCGCTGATCTTGTCGGCTTTCTTGATCTGTCGTTTGATCGTCTTCGGCACTTCAGCAGGCAACCCGAATCGGATATGGATCGCCGCCGCCAACCGGTCATCCAGTGCGCCATAGTCCGGGCCTACAGCGGATTTGACGGGTGAGATCATATCGCCGATCACATATTCCGGTGCGTCATGTAACAAGGCTGCCAATCGCCATTTAGCGGGGGCTTTGGAGGCAATGCGGCCAAAAATCTCTTCGACCAGCAGAGAATGTTCGGCTACGGAATAGGCGAATTCACCGTTTGTCTGCCCGTTCCAGCGGGCCACAAAGGCCAGCCCATGCGCGATATCTTCGATCTCGATATCGACCGGGGTTGGGTCCAACAGGTCCAGCCTGCGGCCTGACAGCATCCTCTGCCATGCTCGGGGTTGTGTTGCCATTTTGCCATGCCTTGTGAAGTCGAACACATTAAAATCGTAATTTTATGGTATGATCTACCTGTCAGGATCACTTGCTGCCAACGTTTTCTTGAGCATTCGTGCTTTGAAACAACATCATCCGATCCCGACATAAAAACCGAGGGGGGCACATGCTTCTCCCGGTGTGCTCCTCTCACAAGCGAAACGCGAAATGAAAGGAGTTTGTCATGTTCAAGCGTTTGTTCGCCCTTGCATTGACCTTTGGTATGGCTGCCACAGCCCCGCCCGCCTTTGCCAAGAATTGCGCAGAGCGCGACGATATTATCGCCAAATTGCAGGAAAATTACGCCGAGGAATTGGCCTTTGGCGGCCTGCAAAAAACGCGTGGCGCGCATTCGGTGATGGAGGTCTGGACCTCAAAAGAAACCGGAAGTTATACCGTACTGGTCACCAATGCGAACGGCATTAGTTGTATTGTTGCCGTCGGCACAGATTTTTTCGAAGCGATACCAAAAGTAAAAATTGAAGGCACCCCAAGCTGACAGCGGCCCATAACCTTCGATCCGAAGCCATCGACATTGCCACCTGCCCCAAGGAATGCTAGGGGCAGCCGGGACTGAGTTTAACCGGAAAAATGGAGCGCCTGATGGCCGGGGACTATATCGTTAAGGACATTTCACTGGCCGGGTTCGGTCGCAAGGAATTGGATATTGCTGAAACCGAAATGCCGGGCCTGATGTCCCTGCGTGCGGAATACGGCGAAAGCAAGCCTTTGTCAGGTGCGCGCATCGTTGGATCGCTGCACATGACAATCCAGACTGCTGTTCTGATCGAGACGCTGGTTGCGCTGGGCGCGGATGTGCGCTGGGCATCGTGCAACATCTTCTCGACCCAGGACCACGCGGCGGCAGCAATTGCCGAGGCTGGCATTCCTGTCTTCGCCATTAAAGGTCAGACGCTGGAAGAGCATTGGGATTATCTGGACAAATCCTTCCTGTTCGCAGACGGCCCGAACATGATCCTGGACGATGGCGGCGACGCGACGCTGTACATCCTGCTGGGTGCCCGCGCGGAAGCGGGCGAAGACATTATCCCTGTTCCGGGTTCGGAAGAGGAAGAAGTGATCAAGAAGCAGATCGCCAAACGCATGGAAGCATCGCCGGGCTGGTTCACCAAGATGCGTGACCAGATTCAGGGCGTCTCTGAGGAAACAACTACTGGCGTAAACCGCCTGTATCAGCTGGTTAAGGACGGCCAACTGCCCTTCCCGGCGATCAACGTGAACGACAGCGTCACCAAGTCGAAATTCGACAACAAATACGGCTGTAAGGAATCGCTGGTCGATGGCATCCGCCGCGCCACCGACACCATGATGGCCGGTAAGGTTGCCGTGGTTTGCGGTTACGGCGATGTGGGCAAAGGTTCGGCCGCTTCGCTGCGCGGCGCGGGTGCCCGTGTGAAAGTCACCGAAGTTGACCCGATCTGCGCGCTGCAAGCCGCGATGGACGGGTTTGAAGTGACCCTGCTGGAAGATGAAATCGACAGCGCCGACATCTTCATCACCACCACCGGCAACAAGGACGTGATCCGCATCGAGCACATGCGTGCGATGAAGGACATGGCCATCGTCGGCAACATTGGTCACTTTGACAATGAAATCCAGGTCGCCAGCCTGAAGAACCACAAATGGACCAACATCAAGGAACAGGTGGACATGATCGAACTGCCCTCGGGCAACCGCATCATCCTGCTGTCCGAAGGCCGTCTGCTGAACCTCGGCAACGCCACCGGGCACCCCTCGTTCGTGATGTCGGCTTCGTTCACCAACCAGGTTCTGGCGCAAATCGAGCTGTTCACCAAGGGTGATCAGTACGAAAACGACGTCTATATCCTGCCCAAGCATCTGGATGAAAAAGTGGCCCGCCTGCATCTGGATCGCATCGGCGTAAAGCTGACCCAGATGGATGCAGATCAGGCCGCTTATATCGGTGTGAAGCCGGAAGGTCCGTACAAGCCGGAACATTACCGCTACTAAGCGCTGTAATACGATGACGCAGACCTCTGGACGCCGCCGATTTCTGTACTCGGCGGCGTCTTTCATTTTCAGGCTGGCGGTCGTGGCGATCCTGCTGGGTGGAGGAGGATGGTGGCTGTTGGCACATCCCAAGACGCCAGTGCCTATTCATTGGAATCCCTTACGCGATTTGGAAATCAGCGCACCGGTGACGCCGGTCACAAAGTGGCAGTTGGATCGCGCACTGGCGGATGAGGGGCAGTGCCGGGCTGCCTTGGCAGAGGCCGGTGTTCGATTCCCGGCGATGGAGGATTTGATCGTCGACCAGAACTGCGGCGTCAGCGGGCGAGGTTTGCTGTCGCAACTGGTCACGGCGCGGTTGCAGCCTGTTGAAACCAGCTGCGCCACCACCTTGCGTCTGGCCATGTGGGAAAACCACGTGGTGCAACCCGCCGCGCGGGATCATCTTGGGACTGAAATTGCCCGAATACGCCACATTGGCAGTTACAATTGCCGCCGTATGCGCACTGCGCAAGGCGAAAACAGTGGGTGGAGCAGCCACGCCCGCGCAGACTCGATTGATATCGTTGGGCTGGATACCACTGACGGTCGGACGCTTACCTTGCTGGTTGACTGGCAGGGCAACGACCCAGAGGCCGCGTTTCTGCGACAGATCTGGTATGGTGCCTGCGATTGGTTTCGTGTGGTTCTTGGCCCTGATTTCAACCGTTTGCACGCCGATCACTTCCACCTGCAAGGCCCCGGTTGGGGGTATTGCCGATAGACACATCCGCCCGTTTCTGCCTGGTTCTGACTAGGGGGGAGGAATTGCAGTTTTTTTTCCTTTTGGAAAACACTCGGGCGCGGCTAGTCTTCCGGCCATCGGTGAAAAGGACCGGATTAACGCATTAAGGAGATTGGGACATGGGCAAGCGCGACGAGTTGATCGCCAAATACGCAGAAGACCTGAAGGACAAGTGTGGGATGGACCCCGATGTGGACCTGTTGACCAAGGTCACGATCGGTTGCGGTCCGGCGATCTATGACGCAGATGCGGCAACTGTTGCAGCCAGCCAGGAGTCCGAACTGGAAACCGTCAAGAACAACTTCCTGATCAAGAAGCTGGGCCTTGTCGATGGTCCGGAACTGATGGAGGGGATCAACAAAGCCATGGAAACCTATGGCATGTCCGAACGTAACAAATACCGGGCTGTGGTCTATTACATGCTGACCAAGCACTTCGGTAAAGAAGCCGTCTACGGTTAATTGTTTGGTGAATTGATGCAGCGCCCGTCGATCCAACGGCGGGCGCTTCGTATTTGAATTGCAATTTAAGCACTTGATGTTTGAATCACCGACTGCGGTCAGGCTAAGTTCAAACTGTGACCAGGACGGTCAGAACCAGACATTTCCATACGCGTGTGGTGAGTAGGGAGCACGCGGAGGTAGGGAAGGTTCTGCATCGTCAGAGCCTTCCCTCATTCGTTATCTAAACTCGTTCAGCAGGCGTTCTATGAAGGTTTCAATGCCGGTTGGCTGTTGCTGCGCAGTACGGTTTGCACCTCCGCCTGAACCAGCAAGGTACACCTCGATCCGACCCGGGCGGGTTTTGCTGCCCGATGCTGTGAAATCCCGCGCAACACCACCAAGCGCTTGGGCCGCAAGGCTGGCATTCTCAGCGTCATCGGGGTGATAAAAGCGGACCTGAGTTTCTCTGACCCGATACCCTACACGTGCCGTCGCAACCACGTTCGCCTGGCTCCGGGTCAATAGTTCAAGCACCCGATTGCTAACGTCCTCCGAGACCCTGCCTGGCACGAACAGGGACACGTCCAGGTCTATAAAAGACTTCTGCGATATCAGTGGCTTAACCTCAGTATAAGGTGGGGTTGCCGACACTGTGATTTCATGAGGCAGGGGGTCGAACACCACATGGGTCTTGTTTGAAAAATCTTTTTCTTTCAAGTGATTGGGATTGAGAATCTGTGGCGCAACAGAGGTTGAAAGTGACACCTGCGTAATTTGCGGGGTAAAATCCTCTGAAACCGGAGCAAGAGACACCGGCAAGAATACCACGGGCGGGGTGAAGGATACTGCAATCTCTTTATTTGGCGGATCTTCGGTATCGTCGGCAAGAGCCTTGGTCTTTGTCTCGAGCAGCGTCTTTGGGGCCGGGTCTTTCGGCTCAGATTCAGTAGGGCCTTTTGGCAGTAAGGCAGCGGACGCAATTTCAGGCAAAACGACATCATTCGTTTCGGTTGGACCGACGGAGCCTTTCGTTTGTGCCACGGAAGGTTCGGATGTGGCCTGCCAGGTAGCGAACACCTGTGTTGCAACCCAATGCAAGAAAGCCCCACAAAACAAAGCTGCCACGACAGCCACGACCCGGGAACGTGAGGTTCGTTTGCTGCGTGGCTCATCCAAGTTAAGCGAACGCACGCGTTCAGACACGATCTCATCGATCTCTGCCTCGTCTGCCGGAGGAAGCAGATCGGTCTCAGCCGGTTTCAAGCGCGGTGGTTCACGCGCATCGGGCTTTGCTTCAGCAAGCACACCGGCACGCTTTTCGCGCGCCTCTTTCAGGCGCGTTTCCCAGGTTTTCGAGTGCGTCGCAGCAATGGCGTCTTCTATTATCCCATTGCCGCCTTCATCGTCAGACATGGGGTCACACTTTCAAAGAAACCGAATCTAAATCGAACACCACCAAGCGTCTGCGTTTGAATTATCCGCAGATGACACGCCCCCACCCGGCGAAGCCCAAGGAAATATAACATTTTGCCAGACGTTTGAGAAGTTTTACGCCTGACACAGCTGCGCAGGTCAATCAGGCTGCGTGTCGCCCAGGGCGCAAATCACCTTCCATTCGTCTTCAGTCACGGGCTGCACCGACAAGCGCGAGTTCTTGACCAACACCATCTCGGCCAGACGCTCGTCCGCTTTGATCTGGTCCAACGTCACCGGTTTGGCAAAGGGCCGCACCGCCTTGATATCTACGCATTCCCATCGCTCATCATCGGTGGTGCTGTCAGGATGGGCTTCGGCGCAAACCTCGACGATGCCCACCACCGATTTGTCTTTTTGCGAATGGTAGAAGAAACCCCAATCACCCACTGCCATCTGACGCATGAAGTTGCGCGCCTGATAGTTTCGCACGCCGTCCCATTCTTCGCCTGCGTCCCCTTTGGCGGTTTGCTGACCCCAGCTCCAGGTTAAAGGTTCTGATTTGAACAGCCAATACGCCATCAGCCGATCACCTTTTTCCATGGAATCAACTCAACCGACTGGAACAACCCTGCCTTGGCATAAGGGTCGTTGTCGGCCCATTTTTGTGCAGTGGCCGAATCTTCGACGTCCAGTATGATCAACGAACCGATCATGGCATCGCCATCCAGCAAGGGACCTGCCTGCGCCACGATACCGGTTTCTTCGATATAGCCCAGATGGGCAGTACGGTTGTCCAGCCGGGTTTGCAGGGCGCCGGGTTTGTCTTTGGCAATGAGAGCGATCAGCATGTTATTCCTCCTTTAGGGGGCGATTGAGCAGGGTTTGAATGGCCTCGGACACACTGTATGCACCGCGGCTCAGATCCGCCACTGTCGTACTTATGGGCATGTCCAACCCTTCTTTGGTGGCGATGTCCGACATGGCGCGGGCAGTTGCGACACCTTCAACCGTCGTTCGGCTGTCAAAACTCTGGTTTAGACCCAAACTCAGGCCAAAACGGTAATTTCGGGACAGGTCGGATGAGCAGGTCAGCACCAGATCGCCCAGCCCAGAAAGACCCATCAGAGTATCCGGGCGGGCACCACGTGCCACGGCGAAACGCTGCATCTCGACGAATCCGCGCGTCAGCAAAGCCGCCCGTGCACTGTCACCCAAACCGGCGCCCATCGTAGCGCCACATGCGATGGCCATGACGTTCTTCAACGCCCCGCCCAACTCGGCCCCAACCGTGTCGGTCGTGCGATAGAGGCGGAGATTTGTCGTTGTCAGCTCGGCTTGCAGTGCCTTGCCGATCTGGGCATCTGCGCAGGCCAGAGTCAGTGCAGTCGGCAGGCCGCGTGCGATGTCGTCTGCAAAGCTGGGCCCTGTCAGCAGCGCGACATTGGCAGTCGGCACAACGCTTTCAATCACCGCAATCGGACCGAGGCCCGAGGTCAGTTCGATCCCCTTGCAGCAGGCAACCAGTGTTTTGCCCTCCAGCAAGGGAGCATGATCTGTCAAAGCCTGCCGTAGTTTCTGCATGGGCACAGCCAGAAGAAGCGTATCTGCGGTGCACGCTTCTTGGGTGTCCGCTGTTGCGGTAATGTTTGGCGGCAAGGTTACACCGGGCAGGCGAGCCTCGTTTCTTCGCGTCTTTTGCATTTGTCGCGCCTGATCCGCGTCCCGCGCCCACAGTGTTACCGGCCCGTTGCCAGCCAATGAGATCGCCAGTGCGGTTCCGAATGCGCCAGAACCCAGGACAGAAATGCTCATGCCTTGGCTCCTTTCTTGCCGCTGCCCAGCATTGCCGGGCTGCGCTGATCCAGTGGCCACCGGGGACGTGCGGTCAGGTCCAGGCCGTCGCGAGAGCCGTTGCGAAATCGCTCGAGCCCCGCATAGGCGATCATGGCGGCGTTGTCCGTGCACAGTGGCAACGGAGGAGCTGTGAACTGCGTACCTTTTTCAGCACAAACAGTCTCTAATGCGGATCGAATAGCCGAATTTGCAGCGACACCTCCGGCAACAGCGATGACGGGAACAGAGGGGTTGAGGTCCAGATACAGATCAATTGCGCGTCGGGTTTTCTCGGCCAAAGTGTCCACAATCGCCTGTTGGAACCCGGCACACAGATCCGCGCGGTCCTGACGGGTTAAGCCGCCCTTTTCGGCAACGATCTGATTGCGCATTCGCATCAAGGCTGTTTTCAGTCCCGAGAAGGACAGATCGCAGCCGGGCCTGTCCAGCAGCGGCCGTGGAAAGCGAAAGCGTTTGGGATCACCTGCACGGGCCTCGGCTTCAACCGACGGGCCGCCGGGTTGCCGCAGGCCCAGCAGGCGCGCGGTTTTGTCGAAGGCTTCACCGGGTGCATCGTCGATGGTGCCACCAAGGCGGGTGAATCGTTCTGGCCCGTGGGCGATCAGGTACTGACAGTGGCCGCCCGACACCAGAAGCATCAGGTAGGGAAAGCTGATCCCGTCGGTCAGGCGCGGTGTCAGCGCGTGACCTGCAAGGTGATTGACGCCGATCAGAGGCAATCCGGTGGCCGCGCTCAGCCCTTTCGCACACATGACGCCGGACAGGACACCGCCGATCAGTCCCGGACCTGCGGTGACGGCAATGGCGTCGATATCGCGCAGTTCAAGGCGAGCGGCCTCCAGCGCTTGGATAACGCAGGTGTCCAGTTTTTCCGCGTGTGCCCGCGCGGCAATTTCGGGCACAACACCACCATAGGCGCTGTGCAGATCGGTTTGGCCATGCACCACCGACGACAGGATTTCAGCACCCGCACCTTCGGTTTGGCGCACAACGGCAGCAGCCGTGTCATCACAACTGCTTTCCAATCCCAGCACGGTAAGTGTTTGCACCATCACCCTGATCCGTTGCATCATGTTAATAACGGCGGGGTATCACCCTGCGCGGATGCAAACAATCCTCAAGGGCCAAGGCGCCAAACGTTGTATTTGTTGATGACCCGCCCGCGTGCAGCCTCAAAACGGTTCGTCACGCAGTTGCCAACCCGCCTCAGATCCCGGGTTCAGGTCATCTATTCCCCGATACTCGAAATCCGGCCACTGCCTGCTGCGGTTGATACAGACAGGGTGCAGGGTTTGATTTTCACCTCGGCCAATGCGGTGAACGCGGCGGCTTCAAAGGGTATCGACCGCACTTTGCCTGCTTATTGTGTCGGCCCGGCGACGACCGGGACGGCCAAAGGATATGGCTGGCAGGCTGAGATGGCAGGGACCACAGCCGAAGAGCTTGTAGCGCACCTGCTTAAGCATCGGCCCCAAAGCCCTTTGTTGCATTTGCGGGGTGAGCATACGCGGGGCAACATCGCTGGTCGCCTGACCGAATCCGGCCTGACGGTACGGGAACAGCCGGTTTATCAACAGCTTCTGTTGCCGCTAACATCCGAGGCGACCCAAGCCGCAAACGGAGATTTGCCGATAATCGCCCCGCTTTTTTCACCGCGAACGGCGCGACATTTTGCCGATATCTGGTCGGGCTCAGCACCGCTTTGGTTGGCTGCTATCAGTCAGGCGACGGCTGAACCCCTTTATTCCTTGGACTATGCGCGCCTGAAGATCGCAAAAGAGCCGACACCTAAGAAAATGCGTAAGGCTGTTAAAAAGCTTGTGAAACGTGTGTTGCGGGTTGAGGGCGGCGAGGTCCCCGATTAACTTAACCTGGGCTGTTATTCATCTGAATTTGGATTCGATAAGGGGAATATTGCGGTGGCTGGTAAGAAGAAATCCGATGAAAGGCCGGTGGAAGACCCCAAGGCGGACGTTGTTGAATCCGAATTGCAGCAGGACGATACACCTGTTGACCAAAGTGAACCTGTAGCAGAGGACCTTTCCGAAGCCGAAGCCGAAGCCGAAGCCGAAGCCGAAGCCGAAGCCGAAGCCGAAGCCGAAGCCGAAGCCGAAGCCGAAGCCGAA
>NZ_JBXWQJ010000012.1:0-152320 GCF_059612325.1 Ruegeria sp. CDSA021
CACCCAGCAAAATCAACCAGCTTACCACCCAACTCAACATGCAACGAATGCAAAGGCGTGCGTTTAAGTGAAGTCATTGCGGATACCTTTTCGTACCTGTGGGTTGACGCATCCCCGTCAGTCTGCCCCAAGCTGCGCGGATTGCAACGATTCCAGACAGTTTACACCCGACACACCGGCTTTGGACAGCACTGCATACGGAGGTATGCACATAAATGTTCCTATAGGAAACTTTTTTCCCTTAAGCAACACGCCTTATTCGAACCCTAAAACCCCGGAAATGTTTCCGCTGTTTTGCTCCAGCCTACTTGGCCGCAAGGATCAGAAAAAACAGTATTTTGCCTTCTCCTTTTACCATTGCCCCCCAAGCACCTGAAGGGCGGTGTCGAGCACGTTCAGTCCGGCAAGCAGATCGCTTTCTGCGGTGTCTTCGGCGAAATCGTGGCTGATTCCGTTGATCGAAGGAACAAACAACATTGCAACCGGCATCAGGCGCGACACGTTTGTTGCATCATGCAACGCGCCCGAGGGCATCCGGCGCCATTTCCCCGGAGCGACCTGTTGCGCGCCGCTTTCCAAAGCTTCCCGCAGTGTCCGGTCCATGGCAACAGGCTCTAGCCCCAGCATCGGGCCGTAATCCAGCGCCATCCCCTGTTCATCGGCGACCTCCAAAGCTGTCGCGCGAATGATCTCTTCCATCCGGACCAGCCGATCCGCATCGCCATCGCGCCATTGCATCGAAAACCGAACCCGCCCCGGAACGATGGACGAAGCATTGGGATGCACGTCAACACGCCCGATGGTCCAGACGGTCTGAGGCGTCACTACATTGCGGAAACGGTCATTGAGACGCGTGTTGAAAAGGGACAGTGCCTGAAACGCATCGCGGCGCAGGTGCATCGGTGTTGTGCCTGCGTGGTTCTGCTGACCCTCAAAAGTAATCGACATGTCGCGGATGCCGACAATATCGGTAACAACGCCGATCTGCTCACCCGCCGCGTCCAGGGAAGGGCCTTGTTCGATATGCATCTCAACAAAGCCGCTGAACCGGGAAGGGTCCACAAAGTCACCGGACATCCCGGACATTGAGGCACGGGCGGCACCAAAGCTGACACCCGCGCCATCCGTCAGCCCATCCGCCTGATCCAACGGCAGGCCACCGGACCATACGGCAGAGCCAGTGGTCACACCAAACCGCCCTTCTTCGTCCTGAAAGCTGACGACCGAGATGGGCCGTTCACTGGAGCGCGCGATCTCCAACGCGGCAATGACACCCAGCGCGCCATCCAGCCAGCCGCCTTCGGGTTGGCTGTCGGAATGCGATCCCATCAGCAACGAAGGGCCTTCGGCCAACCCGAACAGATTTCCGACCCGATCGAAATGTGGTGTCAGCCCGGCGTCAGACATGCGCTCTGCAAGCCATTTGCGCGCAGCAATATCCGCTTCTGAGTATGCCGGTCGGATCACGCCCTTGCCGACACCCGAGGCCCCAAATTCGCGTAACTTATGCAAATCTGCCAAGAACCGCGTGTGATTGACCGACATGACATCCTCCGAGTTTTCCTTGGGCAGACCATAGCCACAAACCGGGTCACAGCGAGGATTTTTTCAATGGCACATGAAACCCCTCTGGTCCCGGGGTGGAACCTGCCCTAAGACGTCTGCGCAAGAGGGACTAACATGTCACATATTACATTGGTGCGTCACGGACAGGCCAACACCGCAGCGCGCGACGAAGTAAGTTATGACAGGCTAAGCGAGTTGGGGCATCAGCAAGCCCGCTGGCTGGGCGCGCATCTTCGTGACACCCGCAGCCACTATCCCCGCGTCTTTTGCGGCACTCTGACTCGCCATGCCGAAACAGCCGCCAGCATGGGGTTGGTCAATCCGGTGCAAGATGCCCGGCTCAATGAGATTGAGTATTTCACGCTTGCGCAACTGTTCGAAGAACAGCACGGTGTTGCGATCCCAACGGATCGCGAGGGCTTTGTCGAGCATCTGCCAAAGACATTTACAGCGTGGGCCAGTGGGGAAATCGAGGACACGCCCGAAACCTTTGACGAATTCGAAACCCGCGTCCGCGACGCGCTGCACGAGATCGGGACCGCAGGCGGACCGGCCATCGTGGTGACATCAGGCGCGCTGATCTCGATGGTGGTGCGGCAGGCAATGGGGCTGGACATCCCGTCCATGGCGCGGGTGGCCCTTGCCATCATGAACACGTCGATGCATCGTCTGCACCCGATTGGGGCTCAGCTAAGCCCGGTTCTGTTCAACGCCGTTCCGCATCTGGAAGCACCCGACCGGCAGTTCGCGCAGACACACCTGTAATTTGATCGGAGACCTCTGATGCAGCTTTACTATGCCCCCCGCACCATCTCGGTCGCTGTTGCGATTACCCTGGAAGAGGCAGGACTTGAGTATGAAGCGATCATGCTTGATTTTGCCGGGGGCGAGCAGACGAAACCTGCCTACAGGCAGATCAACCCAAAGGGCCGCGTTCCGGCGCTGGTTGTTGATGGCGGCATCCTGACCGAAACCGGAGCGTTGCTGGAGTATATCGCGGCCAAAGCACCTGAAGCCGGGCTGGTGCCCGCCGATCCGGTCATGGCCGCGCGGATGCGCGAGGTGATGTTCTACCTGGCCTCGACCATGCATGTGAACCACGCCCACAAGATGCGGGGCCACCGCTGGGCCGACAAGAAATCCAGCTGGAAGGACATGAAAGACAAGGTGGCGCAGACGATGACTGCGTCCTGTGACTATATCTGTTCAAACGGGTTGCGTGGTCCGTTTGTGCTGGGTGAGGCGTTCTCGCTGGCAGATGCCTACCTTTATGTGGTTTGCAGTTGGCTGGAAGGTGACGGCGTCGATGTCACGGCCTTCCCCAAAATTCTCGCCTTCCGCGAAGCGATGGAGGCACGGCCTTCGGTTCAGGCGGTCCGTGCCGCCGGAATGCTCTGACAAAAGGAAATACGATGACACATCTCTGGGTCCGGGCAGAACAGCGCCCGAACGAGGAACGGGTTGGGTTGACCCATGAAGGCGCCGCAGCGCTGATCGCGGCTGGCATCCGCGTGACGGTCGAGGAAAGCCATATCCGTGCCATTCCGATTGACGGCTACAAGGACGCAGGCTGCGAGATCGCGGCTGAAAACTCCTGGCCCGAAGCCCCGCTGGACGCGATCATCTTCGGTCTCAAGGAACTGCCCGAGGACGGCACGCCCCTGCCCCATCGCCACATCATGTTCGGCCATGCCTACAAGGGCCAGCATTCTGGTCGCGCGCTGTTGCAACGGTTCAAAGCCGGGCGCGGTACGCTGTATGATCTGGAATATCTGGTGGATGAAAACGGCCGCCGGGTTGCCGCCTTTGGCTATTGGGCCGGGTATGCCGGTGCGGCAGTTACCCTGAAAGCATGGGCCGTGCAGCTGCGGGGCGAGGTATGCCCGCCCGTAGGTGTCTACGCGGGCAAGGACGTGCTGAATGACGAACTGTTGGCTGAACTGGACGCCACCGGAACCGCCCGACCGCGCGCCATCGTCATCGGGGCCTTGGGCCGCGTTGGCACTGGTGCTGCCGATCTGTGCGAAGCGATGGGCGTCGCTGTCACCAAATGGGATATGGCTGAAACTTCCAGCGGTGGACCTTTCCCGGAGATCCTGGACCACGATCTGTTCCTGAATTGCATTTTCGCGCGCCCCGGTACGCCTATTTTTGTCCCGCAAGAGGCCCTGACCGCCCCGCGCAACCTGACCGCCATTGGTGACGTGGCCTGCGACCCGGACAGTGATTACAACCCAGTTCCGGTCTATGACCGCGCAACCACATGGGACGCGCCGGCCCTGCGTGTGGCGAATGATCCGGTGATGGACGTGATGGCCATCGACAATCTGCCGTCGATGCTGCCGGTCGAAAGTTCGGAAGACTATGCCGCACAACTGCTGCCTTCTTTGTTGACATTGAATGATCTGGACAGCGGTGTCTGGGGTCGGGCAGAAGCAACCTACAATACCCATATCGAAGGACTCTGAACGATGACGATTCACTGGTGTGGCACCGGCCTGTCGGCCATTCCCGGCCTGCGCCGCCTGATAGAGGGCGGGCACAAGGTCACCGTCTGGAACCGAACCATCGAAAAGGCCAAGGCCGAGGTCGGAGATCTGACCGACGATATCCGAGCCTTCGACATTGAATCACTTGGCGCGGTGCTTGGAAAAGGCGACGTGATCGTCTCGATGCTGCCGGGCGACTGGCATGTTCCACTGGCAGAACTGGCGATCTCGAAACAGGCCAACTTCGTCTCGTCATCGTACATCGCTCCCGAGATGCGTGCACTGGACGACAAGGCGCGCGAAGCCGGTGTGGTTCTGGTCAACGAAGTCGGGCTGGACCCGGGCATCGACCACCTGATGGCCCATGCGTTGGTCGACGACTATCGTGCCTCAGAAGCATTTGACCCGGAAAACCACCTAAGCTTTATCTCATACTGCGGTGGTATCCCCAAAACCCCAAACCCCTTCCGCTACAAATTCAGCTGGTCGCCTCTGGGTGTGCTCAAGGCGCTGCGGTCGCCTTCGAAATCAATCCGTGACTATGCTCCGCTGGACGTAGCCCGCCCGTGGGACGCGATCAGCAGCTATGTTGCACCGCTTCCGACCCCGGAAAGCTTCGAAGTCTACCCGAACCGCGACTCGATCCCGTTCACGGCGCAATACCATTTCGAGGATCATTGGCCGGTCAAGGAATTCGTCCGCGGCACCCTGCGCCTGAACGGCTGGGCCGATGCATGGTCGGATGTGTTCACCGAGATTGAAACCCTGTCGGGGCCTGAAGGCGATGCACGTCTGAAAGAGATGTCAGATCAGTTCTGGGACGAAAACGCCTATGAAGAAGGCGAGCCTGACCGTGTTGTGCTGTGCGTTGGCCTGAAGGCCGAGAAGGACGGCATCGAGGTTTGGAACAAAACCTATGTCATGGACGCGTGGGGTGATGCGCGCGGCACCGCGATGGCGCGTCTGGTGTCTATCCCCGTCTCAATGGCTATTGAGGCCGTCCTGAACCGCGCGATTCCAGCCGGGGTTCACGCAGCACCCAGCGACCCGAAGCTTGTGAAGGATTGGATGGGTGAGATCGATAAACTGGCGCAACATTTGCAGATCGTCGATCATCTGAACTAGTGGAAAGAAGAAAGCCATCCCAGGTTTGCTGGAATGGCTTTCATTGTTCTTCTTTAGGCATGTCTAGCTTTCCCTATTCGGGCCTTCAGATGTACCGCTCAATCGTGTCTTCGATATCGCAGCGATTGATGCCAAGCTCTGACAATTGGTGATCGTTCAAAGCGTTCAGATGCTGGGCCGCGCGGACAATGTCAGGGCTGATCGCTCGGATGCGCATGGCACGGTCGAACAGCAGCAATGCGCTAGCCGCAGGGGCCGGTTGATTGATGGGCGGGATAACGTCAAACATACTGATAACCTCACTGACTGGTTCATTTGGGTAACTTGAAATCCGGCTGAGTTCGGTATCACTGCCGGTAAGGCTTGTTGTAATAAACACTCTCGTACGCGCGCCGTTTGATCTGGTCCCGCTGGATACCGATATCGGCAAGTTGCTGGTCGTCCAGCCTTTCGAGATCGCGCACAGTTTTTGCAACAATCCGGCGACGGAAGTGTTCGACCTTTCCATCGGCGTATTTCGAAAACAGGCCATCAAAAAGGCCGTTCCGGGTGTCTGCTGTCTGGGTATGTGCCATGTCTTTGTCCTCCTGAATTTGATGTGCGTTGTCTTCCTGACATCAAATTTGGGAACGCTGCCTTAACGTTATCAAAGCGCTTCATTAAGGTTTGTTTAGATAGGTTCGGAGGAAGCGCGCGGTGGATCAGATCCGCCGAAGCGTATCTGCTAAATGCATCCGCAACACGCATCTTATTCAATGATTAAAATCAGATGGCGGGCGAACCGCCACCCATGGCACTTGGTCGACGAGGTGAATTACATCAGGTCGTTCTCAACATCCTCAGCCGAGATGCCCAACGCATCCAGTCCGTTCTCAAGGTGGTCCGACAGATGCGGGGTGCCGATCAGGTAGTCGGCGCAGGGGGTCGAGGCTTCGGACTTGGCGGTAGCGATGGCCTCGGCCAGGTCTTCTGCGAAAAAGCTTTCGCGGCCGATCCACATGATGGCGACCAGCTCGGCCTGCTCGTCTTCGCCCATGCGGCCGATGAACGCCCGCAGCTCACCCTCGGCCCGGTTCAGTTCGCGGCCCATCATGGCCACTTGGGCAACTTTCCTTGCCGAAATTTCCAACATGTTCTCAGCTCCTGTTGTTCGCGGTTGTCATGCCATCACAACCATCGAAGGGGGCCTGAGTCTTTGATCTTAAGCAAACCAGCGATCAGTCCCGCGCTCGGGATATCGGTTGTTCTGGTACAGGCTCGGATCGAAACGGGCGGAAGGATGCCTTTTTCACCCACAGTTTCAACGCCTGCCAAACGATCAGCGTAAAGGTCCGCCGGGCCCCAAATGGACGCCGAAGCAAAGACCACAGGATCAAACGATTTGTCAGTGGCTGGCGCGGTCCGGTCAGTGTGGCGATCAGCCCACCGTCGGGCCGTGTATAGTCGATCCAGACACCGACCCTGTCCACGCGAAAATCGAACCGGAACGTATAGGTGCCTTCGATCTTCTGGAACGGAGAGACATGCATCAGCTTATCGGCCACCACCCGGTCTGACGGCTCGATGGCTGCAAAACCAGGCTTGTGGCACAGATAGCTGTGTCGCGTCCCATAGGTGTTCGTCACCTCGGCTACAACGGCGTAGAATTGGCCGTTGTCGTCAAAACAGAACCAGAAGCTCACCGGGTTGAAGACATGCCCCAGAACCCTTGGCTGAGTCAGCAACATGATGTGCGCCGGTTGCGGCACAGCCATCTTGTCAAAGCGGGCACGCAACCACGCGGCACCTTCACCTTTACCGGGCGCGCCACCATGATCGCTCGTGCGCCAGTTGGCGACATTTGCGCGGTCACGTGAAAATAGTAGCGGCGTTTTCAGCTGTGCCTCAGGGTCGAACAAAATGTAATCGATCGAATACCGAAACGCATTTTCGATCCCGCCCTTGCGCCCGTGATAGGTGTGGCCAGCGATATGATCTATTTCTTTTGCCATTGTTTGTTTTCAGACCTGCCCATAACTGCCTAAAACAGCATCGTTTTCTGTCCAATGCATACATTTATAGTACGGAATTTGGCGCAGGTTGGATCATAATGTCCTGATAAAGTGATCCGGCTTGGGGTGCGGCCCGTAATGTGGTTATGTTTACCGAGATCAATACTGCGACCTTGGACGAACCTGCGGTTGACACAGCCGCCCCTCAGCCTTGGCGCGGGAAGAAACGCATCAAGGGTAGACAGGTGAACGGAACAAAAGACAGTTGCGACACCAGATCCGAGTGGGTGGAACACGTCAAGCGCATCCGGGATGCGCAGGACCAGTCGGCCTTTGCCGAGTTGTTCCAGCACTTCGCGCCACGCATCAAGGGGTTCCTGATGAAGTCAGGGTCTGATGCCACCATGGCCGAAGAATGCGCGCAAGAGGTGATGGCAACCTTGTGGCACAAGGCCCATCTGTTCGATCCAACACGGGCCACCGTGGCCACGTGGGTGTTCACAATTGCTCGGAACAAGCGCATCGACGTGCTGCGCAAGCAACGCCGCCCCGAACCCGAGGAACTGGGATGGGGACCCGAGGCCGAGCCTGACCAGGAAGACGTCATCGCACTGCAACAGGAAACCGCGCAGCTGCGCACCGCCATGCTGGCGTTGCCGGAAGCGCAGAGAGAGCTGATCGAGAAGGCGTATTTCGGGGATCTGAGCCACGGGGAAATTGCGTCACAGACCGGGTTGCCCCTGGGCACGATCAAATCACGTATAAGGCTGGCGCTGGACCGCTTGCGCCATGCAATGAACTGAGATGAGTGAGATGAGCAAGTCGATTAAACATCACCTGACAGATGACCTGCTGATGGCTTATGCTGCGGGGAATTTGCCCGAGGCCTTCGATCTAATGGTCGCGACCCATCTGTCCCTGTGTAACCATTGCCGCGCACGGGCCGAGAGCTTTGACGCCGTTGGTGGGCAAGTTCTGGACGATCAAGCAGGTTTAGTCGCCATTTCTGATGCCTCTTTGGCGGCAACTATGGCCTTGATAGCTAAGGGCGCACCGACCCCCAAACCCGCGCGCGCTGGCTGCTCCGTTTTGCCAACCCCCTTGCAGGACTACGTGGGTGGAACCGTCGCAGACATTCGCTGGAAATCGATTGGCATGGGCGTGAAGCAGGCCATCCTGCCGACCACCAAAGAGGCCACAGCGCGGTTGTTGTTCATTCCAGCCGGTGCGGCGGTCCCGGACCACGGTCATCAGGGCATGGAACTGACAATGGTACTGCAAGGCGCGTTTTCGGACGAGGTTGATCACTTCGCTCGCGGTGATGTTGAAATCGCTGACGAGAACCTGGAACACTCACCCGTTGCTGATATCTCGGAAGACTGCATTTGTCTTGCGGTCACGGATGCGCCGCTGAAGTTCAGCAAGCTCATGCCGCGCCTGTTCCAGCCCTTCCTACGCATCTGACCTGCTGGCGATTTCCACCTCAGGCCCGACTTGAAAGGACACAGACATGACAGGAAAACTACTTTTGTCGACCTTTTTGCTGGGCGTTGCAGCTGGCGCATCAGCCCAAATGACGGCTGAGGTACAGTTTGAGTCCGGAAATTATGGCACCATGGTCAGCGGGACTGTCACTGGCGATGAATATTTCGACTATGTGCTGGGCGCCAAAGCCGGACAGGAGATGTTGGCCGACCTTCAGGTCAGTGTCACCAATGGAAACGGCGTGATTTACTTCAATATCCTGCCACCGGGAAGCGACGGCGTTGCGATCTATAATGGATCGATTAACGGCAATACGGCCCGGATCAACCTGTCAGACGAAGGAGATTACACGATCCGCGTCTACCTGATGGGCAATGACAGGGATACAGGCAAAACCGTGGGGTACAATCTGGACCTGTCTATCCAGTGATTTCAGCCTTCGTGACGCGCCAACGGCACAACGTCTGACGCGGCATCAGGTGCGATTTCCTCGAAATCAAAATTGTCCAGACGTTGCGCCCGTCGGCCAGCTTTTTCCGCACTGATCTTGATTTCCGAGATATCCTTGGCCGCCTGACCAAAATGACGATCCAGATTGGTCACACGATCCCCCAGACGATCCACATCCTTGTGTAGCAACCCCAGTTCTTTGCGGATCGCACCGGCCTGTTCGCGCATGCGCGCATCTTTCAGGATCGCGCGCATCGTGTTCAGCGTCGCCATGCAGGTGGTGGGTGAAACGATCCAGACGCGCTTGGCAAAACTCTCCTGAACCAGCTCAGGGAACTTGGCGTGAAGTTCAGCATAAACGGCCTCGGACGGCAGGAACATCAGCGCACCATCGGCGGTTTCACCGTCCAGGATGTACTTCTCGGCAATGTCGGTGATGTGTTTGCGGACCGTACTGCGGAACATCTGCAAGGCCGCTTTCAGCTCAGCGTCATTGGTCGCACCGATCAATGCCTCATACGCCTCCAACGGGAATTTGCTGTCTATCACGATGGGGCCCGGAGGGTTCGGCAGATGGATCAGGCAATCCGCACGACGCCCGTTGGACAGCGTGGCCTGCAACTTGAAACTGTCCCGGGGCAGTGCCTTTGAGACAATGTCAGTCAGCTGAATTTCCCCAAACGCACCGCGCGTCTGCTTGTTTGACAGGATATCCTGCAGGCTGAGAACATCGCCAGACAGTTTGGTGATATTGTCCTGCGCTTTGTCGATCGCGGCCAGACGCTCCTGCAATTGGGTCAAGGATGTCGCGGTCTGTTTCGATGACCCATGCAGGGATTCTTTCATCCTCTCCTGCATCTCGGCCAGCGCACGTGCAGACTTCATGGCGTTATCAGCCAGCCGGTCATTCATCTGCTGCTGGACCGAGGACAGACGCGCCTCGACCGTTTGGATCACCTGCACCTGCGCATTGGCCTGCGTGTCCGAGACATGCTGCAAGCCACCTCGCATTTGCTCTTGCCCCTGCCCCAATTGCTGCACATGCTGGCCCAGATGCGCCATCTGCCGCGCCAGAGGTTCCGCCATCCGGGCCGAGCGATTGGCTGCCCGTAAAGACAGGAACAAAAGCAGCAGGATCAGCAGGACAACCCCGCCGCCGGTCAGAAGAACCGGGTCGTTCAGTGGGATCTGGGTGCCTGCTATCTGGATCATGTCAGTCTTTATGTTCTCGTTTTGTTTCTATCTTCTTAATAGGTTCTGAACGACGGATCAACTGCGTCCGAACAACCTTTCGATATCGCTGAGCTTCAACTCCACATAGGTCGGGCGACCGTGGTTGCATTGACCGGAATGCGGTGTCGCCTCCATCTCGCGCAGCAGGGCGTTCATTTCTTCGGCGCGCATCCGGCGGCCGGACCGGACGGAACCGTGGCAGGCCACCCGGCTGAGGATCGCCTCGATCTTTGCCTGAACCATCTGGCTTTCGCCCTGATCGGCCAGTTCGTCGAGGATATCGAGGATCATCGCGCGGGCATCGACCTCACCCAGAATGGCCGGGGTTTCACGCACAGCGACAGCTCCGCCACCAAAAGGCTCAACCGTCAGGCCAAAGCGCGTCAAATCATCCGCAACGGCCATCAGACGTGCGCAGTCACTTTCCGACAGTTCCACGATTTCAGGGATCAGAAGCGCCTGCGCCGCGACGCCGTTCTCGGCCATCTGAGTTTTGAGTTTCTCATAGACCAACCGTTCATGTGCGGCGTGCTGGTCCACAATCACCATACCGTCGGCGGTTTGCGCAATAATGTAATTCTCGTGCACCTGCCCCCGCGCGGCCCCTAAAGGCAAGTCCTGCGGTTGGGAGTCTTGTGCTTCCGCTACCGGGGTAATTGGGCTCGGTTCGACAATGCTGCCGCTGTAATCATGGGCCAGTTCAGCAAAGCCCGGAGACTGCGCCCGATAGGCCGCCTGCCGCGCAGCGGGCGAAGGACGGTCCATCTGATACACCCGCGCCGGGGTCGGTTGCGCCGGTTCCGGCCGCATCGCGCCCAGGGTCGCGTTGGCCACGGTCGAGGACGCCCGATGTCCAGCCTCGGCCAGTGCATAGCGCAGGCTGGACACAATCAAACCCCGTGCAACGCCGGGGTCGCGGAACCGAACCTCGGATTTGGCGGGATGAACGTTCACATCCACCAGCGTCGGTTCACAGTCGATAAACAAAGCCGCCGCCGGATGACGATCGCGGCTGAGGAAGTCGAAATATGCGGCCCTCAAAGCGCCGGTCAGCATCTTGTCGCGCACGGGGCGGCCATTGACGAACAGATACTGTGCGACTGCTGCGCCACGCGAGTAGGTCGGCAAGGCAGCATAGCCATAAAGCCGGATGCCCTCACGTGTGGCGTCGATCCGCAGAGCGTTTTCGGCAAATTCACGCCCGATCACACGGGCCAGACGGGCGTGGAGCGCGTCGAACAGGTCTCCGTTCTCGCGATCCGCACGGAAAGTGACACGACCCTCGCCACCGCCCGACACATCGCGCAGGGTGAAGGTCACGGAAGGTTCGGCCATCGCCAACCGTTTCACTGTGTCGCTGATGGCCTGTGCTTCGGCCCGGTCAGTGCGCATGAACTTCAGCCGGGCGGGTGTGGCGAAGAACAGATCGCGCAGCTCGACCACTGTGCCTGCGCGTAGGGCGGCGGGTTTGACGGCGTCCATCCTGCCGCCCGCAACGTGGATCTGCGCCGCATCCATGCCCGGCACGCGGCTGGTAATGGTCAGGCGCCCGACCGCGCCCAAAGAGGGCAGCGCCTCACCCCGAAAACCAAAGGTGTGGATGTTCAGCAAGTCTGACCCGTCGATCTTTGACGTGGCATGGCGGGACAAAGCCAGCGGCAGATCATCGGGCGAGATACCGCAACCATCATCCGTGACACGGATCAGGGTCTTGCCCCCATCTGCAATATCGATGGCAATCCGCGTGGCCCCTGCGTCGATAGCGTTCTCGACCAGTTCCTTCACAGCAGAGGCCGGACGTTCCACCACCTCACCGGCAGCAATCCTGTTGATTGCAGCGTCGTCCAGCTGTCGGATCACCGGGCGATTTTCGCCGATATTGGGGTTTGTTTGCGCCATACCGCTAGACCTAGCACAATCGCACACGATTCTGCCACTGGTTTGCGCAAGTTTTCTGATCAGAAAAAAGGTGTCCGGGGGGCCGTGAACGGCTTTGCCTTCAGGTCCACCCGGACGCACCAAGTGAGTGGTGTGAGTCAGTTAATGAATAGTGGGCGTGTAACATGTGCCTGCCCAATAATCTTCTTAAGATTAACCTTTTGGGCATCTGGGCAGAGATTGGCCGACGACGCACGGGCAGGTGTGGCAGGAACATGCCGGATCACGCAGATGTGTGCGCACCGATACGCGCACGGCAGGGTCCGAACATAGCGGCTGCGGCAAGTATCAAACCTGACATCGTGGCTATCATGCCCGCCGCGCTGACCGCATCCGACCCGCCCAGCCATAAAGGGCCGTAGCCTGCCAGCACATAGCCCGACACTGCCGAGGCTGTGGCGAACACAATACTCCAGGCAATCTGCGCCTCGAGCCGGTTGGTCAACATTCTGGCCGCAGCCGGAGGGCAGATGAACATGGCGATCACGATGATTGATCCCACCGCGTCGAATGCGGCCACCGCCGCGATGGCCGCGGTAATGACCAGTGCCATGCCCAAGGCTCCCGTTCGAATGCCGATCGTGCGCGCAAAGCCTTCATCGAAGGTGGAAATCTTCAGCGGTCGCCAGAACAGCCAGGTGAACACAGACACACCCACCAGCGTCAGAGCAATCCGGGACAGTTCAGGCGGCAGACCTGCAAGGGCTTCGACATCCAGCAATGATCCCCAGCCAGTTGCATCCAACCAGATCAGGCTTTCAAGGTTGCCATAAAGCGCATGTTCCACGTCCAGATGCACGGTCGAGGTGTCCGTCTGTTCAAGCAGCAAAACACCCGCCGCAAACATTGTGGTAAAGACAACGCCCATGGCTGCACCGGGTTCGATCTGACCCAGTCGGCGAATGGCCTCGATCAGAACCACAGCCACAATTGCAGCGCCCGCGGCACCCAGCATCATCGGCCAGGTTGATATTGCCCCGGTCAGCAGGAACGCCACAACAATACCCGGAAGCACCACATGGCTGATCGCGTCCCCGATCAGCGCCTGTTTGCGCAGCACCAGAAAATTGCCGGGCAAGGCGCAAGCAATGGCCGCAAATGTGCCAATCAGCAGCGGCGTCAGCGACAGCGGTACAAACTCCTCACCACTCATGCCGGTACCCCCTGCGGTCTACCAATTTGACGGTCGATTTCAGCGATCTGATCATGGGTCATGACGGTTTCGATATCCCGCAACCCGTCATACAGCGCAGCCGTCGCCTCATGCGCCTGATCCCCGCGCACGATCTCCCAGCGTTTTTCGTCGCGCAGCGCCTTGGCGGCCCGCGCCTTGCCGGTTTCAGTGGCGACCCCGTCTGGCCGGACCAGACCCGCACGGCGCAGCAAGCGCAGCGTGAGCGGTTCGTAGATCTTCTGACCCTGCGCCAGCGCCAACAGACCCTGACGGATATGCACCCGGCGTTGAAAACGTAAATGCCGCAAGACCGCCGCCAGCACCCCGCGCTTTGGGGCGCAGAACAGGGACAAGATAAAAAATGCAAAGCTGACCAGAACGATGATCGGGCCTGTCGGCAAGTTGGGGGCAGAAGCGGAAATAGCAGCGCCGATGTATCCGGCCAGACCTCCGGCAAACCCGGCAAGCAGGACAACGTGTTCGGAACGCTCCGACCAGAACCGCGCCGTGACCGCCGGAATGATCAGCAGAGCCACAATCAGGATCAAGCCTACGATTTTCAGGCCGACCACAGTGACAGCCATGACCAACCCCATCATCGCAAGGTCGATGCGATGGATTGGCAAGCCACGGGCCGCAGCATATTCCGGGTCGAAGGCAACAAGAGTCATGGGACGGCGCAGGATCAGAACCAGCAGCAGCGTCGCCGCGCCACCGATGGCAATGATCATCGCATCCGCCCACAGCATTCCGGCGGTCGAGCCCAACAAGAAGCCCTCCAACCCCGCCTGACGCCCTACACCCATGGTCTGGATGATTGTCAAAAGCACGATACCAAAACCGAAGAAGACGGAAAGGATCGCGCCGATCGCTGCGTCTTCGGCCAGTCGGGTGCGGCGCGTCAGCCAATTCATGCAAAGAAGCCCAACCCAGGCCGAAATCGCTGACCCTGCCAGCAAGCCCAACAGGTTGCGCCCATCCCCGCCCAGCGCGACCAAAACCATGAAGGCCAGACAAACACCCGGCAGGGTTGCATGGCTGATTGCGTCGCTGACCAAAGCGCGCTTGCGCAGGAACAGGAACGTCCCCGTCACACCCGCCGATACACCCAGCAAAGTCGCACCAATGGCGACCAGCGTGGCGTTATAGCCAAGCTGCAGGGTCAGAGCGTCCCAAATCATGTGTTACCCCAGTGCGCGCGAAATCTGATCAATCTGCGCGGTTGCCAGCCGCCCTCCATAAGCGGATTGCAACGTTTCCGCAGTGAAAGCCTCGGACACCGGCCCTTCGGCCACTTTGCGGGTATTGATCAGGAAAACGTGGTCGAAGTAATCGGTCACGGTCGCCAGATCGTGATGCACCACCACAACTGTTTTGCCCGCGTCTTTCAGGGATTTCAGCACCGCAATAATGGCCTTCTCGGTGGCGGCGTCCACCCCGGCGAAAGGTTCATCCAGAAGGTACAGATCCGCCCCTTGCGCCAAAGCGCGGGCCAGAAATACCCTCTGCTGCTGGCCACCGGACAATTGCCCGATCTGACGATCCGCGAAGTCCCGCATTCCGACACGGTTCAGACAGTCCATCGCGCACGCCTTGTGACGGGCGCGGACACGCCCCAGAAGCCCAAGCTCACGCGACAGACCCATCAGGATCACGTCAATCACACGAGTCGGGAAATCCCAATCTACGCTGGCCCGCTGCGGGACATAAGCAATGCGCGCACGCTGCTTGTCCAATGGCTGACCAAAAACGGTTACCTGACCTGACAGAGGCGAAACGATACCAAGCGCCGCCTTGAGCAAAGTGGACTTCCCGGCCCCGTTCGGTCCGATGATCGCAGTCATCGCACCGGGCTGGACAGTCATATCAACCGAAAAGACCGCAGGCTTTTGCCCGTATGATACTGTCAGTCCGCGCACAGCAAGGGGGCTGTCTTCCAACCTTTGCGCCTCAACTGTCACGCCTTCATTGCTGATCAGGTCCAACATCAATCAAAATCCCGCCGACAGTTTTCCGTCCATGCCACGACCCGGCACATCGCCACCCAAAGCACCAGCAATGACAGTGATGTTATGGTCCAACATTCCGACATAGGTACCTTCATAAGTACCCTCTTCACCCATGGCATCCGAGAACAGCTCGCCCCCGACTTTCACGTCATGCCCCTTGGCAGCCGCACCTTCGATCAGCGCGCGGATCGAACGATCCGAGACCGAGCTTTCAACGAAGACAGCCGTGACCTGATGGTCAACCAGCAAATCGACCAGTTCACCAATCCGGTTCAGACCAGCCTCGGACTGGGTCGAGATTCCCTGAATGCCCAGAACCTCGAACCCGAAGCTTTCGCCAAAATAACCAAAGGCGTCGTGGGCGGTGATCAGAACCTTGCTGCTTTCCGGAACGGAAGACAACGCGTTGTTGGCATACGTTGCCAGACGATCGATATCAGCCAGATGGGCCTTTGCATTTGCGGCAAAAACCTCGGCCGCTTCGGGGCGTGCTTCAGTCAATGCAGTCTGGATTTCCAGTACAACATCACGCCACAACTTGGGTGTCATCCAGACATGTGGATCAAACTTGTCGGCGTAATCATCATGCGCACGCAGTTTGAATTTATCGACCCCTTCAGCAACCGCGACCACGGCCCGTTTGCGCCCTAGATCATGGAAGAAGTGTTCCATCTGCGCTTCCAGATACAGACCGTGCCACAGGATCAGATCCGCGCGGGTCATGGCCGCGATGTCACTGCGGGTCTGGCGATAGGCATGCGGGTCCACGCCGGGGCCCATCAGCCCTTTGACCTCAACCTGATCACCACCGACCTGACGCGCCGCATCCGCGATCATACCCGTCGTGGCAACCACTTTGAGCGGTGCCTCGGCCCAAGCTGCCAGTGGCAGTGAAACCGCCAGCACCAATGCGCAAAGAAAACTCCGACGAATCATCTTAGACCTCAATTTCGCGTCCTGATTAGGATAAATATGAGAACCACTCGCAACTAAGTCAACGCTAATGCGAATTATTCGCAAGAAAGTCATGTTTATTTGTCCGTTTGGTCAAAAATTTCCCAATCAAATCCTCTCAACACCTTCCATTCCACTTCCTACCATGCGATTTTGTCGCAAACCTCCCAAAGGACGTGACTATGGATACGCAGAGCTCAGAAAGCCCCGTGCGCACCGCGCATCTGCCGCAAGTGACCGAACCCCGGAATCCCGGCATGGAACTTGATCTGGATTGGGTCCGCGCTGTTCAGGCCAACACTTCCGCGATTGAACGTCGGGCAGCCACCCTGCCCGGGCGTCGGTCAGTGAAAAAAGAGTATCAGGCCGCGTGGCTGCTGAAGGCGATCACGATGATCGACCTGACCACCTTGTCCGGCGATGACACCGTGGGTCGCGTGCGCCGTCTGTGCGCCAAGGCGCGCCAGCCCGTCGCGCCTTCAGTCCTCCAAACGCTGGAAATGCCGCCGATCACCACGGGCGCCGTCTGTGTCTATCACGACATGATCGAAACCGCCGTGAACGCGCTGAACGGCACCGGCATTCCGGTTGCTGCTGTCTCGACAGGTTTCCCGGCGGGCCTGTCCCCTTTCCACCTGCGCGTGGCAGAGATCGAAGAAAGCGTGAAAGCCGGTGCAGAAGAGATCGACATCGTGATCTCGCGCCGTCATGTGCTGTCGGGCGATTGGCAGGCGCTGTATGAAGAGATGAAGGCTTTCCGCGTGGCCTGCGGCGATGCCCATGTCAAAGCCATCCTTGCGACCGGTGAACTGGGCAGCCTGCGCAACGTCGCGCGCGCCTCGCTGGTCTGCATGATGGCGGGGGCGGATTTCATAAAAACCTCGACCGGCAAGGAAAGCGTCAACGCCACCCTGCCTGTCTCATTGGTCATGATCCGCGCCATCCGCGACTACTATGATCGCACCGGATATCGCGTAGGGTACAAGCCTGCGGGTGGCATTTCGAAAGCCAAGGATGCGCTGGTCTATCTGTCGCTGATCAAGGACGAGCTGGGCGACCGTTGGCTGGAGCCGGATCTGTTCCGCTTTGGAGCGTCATCGCTGCTGGGCGACATCGAGCGGCAGTTGGAACACTATGTCACCGGGACCTACTCGGCTGGCTACCGTCACTCCATGGGCTGAGGACAAGAACAATGACAGTCAAAGAGATTTTCGAGACCATGGATTACGGCCCCGCCCCCGAAAGTGCTGCCGAGGCGCTGGCCTGGCTGGTCGATCAGGGTGACAAGTTCGGTCACTATATCGATGGCGCCTTCACCAAGCCCGGTAAAGGCTTCGACAGCCGCAACCCAGCTAATGGCGAAGTGCTTGCCAAGCTGACACAGGCGAAACAGGCCGACGTAGACGCTGCTGTTGGCGCTGCGCGACAAGCACAGCCAAAGTGGGAGAAGCTGGGCGGCGCAGGCCGCGCACGGTATCTCTATGCCATTGCGCGCCTGCTGCAGAAGCATTCGCGTCTGTTCGCGGTGCTGGAGAGCATGGACAACGGGAAACCGATCCGCGAGTCGCGCGATATCGACATCCCGCTGGCACAGCGGCACTTCTACTATCACGCGGGCATGGCGCAATTGATGGAGAGCGAACTGCCGGACACGCAGGCGCTTGGCGTATGCGGCCAGATCATCCCGTGGAACTTCCCGCTGCTGATGTTGGCTTGGAAGATCGCGCCTGCTCTGGCGATGGGTAACACGGTGGTACTGAAACCAGCCGAGTATACATCGCTGACCGCACTGCTGTTTGCCGATATCTGTTCGCAGGCCGGGCTGCCGAAGGGCGTGGTCAACATCGTCACCGGAGACGGTGCGGTGGGCGAGATGATCGTGAACGCGGACGTGGACAAGATCGCCTTCACCGGCTCGACCGTTGTGGGCCGCCGTATCCGCGAGGCGACTGCGGGTTCGGGCAAGGAACTGACATTGGAGCTGGGTGGTAAATCCGCCTACATCGTGTTCGACGACGCCGATATTGACAGTGCCATCGAAGGACTGGTGGACGCGATCTGGTTCAATCAGGGTCAGGTCTGCTGTGCTGGTTCCCGTCTGTTGGTTCAGGAAGGTATCGCTGATCGCTTCCACGAGAAACTGCGCGCCCGGATGGACGGCTTGCGCATCGGTGATCCGCTGGACAAATGCATCGACGTGGGCGCGGTCGTTGACCCGGTCCAGTTGCAGACCATCAAGGGCATGGTCGAAAGCAACACAGCTGGCCACGTGCATCAGGCGGCCTGCCAGCTACCCGAAAATGGCTGCTACTATCCGCCGACGCTTATCTCTGGCCTCGAAACCTCTGACCCACTGATGCAGGAGGAGATCTTTGGCCCGGTTCTGGTGTCCTCGACATTCCGTACGCCTGCTGAAGCGGTCGAACTGGCCAACAACACCCGTTACGGGTTGGCCGCGACCGTCTGGACCGAGAATGTGAACCTCGCGCTGGATATCGCGCCCAAACTGGTTGCGGGCGTGGTCTGGGTCAATGCGACCAACCTGTTCGACGCCGCCGCCGGTTTCGGTGGTGTGCGCGAGAGTGGCTTTGGCAGAGAAGGCGGTTGGGAAGGTCTGGCCGCCTATACCAAGCCCAAAGGCAAGGCCAAACCGCTGTCGAAGGTCGATGCAACCATGGGCGAAGGCGCTCCGGTCGACCCGATTGACCGCACCGCCAAGATGTATGTCGGTGGCAAACAGGCGCGGCCTGATGGTGGATATTCGAAGCCTGTCTGGGGCAAAACCGGCCTGCTGGGTCACGTTGGGCTGGCTAACCGGAAAGACGTGCGCAACGCTGTTGAGGCCGCCGCAGGTGCCAAAGGCTGGTCCAGAACCACCGGCCACCTGCGGGCGCAGATCCTGTATTTCATCGGCGAAAACCTCTCGGCGCGTGCAGATGAATTCGCGGCTCGGATCGACGCGATGACCGGCAAGAACGACGGCGCGAAAGAGGTCGAGGCCTCGATTCAACGCCTGTTCACCGCCGCCGCCTGGGCCGACAAATATGACGGTCAGGTCCATGGCGTTCCGATCCGGGGTGTAGCGATTGCGATGAAAGAACCGGTTGGCGTGATCGGTGCCCTCTGTGCCGATGAAGCGCCCCTGTTGGGACTGGTTTCAGCCATGGCGCCTGCGATTGCGATGGGCAACCGGACGGTTTTGGTTTCCTCGGAACCCTATCCGCTGGCAGCGACGGACTTCTACCAGATCCTTGAGACCTCGGACGTCCCCGCAGGCGTGGTCAACATCCTGACCGGCAGTCATGCGGAACTGGCGAAACCGCTGGCCTCGCACCTGAACGTGGACGCGGTCTGGTCATTTTCGTCCACTGACCTGTCGAAAGAGATCGAAGCGGTCTCGGCCGGGAACTTGAAACGGACCTGGGTTAATAACGCGACGACATTTGACTGGAGCATGGACCAATCGCGCCGCTTCCTGCAGGCTGCGACCGAAGTGAAGAACATCTGGGTGCCCTACGGCGAGTAGGGCTCCCGCCACGGGAGGCCTACATGGATTTTTCAGGAAAAACCGTCATTGTCATTGGCGGAACCAGCGGTATCAATCGCGGCATTGCCGAGGCCTTTGCGGCCTCGGGCGCTAAACTGGCGGTCGCAAGCCGGTCGCAGGAAAAAGTCGATGATACCGTCACCGCACTGAAACAAGCGGGCGCACAAGACGCGATCGGCGCGGCATTTGATGTGCGTGACCCGGATGCTGTAACCGATGGATTGAAGCAATTTCACGACGCCTTCGGTGATTTCGACGTGCTGATCTCAGGCGCAGCAGGCAACTTCCCGGCGCTGGCAGCTGAGATGTCGGTGAATGCGTTCAAGACGGTAATCGATATCGACCTGATGGGCACCATCCACGTGATGAAAGGGGCCTACCCCTACCTGAAACGTCCCGGTGCCAGCATCATCAACATCTCGGCCCCGCAATCTTATCTGCCTTATGAGGGCCAAGCCCATGTCTGCGCCGCCAAGGCAGGCGTCGATCAGATCACCCGCACGCTGTCGATGGAATGGGGGGTCGAGGGCATCCGCGTGAACTCGGTCGTGCCGGGGTTCATCGAAGGCACCGAGGGTGCGAAACGTCTGGCCCCCACCCCAGATGCCGGAGAAGCGTTGCGCCGCGACGTGCCGTTGGGCCGCTGGGGTCAGCCGCAGGACGTGGCCAATGCCTGCCTGTTTCTTAGCTCGGACATGGCCAGCTATATCAGCGGAACGGTTCTGGCCGTGGATGGCGCGCTGTATCAACGCGGCTCAGGCAAATTCGGCCAAATGATGGGTGAGATGCTGCGCAGTATGAAAAAAGGGTGAGCCACGCTCACCCCTTCCAGTTCAGTTCGTTGTGTCCAGACCAACCGGTTTGCCAACGACAGTAAAGTGCAAGCCATCCGGGTCGAGCAGTTCGGCAGCGACCCGGTTCACGTCTTCCAAAGTCACCGCGTTCACCTTGTCATTCCGGGTAGCAATATAGTCGATTGGCAGACCTTCCATCTGCATACCAACCATGATCCCGGCAATCTGTCCGTTGCCATCAAAGCGCAACGGATAGGCGCCGGTCAGATAGGTCTTGGCGTCGTCCAGTTCCATCTGCGTCATGCCTTCAGTGGCCGCACGAGCCCATTCATCCCGGATCACCTCAACCGCTTCGGCAATACGATCGTTCGCAGAGGACACAGACCCCAGATAGACCGAGGCCAGATCCTTGGGTACCAGATAGGTTCCGACGCCATAGGTCAGGCCGCGCTTTTCTCGCACTTCCTGCATCAGGCGGCTTTCGAACCCGCCACCGCCGAGGATGTGGTTCAGGACAAACGCCGCAAAGAAATCCGGGTCGTCCCGATCAATGCCAGCCTGACCGAACAGGGCAACCGATTGCGGTGTGTCAAACTCGACGACACTGACACCACCGGGAATAGTCACATCCGCTTTGTCCGGTATGGGCTTACCGCTCTCGGGCAAATCGGCAAGCAAGGTATCAAGCAACGCACCCAGTTCTTCCGCGGTGATGTCGCCCACGGCTCCGACATACAGGCGGTCTTTGGCAAACACGCTGTCATACGCGGCCACTACGTCATCCCGAGTCAGGGTCGAAACGCTTTCGATCGAGCCCTTCCCTTCGGACCCGTATGGATGGTCGCCATAGGCCATCCTTGCAAAGTTTAGGCCCGCGATCTCATTCGGGTCAGTCTGATCCGAGCGCAATCCCGACAGAATCTGCGCGCGCACGCGGTCAATGGCATTCTGATCGAATCGCGGCTCGTGCAGCGTGGTTCGCAAAAGGTCGACCACATCATCCCGGTTCTCGGTCAGAAAACGCGCCGAGATCGAAACGGTATCGTCGCCCGCGTTATATTTGAAGGACGCGGCCAGCGCTTCAAGTTCACGGGCATAGGTTTGGGCGTCCATATCGCCTGCGCCTTCTTCGATCAGGCCGCTCATCAAATAAACGGCACCGCGCTTATTCGGATCATCCAGAGAGGTGCCGCCCCGAAACCGCAGTTCCAGCGCCGTGAAGGGAATCGAGTGATCTTCGACCAACCAGGCTTTGATACCGCCGGGCGAAGTCACTTCTTCGATCTCGATCTCAGCCAAGGCTGGCAGCGCAACCAGACAGGCAATCAGAGTTGCAAGAAACCGTTTCATTGCGTCACCTCATCATCGCGCATCAGCCAGCCTGTGACCGATGTCTCCGGTTGCAGAACTTCGCGGGCGGTGGCGATGATTTCATCACCGGTCACGGCCTGAAGAATATCGGGCCAAGCTTGCACATCATCTACCGTCAGGCCGCTGGTCAGGGCACGACCATACCGGTTGCCGATCCCATCCACATTGTCGCGGGCATAGATTTGTGACGCGCGTAGCTGCATCTTGATACGGTTCAGATCGTCTTCGTTCACACCTTCGGCAATAAAGTCGGCCACGGCCTGATCCATGGCATCTTCCGCCTCTTGCAGAGAAACACCTTCGGCCGGAACAACCAACAGATCGAAGGTCGTGTCATCCAGCGAGACGCCGCGATAGAACGCCCCTGCATAGACAACTTTTTGCTCATCAAACTGAAGCTTTTCGTTCAGGTACGACGTAGTACTGCCACCCAACAACTCGGCCAGCAGAAACAGGGCTGCGGCCTTTTCCTGGTCACCCGGATCGCGTTCCGGGGCCAGATAGCTGCGTTGCACATAGGGCTGCGCCACGCGCGGATCCTTGTAGGTAAGGCGTCGTTCGGCCGTGTGTGGCGGTTCTTGCGACCGCACCCGCTCGGGCAGGTCCGCGTTGGCCGGGATCACACCGTAATACTGCTCGGCAAGGGCGCGGACCTCAACAGGCTCAACATCGCCTGTGACCACCAGAATGGCGTTATTGGGCGCATAATGGGTCTGATAGAACGACAGCGCATCTTCCATGTCCAGTTCTTCCATCTCGTGCATCCAGCCGATGATCGGCACGCCATAGCGATGGTTGAGATACTGCGCGGCATTCATCTGTTCGCCGAACAATGCACGTGGGTTGTTCTCGGTGCGCTGGTTGCGTTCTTCAAGGATCACGTCACGTTCGGTCAGAATATCCCCTTCACTCAGGCGCAGGTTCCGCATCCGGTCGGATTCCATCTGCATCATCAGTTCCAGACGGTCGGCAGCAACACGCTGGAAATACGCCGTGTAGTCATATGAGGTGAACGCGTTGTCATTGCCGCCATTGGCCGCGACGGTGGCCGAAAACTCGCCCGGGGCCAGCGTATCGGTGCCTTTGAACAACAGGTGTTCCAGGAAATGCGCCACACCGGACGACCCGATCGGCTCATCCGCGGATCCGGCGCGGTACCAGACCATGTGTTGCACGACCGGGGCGCGGTGGTCTTCGACCACGACGACATCCATACCGTTGTCCAGAGTGAATGTGGTGACCGCTTCTTTTCCGCCCTCGGCAAAAACCGGGGTGGCGGCGATCAGGGCAGCCGATAAGGCCAGGGCCCGAACCATGGGGCATCCTCCGTTTCGTTTCTGGTATTCAAACTACGGTGGTGCGGCCCGGGTTCAAGCCCGATGACGGAAAGTTAAGAATTATTCACCCGGCGGCGATGACGGGGTTTCAATCCCGGCATTACGCGCGGCGTTGGTTTCCGCATAGGGATTGATGGATTGCCGCTCGTAGACCTGCCCATAGCGGTCAACAGGGAACAGGCGCAAACCGGTCCAGCGGCCACGGCGTTTTCGGAACGCGGCATCTTCGGCCTCGACAACCTGGCGCGCATCGGGTGACACACCATACCGGCTGGAGGCCGTGACCAATGCCGCGTCTGAAGATGGCACAGCTGTATTTGGGTTCAAAGCCGACGCATTGCCACCCAGCGCAGCCACGGCGTCAGCGTTCGGATTCGGATCCGTCAGGTTTTCACCGCCGGGCGTAGGCGCGGGCAGAAATGCATAATCCTGAGGCTGCGTCAGCGGTTTGACCGGCAAAACCGAAAACTCGTCCGGACCGGGTCCCGGAGGCGCCAGATCCCGCAGACCGGGATTCGAACATGCCGCAACCGCAGCGGCAACAGTCAGAACAATAATGGCGCGCGGCATCCGCATTGGTGTCTCCAGCCTGTTTAAGGCGCTTTTATCGCATTTCATTCGGCGCGTCACGAGGGCTTTTTGCCATCAGACAGGACCAGCCCAATGGCCCCTGCAAAAATAAACACATCTGCCAGGTTGAACACAAACGGGTTGTTGATGCCGCAACAGGACATGTTCAGGAAATCCAGAACGAACCCGTAAAGAACCCGGTCCACCACATTCCCAAGCGCTCCGCCGATCAGAAGACCAGCGCACAAGAGCATGAGATTCGATGTGGCCGTGCGGCTGAGCCAGACAAGAACTCCGACACAGATTGCAACCGAGATGCCGATCAGCACCCAGCGCGCAGTGTCGGAGTCGCCCTGAAACAGGCCAAAGTTGATGCCGCGATTCTCGCCGTATTTGAAGACAAGAAACGGCGGCAGAACGTCGATGCCACTTGGCTGCTCAGCCACGCGCATAACATGAACGACCAGATACTTGCTAATCTGGTCGATCGCAAAGGCAGCCAAAGCCGCCCAGAGAAGCAGGCGAGACCGCATCAGTGACGGAAATGCCGCATACCGGTGAAGACCATGGCCAGCCCGGCCTCATCTGCGGCTGCAATCACTTCGTCATCGCGCATGGACCCACCGGGTTGGATGACGCAGGTTGCACCGGCTTCGGCGGCTTCCATCAAGCCGTCGGGAAAAGGGAAGAACGCATCCGATGCGACAGCAGATCCGATGGTCAGCGGTTGGGGCAGGCCCAGCACATCCGCCATCCGCTCGGCTTTCTTGGCCGCGATCAGGGCCGAATCCACACGGCTCATCTGGCCCGCGCCCACACCCACAGTCGCGCCATCCTTGACGTAGACGATGGCGTTAGATTTGACATGTTTCGCCACTTTCCACGCAAACAGCAGGTCACGCATCTGTTCGTCAGTCGGGGCTTTTTTGGTGACGACCTTCAAGTCATCCATGCCGACAAATCCGTTATCCTTGTCCTGTACCAGCAGGCCTCCGGCCACCTGACGGACGGTTTTACCACCTGCTGTCACATCAGGCAGGCCGTCGGTCGTCAGCAGGCGAAGGTTCTTTTTGGCCGCAAAAATCGCCTTGGCTTCGTCAGTAGCACCCGGAGCAATCACGACTTCGGTGAAGATGCCGGTAATCTCTTGCGCGGTTTCTGCATCCAGCGGCTGGTTAAGCGCCACGATCCCGCCGAAGGCCGAGGTTCGGTCGCAGTCAAACGCGGCCTTGTAGGCCTCAAGCAGATTTGCACCTGTGGCCACGCCGCAAGGGTTGGCGTGTTTGATAATAGCACAAGCCGCGCCCTGAGCGGGGTCGAATTCAGCAACCAGCTCAAACGCAGCGTCCGTGTCATTGATGTTATTGTAGCTCAGCTCTTTTCCCTGATGCTGCACGGCGGTGGCCACACCCGGGCGGTTCGTGCCGTCCGTATAGAAGGCGGCCTGCTGATGGCTGTTCTCGCCATAGCGCAGGGTCTGTTTCAACTCACCGGCAAAGGCGCGGCGCTTAGGGGCTTCAAGCTCCAGCGCATCGGCCAGCCAGTTGGATACGGCTGTGTCATAGGCCGCGGTGCGGGCATAGGCCTTTTGCGCCAGCTTCCGGCGGAATTTCGGACAGGTGGCACCGTTGTGCTGATCCATATAGCCCAGCAGTTTGTCGTAATCCTCTACGTCCACGACCACGTTTACAAACGCATGGTTCTTGGCCGCCGCGCGGATCATCGCCGGACCGCCAATGTCGATATTCTCGACGCACTCATCGTAACCTGCGCCTTTGGCAACAGTGGCTTCGAACGGGTAGAGGTTCACCACCAGCAGATCAATTGCACGGATGCCGTGTTCGTTCATGGCCGCAACATGGGTGTCATTGTCGCGCAACGCCAGCAGACCGCCATGCACCATTGGGTGCAGGGTTTTGACGCGGCCATCCATCATCTCGGGGAAGCCGGTGACCTCGCTGACATCCTTGACCGCAAGCCCCGCATCGCGCAGCGCCTTGGCCGTGCCGCCAGTCGACAGCAGTTCGACCCCGCGCTCGGCCAGCGCCTTGCCCAGCTCGATCAGCCCGGTTTTGTCGGATACGGAAAGCAACGCGCGGCGCACGGGGTGAAGATCGGTCATGGGTCCAAAGGTCCTTTTGGCGTCAGTCGAATTCTGGCTCGTCCCGGTGCGTATCGCGCACGGCATAGGCTGTGTCCTGTGCCTTGCTCAGAGTCCACCGGATGCGCGTCGCATACTCCATTGCGCGGCCAGATAGAACGATCTGTTTTGTCGCGCGTGGCTTTAAACGCCCTTTTTCAAGGTAAACGCTTGGCTCGACGGACAATTTTCCGACGCCATCATGGCGGAAAACCCAGATCTCACCGCTTTTGAGCGCCATGGACACCGCCGCCCCGCCCAGATCCAACGCTGCATCCACGTCCGGATGCAGATGAAAGCGGATATCAAACCCGATCCCCTTGAGCCCCGAGGCGTCCAACGCCTTGTCAAACTGGCGCTTTGCCTTGTCGGTCGCAGTCAGCAGAATATCCTCGACCATCAGCTCACGACCATCGAACCGCAATTCAAAGGTCCGCGCATGGGTCAGGCCGAACACTTTGCCATACCCGTCATGCCCGGCCATGAAACGGATACCTTCAAATGCATCTTCGAAATCAACAGGCACGTCCTGCGGCGCATCCACTAACGCCTGACTTTCGCGGCCGGGCATGGGATTGGCCAACCGGGCGCTGGAGAATCCATCCAGGCACAGTGTCGAATGCGACGGCGTTGCCCGCCCGGCGCGGCGCCATTCCAACCCGAAACTGGCCCCAGACCCGCAATTCACAATCAACGGACGCCGCCCCGAAGTCAGCTCGAACGCCAGAGTAGAGGCGTGGGCATTGAACGACGCGGCACCGGTGGGCGGCGCACTGGCATCCACGATTACGGTGGTGCGTGCAGCGGACAGGCGGGCGTAGCCCATCGGTAATTCCGTCGCCGCCTTATGTTTGACGCCACTTTGTGCAAGGGCTTGTTCCAGACGTCCCTCGACACCGCGTCCGCCACCATGGAACCGCGCCAGCGCACCATCTGCATGGCGCAGGCTGCGCAGGGTCGGCGCAATCCGCTTGATCGCATTGACCTGCGCGACAGACGCACCGCGCCCCAGATTATTCAGTGCCGCCGTGGTCCAGCTGAGCAGTGTGAACACTTCCAGCAATTCCTCTGGGTTTCGGGTGGGAATACCGCCCTGCGCGTCCACCTGCCTGTCGCATTCGCCGGCCAGGGCGCGCAAGGCTGGATCAGCCATATGCTCCAACCCTTCCAACGCCAAACCGGCCTGCACCAGCCCGGCCAAAGCTTCGAATCGGGGCAGGCCCGGGGTTGCAGCTTGCCAGCGTTTGGACAGGAACCATGTCTGTTGGGCCAGCGAGCGAAAGAACAGCTTGCTTTGCTTTTCATCTGCACCACGCAGCAGAAAGATCGCGTGGTTGATCCAGCGCATGACCCGCCGACCGGTCAGGTCAGGCACCCAACCGGGGCCTTGCCCGCGACCATGCGCTTCAATCCAGCCCCAGACCCAACGTTGCGCCTTTTCGCGTGCACGCATGTCTCCGACTGCGGCCAGATCGTCCAGCCATGCGAAACCATGGCGTTCATCATCAAAGCCAGCGCTTGGGGCGGTGACATCCCACAGTCCGGTATCTTCCGCCTCGACCAGATACCCGGCGAACAAAAGGTTTCCGGCGACCAGCTGCCGTCCGCGGGCAAACGAGCCCACAGTGCGCGGATCAGGTTGCGCTACAAATCCCGTGACCGCCTTTTGCCGTTGGCTCAGGCGCGCATAGAAACGGTTTTGAAACCGCATCCACCGACTGGTCATGGTGTCCGAGTTCGACATGTCTCGCGTTACTCTGCCCCTTGCGCTCTGCTGGCGCTTGAGACCCAACGATAGACCGCGCCGATCGTCAAGTCATCGAAAAGCGTACACTCAGGCGGATTTGGTCAGACAGGCAATATAGAACCCATCCATGCCACCATTGTCCGACCAGTAATCAGGTCGCAGACGCAGGCCGCCCTCGTCGGTCATCCAGCCGGCTTCGACACCCGGAATGTTCAGTGCGTCGCGATCCACGCTCATATCGGGATACATCTCCAGCGCCTCTTCGACCTGCACCTCACCTTCATCCGGCAACAAGGAACAGGTGCAATAGACCAGGCGTCCACCGGGTTTCAGCAAGCCCCAGGCATGGGCGAGCATCTGGGTCTGAAGTTCAATCAATCCACCGAATTCAGACCCATCCTTGGCAAACGGCAAATCTGGGTGCCGCCGGATCGTACCCGTGGCCGAACACGGCGCATCCAGCAGGATCGCGTCGTACTGGCCTTGATGCTCCAGCGCATCCCCAACAACAACCTCCGCCTTCAATCCGGTCCGTGCAAGGTTTTCGCGCACCCGGTCCATCCGAGAGCCCGACACATCCAGCGCCGTAACATCCGCCCCGGCGGCGGCCATTTGCATCGTTTTACCGCCGGGCGCTGCACAAAGGTCCAGCACCTTCTCGCCCGCCTTGGGCGCCAGAACGCGAACCGGCAAAGCAGCCGCCGCATCCTGCACCCACCAATCCCCGGCTTTGTATCCCGGCAGGGTCGAAACCTGACCGGCATCCTGCAAGCGAATTGAGCCTGTCGGCAACACATTGCCCGAAGGGCCTGCCGCTCCCGGTTTCACGGTCAGGTCAAGCGGTGCCCCGGCGAAATGCGCCTGCTCCATCCCGGCCACGGCATCCGCGCCCCACGCCATGATCAGGGGATCGCGAAGCCATTCTGGCAAACGTGGGACACGCATCTTGGGCCAGGCTTCCGGCCCTTCGGCTGCCACTTTGCGCAGAACTGCATTCACCAGACCCTTGAGACGCCCATGCTTGCGCGAACGGCCGATGATCTCGACCATGGAATTCACCACGCCATGCGCGGCTTCACCGTTGCACAGCTCAACCGCGCCCAATCTCAGCGCGTTATGAACCGTTAGGGCGGGTGTGCGGTTCAAATGGTTGTCCAGCAACCTGTCGGCGCGTTCCAGTCCGCGCAAGGTCTCCAACGCCAACCGTTGAGCACGCGCGCGATCTTCAGGCCCCAGCCGGTCCAATGCGCCCGCTGCGAGACATTCGGGCAACAGGCGGCCTTCCCCAAGGACCTGATCGAGAAGATAGATTGCGCTGCGCCGTGCTGCAGTTGCGCTGTTTTCCATTGTACCGCCTTCATGTGACTTGCGCCCGCATTGCCATTGGCGGACGCGGGCGTATATCAAGACCCAGCACGGAAAGGAAGCCGATGTCATGACCGACGACCGCAAAGATCTGCCCCCCGCCGCCCAACGCGCACTGGCCGAAGCGGAAGAACGCCGACGCAAAGCCGAAGCCGAGGCCAAGGAACTGCCCAAGGAACTGGGCGGACGCGATGGACCGGACCCCGCCCGTTATGGTGATTGGGAAAAGAAGGGGATCTCCATCGATTTCTGAACGATCAGCCGCGCAGCGCCTGCAAGAAATCCTCGATCAATGCGCGCTGTTTCTTGGACTTTGCCCGGTCTTCGGGCCATGTCAGCCAATACCCGTCTTTGGTTTGAAGTTCAGGCTGGTCCAACCTGCGCAATCGCCCCTCTTGAAGATCGGCCGAGGCCAGGGGAACCGACCCCAGCACCACACCAAGCCCACGCCGCGCCGCCGAGATCGAATGCTCCATCGAATCAAAACTGATTTGGGACGGCGGTACATCCTGTTGATCGCATTTCTGGGCCCATTCTCGCCAACCGGGGCGTTCACCACGCAAATCGATCAAAGGTGCGCCCCAATCGACACCCGGGGCCGCCATGGGCACCAGGACCTCGCGCGCAATCAAGGCCGCATCGCGCCCCACCCACATGCCTCGGCCATATCGGATTTGCAGCCACGTGCGTTCTTCATCCAGCGAAGACCGCCGTGCAACCGAGTCCGTCATCACCCGCGCCTTGGGCCGCAACTGGTGGAAAGCAGGCAGAGCAGGCAGGACCAGCGCATGAATGTTCGAAGACAACCCGGCCACCCGCAACTCACGCGGGGACTTCCCGAACAAATCCTCTGTGTTGCGCTCCAACGCTTGCAGGCTGTCTTGCACTAGCGGCAAATAGCTCTCGCCTTCCACCGTCAGCGAAACACCACGTGCCTCACGTACGAACAAAGACCGGCCCAGCCAAGCCTCGAGGTTTCCGATCCGTTGGCTGACAGCGGCCTGTGTCAAACCAAACTCTTTGGCTGCGGCCGAGAACCCACCCAAACGCCCCGCTGCCTCGAACACGCGCAGCCAGTCCAGAGGTGGCAGTCCGATCTTCTTTTTAGCCATAAGATTTTCCAAGCCTCAGCCGAAATAAGGATTAATTGTCGTAATGCCACGAACAGCCTATCTGCTCAACCAAAGCCCGCGCTGAACAGGAGACCCCCATGCTGCGCTCTGCCACCCACGACACCTCGGTCGTCACCGTCGCGTTTGACACCGGAACCCAAGCCCGCTTTCACGCCATCTGGCTGCGCGACAACGCGCTGGACCCCGAAACCCGCGCGCCCGGAAACGGCCAGCGTCTGATCACCATCGGCGATATCCCTGCAAACATCTCGGTCAGTGCAGCCGAGGTTGTTTCGGGCGGTTTGCAGGTCACGTTCCAGCCTGAAGGCAAGACTGTTACCTTCCCGGCCGACTGGCTGGCCGAACACAGTTACGACCGCGATCAAGATGTTGCACTGGGTCGTATCTCACCGGGTATAAAGACATGGGAACGCGGCATCGAAGCACCCAGCGGCGATTGGAACGAGGTCCATGCCAGCCCTGCAGCCAAGCGCAATTGGCTGGCTTCTGTGGCAGAATTCGGCTTCGCCAAGCTGACGGGCGGGCCAACCGAGCCGGAATCGCTGCTGAAAGTTGCGGGCCTGTTCGGCTATGTGCGTGAAACCAACTATGGCCCCTATTTCGAAGTGCGGACCGAGGTGAACCCGACCAACCTCGCTTATACCGGGCTGGGTTTGCAGGCCCATACCGATAATCCCTATCGCGACCCGGTACCTACGCTACAAATCCTCTATTGTCTTGAGAACTCAGCCGAAGGTGGCGACTCGATCGTGGTCGATGGTTTTCGCGCTGCCGAAAAACTGCGCGAACAGAACCCCGAGGGTTTTGCCCTACTGGCAGGCCACCCAGCGCGGTTTGAATATAAAGGTTCAGACGGGGTCTGGCTGCGGTCGCGCCGTCCGATGATCGAGCTGTCTCCGGATGGGGAATTGATCGGCATCCGCTTCAACAACCGTTCGTCCGCGCCTTTCGTGGACGTACCATTCGACAAGATGGAAGCTTATTATGCCGCCTATCGTCAGCTAGGCGAGATCATCGACGACCCGGCCATGGGCGTGTCGTTCAAACTGGAACCGGGTGAAAGCTTTATCGTCGACAACACCCGCGTTCTGCACGCACGGCTGGGCTATTCCGGTGCGGGTTCGCGCTGGTTGCAGGGGTGTTACGCCGACAAGGATGGTCTGCTGTCGACACTGGCTGCGATGCAGATGGCCCAACCGGAGGCAGCGGAATGAAACCCGATTTCTCAACTTTGAACAGGGAAAACATTGTGGCCTTCATCGGCGACATCTTTGATCGTCGCGGTGGCGAAGAATATTTGGGTGAACCCGTCACCATGGCCGAGCACATGCTGCAAGGGGCCACCATCGCCGAGCAGAACGGTCAACCCGAAGAAATCATCGTCGGCGCGTTGCTGCACGACATCGGGCACTTTACGTCCGAGTTCGGCACCTATCACCCGGACGACACCGAAGACCGCCATCACGAGGATGCAGGGGCCGAAGTGCTGGAACAGTTCTTCCCCTCGGTCATCACTGATTGCTGCCGTTACCACGTGGCGGCCAAGAGGTATCTCTGCGCCACTAAGCCCGAATATTTCAACCGCCTGTCTGCCGCCTCGGTCCATACATTGGAACTGCAAGGTGGACCGATGAGCGCCGAGGAAGTAGCAGAATTCGAAGCCAACCCGAACCTGAAAGAGATCATTCAAGTACGCTATTTCGACGAGGCCGGGAAACGCGCGGATATGGAGACCCCCGATTTCGCCCATTTTGCCCCGATGGTGCAGCGCATGGTCGACAGACATCTGGGCACAACATGACTGCGCCCGAGTACATTTTCGAAGCCAGTTCCAAGCCATCCCTGCCGGGGCATGAGGTTCCCCTGATTAGGGCAACGGAAGATACGGTTATGGGTTATGGCTGCCTTGTCGATGACCCTGAATCCTTTGAAATCGAAATAGTGCGCTGGCCCCAGCAAGGCTGGCGCCCCATCGACGAAGGGACAGGTGACGAAGGTGGCTGGGTCGAAGGCACGTTCAAATGCGATTGGCAGGGCGATGTCCTGTATGGCGAAAACGAAGCGGTCAAAGGTCACTACGTTCTTGGCTGGACTGCCGATCCTCAGAACGCGCAGACGGACCGGCAAACCACGCCACGGGATCAGGTGCTTCTGTGGCACATGAACTACCACCCGGATGGAGGGCAGATGTTCTGGCCGCTGGACAACAAGCCGTTCATCGTGCCAGCTGCCCTTCCCGGAGATAACCTGACCCCCGACAAGGTGGTGGCATTCTGGTGTGACGGATCGCGCGGTTTGTATATCCACCCCGGCATCTGGCACGAAGGGATTTTCCCGGTCGAAGACAATCAGCGCTTTCTTGACCGTCAAGGGGCCGTCCATGCCCGGGTCAGCGCGGATATTGGCAAAGAATTCGGCGTGTATCTGGCCTGTCCATTGCGCGAAGACAAGATCAGGGACCTGTAAACAAATTCCCTTGATGCCCTGACCGTCTGCGCACGATCCAAACCTGCACGGCCAGCAAATAGGGCACGTAGAACGCAAAGCTCTGAACCAGATCGAAAGGGCCCGAGAAATCGGGCTCTGACCCAAGACCACCGGTCGCCAGATACCAAAGTGTGTAATGCACCCGATACAACCACGACCCCAGCGCCAGCCAGAACAGCCGTAACCCCCAGCTCCAATGTCTTGCGCGATCCCCGGTCAGGGCCATGCGCGCCACCATCAAAGCCGCAGTGAACAGGCAGAGGCCATACAGAAAGAAGGCAGCAGACATCACTGGGCCGCCGATTGTCCCGCGTAATGGGATATATGTCATGCCCGCCGCCCCGGTCATCAGCGCCAGCGCAACCAAGCTAGTTCCCAACGCGCGGTGAAATCGGTTGTACCTGAGGCGAAGGCCTTTCAGCAGTTGAAGCGGCACAAGCATAAGCAACAATGTGCCAGCCAGGATGTGCAACATCATGGCCGTATTGGCGACAATCTGGCCATCGGCAAACAGGTAGCTTTGCGTGGTTGCTTTGTCCGACAGCCCAACACCAATCATACCAAACCCATGCACAACAAAAGGCAGTAGCGTCAGATAAAACAGCGCCAAAAGAAGGCCCGACACCACTCCAGATTTCAACATACCCATAGCAGAACTTTAGCTTTGAAAGACGATCCGTCTACGAGGATAAAAGTCAGAACTCGAATCTTGACATGCAAACACGGCAATTGCTGTTTTAGCCCCCATTCAAAAAGGCGGTGAGGCGTCATTGAACCGTGCGACCGGCAGTCACTCGTGATCAATCGAATGCGAGCTCGGTGATGGCCGTGTCCTGATAATGTGTTCCGGGATAAACTTCAGTGATCTCAAAGTTGACCCACGATGCTAGACCATAGTCGGCAAGCGCAGATGTGCCCTGCCAGCCGGCGGCTGTGCAGCCAGAGTTGCTGTGGCAGGTGACTGTCCTTTTCGACGCAACCAGCCACGCTCAACAGCCGCGAGGCGTTGATGTTGCGGTGGGTGCGTCACTGACCCCTCTGCTGGCAGCGTGGCCCAAAGAGACTGCGCCTCTTCCAGGTTCGCTCCGAGTGCTGCCAGGATGAAGCCTGCGTATTCGTCTGCTTCCAATTCGGTCGGCGGACGTGATCCTGTACCGGTAATGGTATGCCCCTGCAGGTGATGACCGACCTCATGCGCCATGACGCCATATAGCTGCCAGCGCGCATTGGGGTCCGCCTCGTACTGCGCCAGCCATTCGGGGTTGAATGCCAGATAGCGTTCGCCGTCTATGATGACCGCAGCAGCGTTACCAACTTCATCCGTTTCAACTACCTGATAATTCGGCACCATACCTGACCTTCTCTTGTTGAAGTCAGTCTGGGTTTGTTTTTCTGCAATCGTAAAGGGTTATGAATGCGAAACAGGGTTGTAAACTGGCTCACAACCCCAGCACGTCCACCATATCGTATTGTCCGGGTGCCTTGCCCTGCCCCCACAGCGCGGCCTTGAGTGCACCACGGGCAAAGATCGCGCGGTCGCTGGCCAAATGACGCAGGACGATGCGTTCTCCGGGCGCGGCGAACAGCACATCATGTTCACCAACAATGTCGCCGCCGCGAATGGCGTGGAAGCCGATGTCACCGCGCTTGCGCGCGCCGGTGATGCCATCGCGACCCCGATCAGACACATCCGCCAGCTTGACGCCGCGCCCCTCAGCAGCCGCCTCACCCAGCATCAGTGCCGTGCCCGAGGGCGCGTCAACCTTGTGGTGGTGATGGCCTTCGATGATCTCGATGTCGAAATCTTCATCCAACGCCGCAGCAACCTTGTTGGTCAGTTGCACCAGAAGGTTCACGCCAAGACTCATATTCCCGGCCCGCACGATCACTGCATGGCGCGCGGCAGGTTCCAGCGCCGCGATTTGGTCGTCGGACATGCCGGTTGTCCCGATCACGTGGACACAGCGCGCCTGCGCAGCCAGAGCGGCAAATTCCAAAGTCGCTTCGGGCGCGGTAAAATCGATCACCGCTTGCGCCTGTGCGAATGCTTCCAACGGGTCATCGGTCACGATGACGCCCAGTGCCTGCCTGCCCATGGCCGTGCCCACATCCTGACCGATCCAGTCATGCCCTTTGCGCTCGACCACGCCAACCAGACGCGCCTGATCGCTGTCGGTGACAGTCTTGATCAGCATCTGCCCCATACGGCCCGAAGCCCCTGTGATGACGATCCCCGGAATATGGGTCATTGCGCTGGTCCTTTCTCGAATTCGGCTCAAAGCCTCCTACCCCGTTCGCGCCCGCTTGGCAAAGCCCCGCTTTGGGCTTAGATCGGAGATATGGCAAAGAACAAATTCCACGATGGCCCCGGCCCGTCCCAACGACAGCTGCGTGTCGGCGAACTGATCCGCCGCACCCTGTCCGAAGTTCTGGCGCGCGGAGATATCCACGACCCCGACCTGAACCGCATGTCGATCACCGTAGGTGAGGTGCGCACCTCGCCCGATCTGAAGATCGCAACCGCCTTTGTGCTGCCCTTGGGCGGTAAGGGGCAGGAGGACGTGATCGAACTGCTCGCCCGCAACAAGGGTGAGCTGCGGCGCGTGATCGGCAAGAAACTGAACCTAAAATTCTCGCCCGATCTGAGATTCCGTCTTGATGACACGTTTGACCGTCTGGACGACACCCGCCGCATGTTCCAGCAGGACGCGGTGCGCCGCGATCTGGACGAGTGATCCGCACTTTAACGACATTGGGCGCGATCTTGTGCGCCGCACAAGCCTTTGCGGTTACGTGCGAAAATCTGACCCATGAGGATCTGCGTTATACCGTCTGCGAAGTCGACGCGTCCGCCTCAGACCTGCGCTTGTTTCTGAATGGCGAAGACGGCGAAGTGCTGGGGCATTTCTCCTCGGTCAACGAGACACTTGCGCCCGAGGGCAAACGGCTGGCTTTTGCGATGAACGCGGGTATGTATCACGACGACCGCTCGCCCGTTGGTCATTACGTCGAGGACGGGCATGAGCAGATGCGGGTAATCCCGAACCCCGGTCCTGGAAATTTCGGCCTGCTGCCCAATGGAGTGTTCTGCATACGCGACGGGCGCGCCGATGTGTTCGAGACGCTGGATTTCGTGGATCAAGCCCCCACCTGCCGCTTTGCCACCCAATCCGGCCCTATGCTGGTGATCGACGGCGCACTGCACCCTCGCTTTCTGCCCGATTCGACCTCGCGCTATATCCGCAACGGCGTGGGTACCAGCGCCGATGGAACGCGGGCCGTTTTTGCAATCTCTGAGGATTATGTCACCTTCCATGAATTCGGCAGCCTGTTCCGCGATGTGCTGGATACCCCGAACGCGCTGTTTCTGGATGGCAATATCTCGCGGATGTTTGACCGGGCGAGTAACCGCTCGGATCTGGGATTCTCGTTGGGGCCCATCGTCGGCGTAGTCGAGGATATGCCTGCAAATTGACAGGGCGGGTATGATCCGCTAACTCGCGCGCCTCAGCAAAGGGCAAGGTGCAAGATGGGACGTAAACGCAAGGGTCGTGACATTTCCGGTTGGCTGGTGGTGGACAAGCCTGCGGGCATGACTTCGACCGCCGTGGTCAATAAGGTGCGTTGGGCGATGGACGCCAAAAAGGCGGGCCATGCGGGCACATTGGATCCTGAGGCGACTGGCGTTCTGGCCGTGGCCCTGGGCGAGGCGACAAAGACCGTTCCTTACATCACCGATGCGCTGAAAGCCTACACGTTCACTGTGCGGCTGGGTCAGGCCACCAATACCGACGATGCCGAGGGCGAAGTGATCGCACAAGGCGATGCGCGCCCTACGGATGAGGACATCAAAGCAGCGCTAACCCCGTTTCTGGGCGACATCATGCAGGTCCCGCCAAAGTTCTCGGCGGTAAAAGTTAACGGTCAGCGCGCCTACAAGCTGGCCCGCGACGGCGAAGATGTGGAACTAACCGCCCGGCCCCTTTGGGTCGAGGAACTGGTCCTTGTCGACCGCCCCGATGAAGATCACGTGGTGTTGGAAATGACTTGCGGCAAGGGTGGCTATGTGCGCTCGATTGCGCGCGATCTGGGTGAGGCATTGGGATGTCACGGCCACGTCAAGGAACTGCGCCGCGTCTGGTCCGGCCCTTTCGAGGCCGAAGATGGCATGACCATCGAACAGATCGACGAGATGGCCAAGACCACCGCGCTGGACGCGTATCTGCACCCTCTGGAAACCGGCTTGTCGGACCTGCCCGAGCTGAAGTGCACTGCCGAGGGCGCCACCCGTTTGCGCAACGGCAATCCGGGTATGGTATTGGCGTCAGACGTCGAATACGGCGATGAAGCCTGGGCCTCGCTGGATGGCAAGGCGGTGGCAGTGGGCATCTACAAATCGGGCGAGTTGCACCCCAGCCGGGTGTTCGTCGCCTGAACCACGTGTTAGGCGGGTGGCATGATCACCCGAACGCATACCAAGGGCGACGCGCCCTCGACCGCCATCTATTCCGATTGCGAAAAGTACCGCTATAGCCTGACCCGCGTCTGGGATGCGGCGGGGCGGAAGGCATTGTTTGTGATGCTGAACCCCTCGACCGCGACCGAGGTGCAGAACGACCCTACGGTGGAACGCTGCGAACGGCGTGCGCGGGCGTTGGGTTTTGGCGCGTTTCAGGTTACCAACATCTTTGCCTGGCGCGACACCGACCCGCGCAAGATGCGTGCCGCTGCCGACCCAGTCGGGCCTGCGAATGACGCAGCCATTCTGGACGGTGTGAATTGGGCCGATCAGGTCATCGCCGCCTGGGGCACCCATGGTGCGCATCTGGACCGTGGCCCGGCAGTTGAACAGCTGTTGCGCAATACGGGTCAACCACTGTTCCATCTGGGTCTGACCAAAGACGGCCACCCCAAGCATCCCCTTTACATCGCCTACACCCAGAAGCCTGAGCGATGGTGACAAAGTATTAACCATTTCAACAACTTGCCTTTGACGTCGCTGCCCGCAGCATGAAACATTCACCCTCGGAGCATTCTGCTATTGGAGGGGTGTCATGTTTCTGGCCGGATTGATCGGACTGGCCGCCATTGGCGGTGCAGCGTACGCGATGAGCGACATGCTGATCGAAGACGAGGACGTGTCAGATGACATCCCCGAAGATGACGCAGAAACCGGAGAATTTCTGGATATCGGCGAAAATGTCGAAGACCCCGTCGAAACCGAGGTCACACCCCTGTCCACTGGTATCGTGATTTCGGAATTCGAAGGCGATCTGGTGATTGCAGGAGATGACGATCCCGATGTCATTACCGGAGAGGACGGCGTGGATCAGATCAACGGCTATGGCGGTGACGATACGATCCAAGGCGGAAAAGGGGATGACGTTCTGCATGGTGGCGACGGGATGGATACCATCTATGGCGGACAGGACGACGATGTCCTGCATGGCGAAGCGGATGACGACCTGCTGTTTGGCGACACGGGCGATGACGCTCTGTTCGGGCATTTTGGCGACGACACTCTGGACGGGGGCGATGGCGAAGATGAGCTTTATGGCGGTCAGGGGGACGATACACTGGCAGGCGGGGCCGATGACGACGCATTGCAGGGCGGCTTTGGGGATGACGTCCTGTCAGGCGGCGCAGGCGAAGATGCGATCTTTGGCGGCGACGGGGACGACTTTGTGTTCGGCATCGAAGAGGGCGTTGCCGAAAAGGATTTCCTGAACGGCGGGGATGGGGATGATACCATTGTAGCGGGCTCAGGGGATGTGGTGACCGGCGGTCAGGGCGCAGATGACATCGTATTGAGCCCGGGTGACGAAGAAGTCACCGTCATGGGCTTCCAGCCCGGTGAGGACAAGCTGCTCGTTACCTGGGAGGATGAGACCACCCCCGAGATTGAAGTGGAACCCGACACCGACAACGCCAATCTGACACGCGTGATCATCAACGGTCAGGACGTAGCGCAGGTATACGGAGCCGAGGGGATGACCATCGCCGATATTCAACTGATTACAGAAGCGCAACTTGCGCAATACGGCCACATGGTCTGAAGCCGTAGATTCCCTTTGCCATTTGACAAAAATGCGCCTATACGCGCCCATCCGCATCGGAATCGGTGCGGTTTTCTCCATGGGCCTGTGCTGGACGACATCCCGGCCTGCGCCATCAACTCTAACCCATAAAGGAGACCCCGATGTCGATTACTGCCGCTGATAAAGCACGCGTCATGAAAGAATTCGCAACCAAGGACGGCGACACCGGTTCGCCTGAAGTCCAGGTTGCAATCCTGACCTCGCGCATCAACACCCTGACCGAGCACTTCAAGACCCACAAAAAAGACAACCACGGTCGTCGCGGTCTGCTGAAAATGGTTGCTCAGCGCCGTAAGCTGCTGGACTACCTGAAGGGCAAAGAAGAAGCGCGTTACCAGGACCTGATCAAAAAGCTGGGCATCCGCCGCTAAGCGCTTTTGCGATTTTTACGGGTCCTCAGACCCGGATAATCTGACTTGAACGCCCGCCATTTTGGCGGGTGTTTTCCTTTTTAAGGGGATTTGAATCCTGGCGTTGCATTCCCGCATTTCTTGCGGGTCAAACTGCATGACAGCGCAAAACCAACATCGGCTATGCCGGCCAATCAAATCAGACCGTGGCGACAAACGGCCGGTTGTTCTTTTCGAGGCGGGCAATAAAACTTCTCTGTTGCCGCCCCTTTGGTGTAAACCTTGCAAGCTTTTCCTGAGCACCACGTTCAGCCAACTCGGGAAACAGCTGGAAGATTTCTTCCAAGGCTTCCGGAGGCAATGTTTTCATCGCTTCTGGTCCAGTATGCATGCTCTCTGTAGGTGTCCCTTCCGCGTAGATGATTTCGTGGCCATCGAACAGAAGATGATAATACGTTATTGGCTGAACCGGATCTTCGACTTCGACGCCTGGAAGCTCAGTAAGCTTATGGGCCGGAACCAGGATTTCTAAAGCTCCGAACATGCGTCTCGCAATTTCGGACACGGCGAGCATTCTGTGTTGGCGGGACACAACCAGATCCCGGCATGGCAGACCAGAAGACAATGCACCTGCCTTAATGCGCACAGGGCGCAGCTTTTCGTTTTTGCGAAGCCGATCTGTCGAGACTTCTTTCCTGCCGATCCAACGCAGCGGTTGATATCCGTTGTCGCGGGTTAATACCCTATCGCCGGGGACAAGATCCTCGACTGATTTCGGGCCATCGTCAGTCTCGATCTGCGTACCATTGGTGAAGCACACGACATCGCCAATGTCGCCGGTCGTCAAAAACAACCAGCCATGCTGCTGATCCGGGTCAAAATTGGTGAGCGTGATCTGATCAAGTGGACCTGGAACTGTCACGGTTTCCGTCACGTTCGTGCCAAAGGGCGCTTCGTACACAGCGGTTGTTCCACTGGTTCCAAAATTCAGATTTGTTACAACAGGCGACCCGTCAAGCGTTGACTGAACTGTGATTTGGTCGTTGAAACCGCCGCCAAACCCGTTCGAGTTCACATCACCAACCGTGAAAGTGAAATTCTTGACCGGTTTCGAGAAGGTCAGGGTGAACGAATCCGGATTGGTATCCACCGCGTCGTCGGATTGTACGTCGCCGGAACCATTGACGAAGAAGTCGCTTGTGAAGGTTGCAGTTACGACAACAACATCACCATCGGCATCAACGACAGTCTGCGAACCATTTTGCAGCAACGTGGTAAAATTAATCGCAACCAATATTCAATCCTAACACTCTTGACCCGTGGTGTTCAAAACCAAACAAACCATTGAGTTCATTTCGTCTTACGTCGTTATTAAGTTGGGAACTTCCCCGTTACAATAGCGTCCTATCGCTTGGTCCCCCATCGCCCGGCCACAACAATAGCGTCAGCCCGACGCGGCTTTGTTCGTATTGGCGAACGCGTAAGTCCAGTCAAAATACCGTGAAAACCACCCCGACTTATGCACACTCCACAGAAATCAAAAAACGACAACACAGAACCTCAATTGCTACGCGGCATGGTACGATCTGCTTCAGCAGGGCATGCGCATTTAACCTGAACTGGGATCAAGATTTCATACCCCTCAGAACGTGCCACAACGGTTGGAAAACCATTGAACGCCAAGGAAGCTCTATCGAGACGCACCGCTGTTAGCTATCAGCGTGTTTTTCCCAACGCGTGGCATAGTCACTTTGCGACACGCTGGCGGGTTTCCCTGTATCAGCAAACGGTTTTCGGACCACATAATCCAAAAGCACCGGCAATCCGGGATTAAACGATCCAAGCGGGCGCGGACGTTTCTTTGTCTTGTTGGGGTCCGTCATTTTCACCACATTACGCGCGGCATATGGCCTTAACGGTTGCCACACACATTTCAGAGCCTCGTAGTTCATCGCATTGACCCAGAAGCCATACACGATCTCTGGGCAAATCTGATAAAAGCCGTGATTGATCCAATTGTTCGAAGGAGAGTGTGCAATAAACACCCCACCGGGCTTAAGCATCGTGTCAATGTTCCGGTAGGCGGTCGGCAAGTCGAAAACGTGCTCGCAGGTGCCACCATCATAAATGACGTCGAATCTACCAACCAGAGTGTCAGGCAAATCCCCGGCGAGATCCTGAACAATGCTCGCACCTTCGAAGTCCGAATAATCCAAAGAGTCCACTTCAGAGAACCCCAGTTTCCGAAAGAAGGTTTCCGAGTAACCATCCTCCGAGTTGCAAAGATCGGCTTCGGTCACGCCGGGCAAGTGTTTCTGCAAGGTTTCCCTGAACAAGTCTGCGGATGCCGAACGGCGCGCGCCCACCCAGTCCTGCCGCCCAAGCATCAGGAAGTTGCCTGACAGGTCATTGGATTTGACATCTTCAATCAGGCGCGCAGCCAGAACATCAACAATTGACACTTGTTCCTCCCAAAGTGGTTCAAAGCAGTTTATTTTGCAGTGAAAGTCCTATTCAGAGGATTCAACGTCAACGCAATAGCTCAGCCCGAGAATACTTGAAAATGCGGGCAAGGTTCTCTGCCTAAGGCAAAGTTGGATACTTCCCTGTTTCAACGGTATCATAAAGCTTGGGTTTCCAACGCTTGGCCACAAACACAGCGCCGCCTAACGCAGCTTTTTTCATACTGGTGAGCGTATATATAGCCGTGAAAGTCACCGTTCCTTATGCGCACTCGACAGAACCCAAAAAAACGCCCACCGTTCGGTGGGCGTTTGGGTCGTTGAAACACACCCAATTCTACATTTTCGCTTTCTCTGACTTCAATGCCAGCCACAAGCAGTAGCACATCATCAGGACCACCAGTGTAAACGGTATCCCTGTTGAAACCGCTGCACCTTGCAGAGCGGACAGACCACCCCCAAGCAGCAGGGCGATGGCCACCAAACCTTCGAGCGTGCACCAGAATACGCGCTGTACAACCGGAGCGTCCATCTTACCGCCTGCCGTGATCGTGTCGATCACCAGCGAACCCGAGTCGGACGATGTAACAAAGAAGATCACGATCAGAACCAGTGCGATCGGGGCCACGATGCCGTAAAGCGGCAGCTCTTTCAGGAAACCAAACAGCGCGCCCTCGGGGGCATAGCTGTCGATCACTGTGGCGCGGACACCTTCCGCTCCGCCTACATTCAGCATGTCGATGGCGGCACCGCCGAAGGTCGACATCCACAGTGCGCAGACAGCCGTTGGCGCCAACAATGCGCAGAGGATGAACTCACGCACCGTGCGGCCCTTGGAAATGCGGGCGATGAACATGCCCACAAACGGCGACCATGCGATCCACCAGGCCCAGTAGAAGGTCGTCCAGCCGTGGAAATAGCTCGTGTCTTCCCGCCCGAATGGGTTGGACAAGGCCGGAAGATGCGTCACGTAATCCACCATCACGTTGAAGTACCGCGCGATGGCTGTGCCGACGCCGGTAACGACGATCACAAAGATGAACAGGCCCACGGCCATGATCATGTTGATCTCGCTTAGCCGTTTGACGCCCGCATCCATTCCCATCAGGACCGAGCCAAGCGCGATCAGTGTGATGCCGATGATTAGCAGGACTGTCACGGTCGGGCTGGGTTCGATGCCAAACACTTCGTTTAACCCCGCCGCAACTTGCTGCGCCCCAAGACCCAGAGAGGTCGTCAGGCCAAACAACGTCGCAAACACCGCAAGCGTGTCGATGGCGTGGCCCCACCAGCCCCAGACCCGCTCTCCAAGGATCGGATAAAAGGCCGAGCGCAGGGTCAGTGGCAGGTTCAGGTTATAGGCGAAAATCGCAAGGCTCAGGCCCACAGCGGCATAGACCGCCCATCCTTCCAGGCCCCAGTGATGGATTGTGCCGACGACGCCGATGTATTCATTGCCCGGAACTGCAATATCAATACCCAAGGGCCGCGCATTCCCGTCTTCGGCAAAGTTGTAATAGACCGGCTCCATCACGCCAAAGAACAGCAGACCGATACCAATACCGGCGGCGAACATCATCGCGATCCATCCGGCATAGGAATAGTCAGGCTTGGCATCCTTGCCACCGATCCGAACACTGCCCACCGGCAGAATAATCAGAACCAGGCAAAACAGCGTGATTGCATCAACCGAAAGAACCAGAAACCAGTCAAACGTACTGGTTAGCCAGGGCCGGAGCCAGCCAAAGAACGTGGCCGTCGCCTCTTGGTTGGCCAATGCGATCAGAACGAAAGCAAAGATCAAAATACTTGAGATCAGAAAAACCGGGTTGTGAATATCCAGACCAAATGGCCGGACGTTGTCCTGCCCCAGTTCATATTCTGTTTCGAAGTCGTAAATCCGAGGGTCCGGATCCAGCATCTTCTTTGTTTGTGCCATTCGATTGCCCTTCTGTTCGCTATTTGCAAACGCCAAGGTATTCGGTCGGCGGACGGTTATGAGATAGTTACCCCCTTGGCGCTTTTCCGTCATTTCGACCGCGGGCTTGTTCGTAAGAGCTTATACAACCTTGCTATTTCTTCAATTGCATTCAACTTTAGCTATGTGATTGATCTGTCCTGATTCCAGATCGCACAACCCTCCAGAATACTCCTTGCACATCTCTCTCCAATAAGTAGAGCTTACTGAAACACTCTTTTCGAAAAGTTCACGTTTCAAACGTCAAGTCACTGTACCTGACCATTGCATACATAGTTTTCGAACCCATTTTATGTTCGCCATCCTAAGAGCTGTCCCCGTATCATTCGGCGTTTTTTTGCGGATGATCGTTCCGGTAATCGTTACCTATTTCCTTTCATCGATTGTCTGGTCGCTTTTGGACACCATTACAGCCGATTATGCAGATACCCTGAGCGAACCGGTCAACTCTGCCATAATTACCCTGTTTGGTATACGGGCCGCCCTTGCAATCAAAGGGGACACGCGTCGCACTGACCTAAAGATACTCATTCTGAATGCTTTAAAATACGGAGTGTTTTCCCTGATCGTGTTGGGCGCTCTGAGTATAGTGGTGAGTGTTGCCTCGGCGGTTTTTTCCCTCTGGAAGCTTGATCTGCCAATCTCATTGACAGCGGTAAAAGATGCTGCGGACTCAGTTCAGACTTCGTTTGTTCTGCTTACCTTCGGCAGCACAGCCATTGTTTTGTACATCATCTATGCGGCCGTCAGTGCCGCGATGGCCGTCCCTATGGCCAGCGCCGCACAAGAAGCGGGTTTCGGCGCACCGAGCCGTGGATTTTTTACGGCTTTGGCCGCAGTTTCATCCCGTTGTTCTGCGTTTTTTTCTTCTCGATCTTGCTTCAGTTTTATTTCGGACTTTTGACAGCGCTTTTTGCGCTTCTGCCTATCTTCATTTCCGTTATCTCGATCATCCTGACTCAGTCTCTGCCGGATTTCGATTTAGACCTTGTACTGAAGGGAACAGCGGCAAGTGCGGCTCTGCTTTGGCTGAACTCTTGGATCTGGTCGGTTTGCGCTCTGGCGTTTCTGAAACACCGCGGCGATGCAACTTTGCGGGCGACCAGTCCGCAACCGGGTCCTGAAACAGCAACGGACATCCGCTCACTACGGAAGTCCCGCGAGCGATCTTTCTGAGTGGGGAAACCATCCCAGCGTTAAGCTAGACCTCTTTCCTTTCAACGCATTCTCATGTATGCGCGCGGTATCTGAGACGTTGTGCCCTGACCCTGGCACTCGAATGGAAGATAAAGTGGGGTCGGCGGCAATGGGGCCGCCATTCAAACGGGAGACCCGGAGGGCCGGGAGTGCTCCCTTCTAGGATACGCATATGTTTGATGTAACAAAGAAATCGATGCAGTGGGGCGAAGAGACGCTCACACTGGAAACCGGCAAAGTTGCCCGTCAGGCCGACGGCAGCGTGATTGCCACGCTGGGCGAAACCAGCGTCATGGCAAACGTGACCTTTGCGCGGGCTCAAAAGCCGGGTCAGGACTTTTTCCCGCTGACCGTCCATTATCAGGAAAAATACTATGCCGCCGGTAAGGTTCCGGGTGGCTTCTTCAAGCGCGAGGCGCGCCCGACCGAGAAAGAGACACTGACCGCGCGTCTGATCGACCGTCCGATCCGCCCGCTGTTCGTTGACGGCTTCAAAAACGAAGTTCTGGTGATGTGCACCGTGCTGTCCCACGATCTAGTCAACGACCCCGACATGGTTGCGATGATCGCAGCATCGGCTGCGCTGACCTTGTCCGGCGCGCCGTTCATGGGCCCGATCGCCGGTTGCCGCGTTGGCTTTGAGGATGGTGATTACGTCCTGAACCCGACCGTCGACGACATGCAGGACCTGCGCCTGAACCCCGAACAGCGTCTGGATCTGGTTGTTGCCGGCACCAAAGACGCTGTGATGATGGTTGAATCGGAAGCTTACGAGCTGTCCGAGGCGGAAATGCTGGGTGCGGTCAAATTCGCACACGAGCAGATTCAGCCGGTCATCGACCTGATCATCTCGCTGGCCGAAGACGCCGCGAAAGAGCCGTTCGACTTCCAGGCACCCGACTATTCCGAACTGTCTGCAGCCGTGAAGGCCGCCGGTGAAGAACAGATGCGCGCCGCCTTCGCGATCACCGACAAGCAAGAGCGCACCGCCGCTGTTGCCGCTGCCCGTGAGGCGATCAAGGAAGCACTGACCGAAGAGCAGCTGGAAGACGGCAACCTCGGTTCGGCAATGAAGAAACTGGAAGCTGGCATTCTGCGCGGCGACGTCGTCAAGGGCGGCAAGCGGATCGACGGTCGTTCGACCACCGACATCCGTTCGATCGTTGCAGAGACCTCGATGCTGCCGCGGACCCATGGTTCGGCCCTGTTCACCCGTGGTGAAACACAGGCACTGGCCGTGACCACGCTGGGCACCGGCGACGACGAACAGTTCATCGACGCGCTGCACGGCAACTTCAAATCGAACTTCCTGCTGCACTACAACTTCCCTCCGTATTCGGTTGGTGAAGTTGGCCGGGTCATGGGCCCGGGCCGTCGTGAGATCGGTCACGGCAAGCTGGCATGGCGCGCCCTGCAGGCGGTTCTGCCTGCGGCAACCGACTTCCCCTACACGATCCGCATCGTGTCCGAGATCACCGAATCCAACGGATCAAGCTCGATGGCGTCGGTCTGCGGCGGCTCGCTGTCGATGATGGATGCGGGTGTTCCGCTGAAGGCACCCGTTGCCGGTGTGGCCATGGGTCTGATCCTGGAAGATGACGGCGACTATGCCATCCTGTCGGACATTCTGGGTGATGAAGACCACCTGGGCGACATGGACTTCAAGGTTGCGGGTACCGAAAACGGCATCACCTCGCTGCAGATGGACATCAAGGTTGCAGGCATCACGCCCGAGATCATGGAGAAAGCCCTGGCGCAAGCCAAGGACGGCCGGATGCACATCCTGGGCGAGATGGGCAAAGCCCTGTCCGAGACCAACGAATTCTCGGTCCACGCGCCGCGCATCGAGACCATGAACATCCCAACCGACAAGATCCGTGAAGTGATCGGTTCGGGCGGCAAGGTCATCCGCGAGATCGTGGAAACCTCGGGTGCCAAGGTCGACATCAACGATGACGGCGTCATCAAGATCGCCTCGCCCGATGGTGAATCGATCCAGAAGGCATACGACATGATCTATTCGATCGTGGCAGAGCCGGAAGAAGGTCAGGTCTACACCGGTAAAGTGGTCAAGATCGTCGATTTCGGCGCCTTCGTGAACTTCTTTGGCAAACGCGACGGTCTGGTCCACGTATCCCAGATCGAAAACCGCCGCCTGAACCATCCGTCAGATGTTCTGAAGGAAGGTCAGGAAGTGAAGGTCAAGCTTCTGGGCTTTGACGATCGCGGCAAGGTGCGCCTGTCGATGAAAGTTGTCGATCAGGAAACCGGCGAAGAGATCGTTCCCGAGAAGAAAGAAAAGAAAGAGGAAAGCGCAGAGTAATCTGCCCCTCTTGCTGAACTCGAAAGGCCCCGGCGTTGCCCGGGGCCTTTCTTTTGTGCAGGGCGACCAAACGCAGCCCCCACACTCTGGCTTTGGTAAATCAACTATTAACGTTTCTTAAACGTATTAGCACAACCTTAAGGGTGATTTTGTCGCTCTCAGGGATGTTGTGCAACCGTGGCTTCGATTACCGTTTATGAAATCAGCGCGGACCCGTTCAGCACGCGCGACGTCGACATCACGGCAGCGTATTCTGTTGAAATCACGGATAACGACGCCATCTTGCACGATCCTGACCCCGACAGCACCCAATTGGATCTTTCCGGATTGCCGGGCTTTACTGCCTCTTCTCAGAATTTCAGCACGTTCGAGACATATACTGGTACGGTCGATGGCGCTCCGGTCAGTTTCACCCTGATTCAGTTCACCAACCCGCGTTACATCATCGTCACCTCGGGTCAGGCGGCGCTGAATGACACCATCGAGGATACCAGCTTTGACGGCACCGCGCCTTCTACCCCGTACCAGAGCCTGCCCTCTTTCGTGTGCTTCACCAAGGGGTCACTGATCCTGACCCCTACGGGACAGTGCCGGGTGGAAGGGCTGGTGCCCGGAGATCCGGTCATATCCTCAGATGGGCACATCCGTCCGGTGCGCTGGATCGGTCGACGGCATCTGTCGGCGCAAGAGCTGCGCTCCTCTCCGCATCTGTGCCCTGTACGCTTCAAAGCGGGCTGTTTCGGGCCGAACAGCCCCAAGCGCGATCTGTTAGTGTCGCCGCAACATCGGGTCGCCGTTACCTCAGCCATGATGGAACTGATGCATGGCGAGACCGTGATGCTGGCCCCGGCGAAGGCATTGATCAATGGGCAAAGCATTGTGCAGGACCTGCCTGCGCAGGGGGTTGAGTATATTCACATCCTCTTTGATCAGCATGAGCTGGTGAGTGTCGAGGGGGTCTGGTCCGAATCCTTCTATCCCGGCGAAACCACCCTCAGTGCGATGGCACCTGCCACCCTGCGCAGGTTGTTCAACCTGTTTCCGAACCTGTCCCGCGGCGCGGACGGTTACGGGCCGACTGTGCTGCCGGTCCTCAGACCTTTTGAGGTCGGAATGCTGAAAGCAGACCTGAAGGTTCCAAATTGGCATGTACATCCAAACTTGCTGAAGAGAGCCGCTTGATGCTGTTTAATGTGCGACGCCGCTCGGCCCATGTTTCAGGACATGCCACTGACCATAGCTGTCTTTCAAATCCAGCTTGATCGCCGCATCTGCGCGCGTGGTGGCACTGCCGATCTCGGCCAAAGAAAACTCGATACCGCCGGGAATATCGATACGCACGCGATGCGGTCCTCCGCCATGAGGGGCTTCAATGGGACGCCCAGTCGAGCTTAGCACATCGCCGATGGACACGTGGGCGGTGCGCTCTTCCAAGTCCATTTCAAAATCAATCGGCAGGTAAAGCGTTTCGTGCACCTTCTCGCACATGGCACGAAACACGTACCAATGTGTTGCCATCTCTTCTGTTTCTTCACCGTGAAAGACCTTTTCAAGCGCAGCGCGTTGCGCCGGGCTCGCCGCAGGATCAACGATCACCTGCATTTCTCCGCCACCCTCGAAAATCGGCCCCGGCCAGGCATAGATCAGCGCTGCCTTGGTACCACTGAGATCTGTGTCACCGAAATACCCGTTGCCAATCTCAAGCACTTCGAAGCCCCGGCAGTTTCCGTGGGTGGGTAGTTCTTCGAATTGGCAAGGACAGGCATAACCGCAATTGCAGTTGCCAAAGCTTTCTCCTTCAACGTACCAATCTGTAAACGCCATGGTTCTCTCCTGCAAAGTACAGTGAAATCCCGATGGCCATCGCCTGTAGAACAACGCCCTTCCAACATAATAGCACGTCCACGCGCATACCAGAAATCGACGGCTTGACGTTCAGCGACAACAGTTCGGCGAAACGATTTATTCTGTCACGCGGTCCCAAGATAGAGTGACCCGATGTGAGCATCCAAACCCTTTCCCCGCAACGCCAGACACACGATCTACACCGGGAAGCGTTTTGGAACAAAGGGCATGATCATGGTTAGTCGTTTCATCCTGACCTCCGCCGCCCTGATGCTGGGCACAACCGCAGCAACCGCACAGAGCCTGGGTGATGGCACCTATGTTCAGGGCTTCATCGGCTACAGCCAACTGCAAGACAGCAACCTTACGGGCACGATCGGTGGCGCGCCGCAATCGGTCGATACGGGTTTTGATGCAGGCTTTGGACTGGGTGTGGCCATCGGTAAAGAGATCCCGCAGTGGTCCAATGACACGGTCGGAACGCGCGTCGAACTGGAACTGTCGTACCGCGAAAGTGATGTGGATGGGGTAAATTTCTCGGGCAATGGTCCAGCACCAGAAGGCAACATTTCCGGCGATGTTTCGCAAACCTCGCTCTTCGCCAACGTGCTGTTCGACTTCAAACAGGCTGGTGCGCTGACTCCGTTTGCGGGTTTTGGTCTGGGCGCCACCTATTCGGATCTGGATTTTGCCTACGGACCCGGTGTGGCATTGGATGACAGCGACACCACTTTTGCCGCTCAGCTGATCGCGGGCGTGGCCTATGACATCAACCCGTCAACCGCCTTTACCGTGGACGCCCGCTATGCACGGGCCTTTGACGTTTCGTCGGAACGGTTGGCCCCGAATGGAGCATTGACGGGAACGGTCGAAGATAACCTGGATACGTTCAGCGTCAATTTCGGACTTCGTTACAAGTTTTGATCACATGGGGGTTAGGTTTCTCTCCGGTTTTCCTTCCCCTATTTGCCCCCGCGCTTCAGGTGCGGGGGCATTCTGATTAATCGACAGAATTCAGCTTACATTAGGTTTTCTGCGGATCACCCTGTCCGCAGCAACCACCTGCTTCATCTGGCCAAAAAATACCTTCGGGGGGGGAATCGCGCAGAAAGGCGTGATTGGGGGGCAGACAGCCCCCCAACCCGGCAACCGTCTTAGGACGGCGCTTTGGTTTTGCGCAGATAGGGGAAGATTGTCTCGAACTCGCCAAACTTGGCTTTGGCGTCTTCGTTCGACACGGCCGGCGGGATGATAACGTCTTCGCCCGGCACCCAGTTGGCCGGTGTCGCAACGCCTTTGGCCGACATTTGCAGCCCGTCCAGCGCGCGCAGGATTTCAGCAAAGTTCCGGCCCACGGTCATTGGGTAAGTCATCGACAGTTTCAGTTGCTTGTCCGGACCGATGATAAAGACCGAACGCACGGTGGCGCTGTCAGCCGGTGTGCGGCCATCGGGCAGATAGGCTTCGGCAGGCAGCATGTCGAAAGCTTTCGACACGGCCAGGCCGTCATCGGCGATAATCGGAAAGCCGGGATTGGCCTTGCCGTATTCTTCGATGTCTTTCTTCCACTTCTTGTGGTCCTCGACACCGTCGACCGACACGCCGATCACTTTGGTGTTGCGTGCGGCCCATTCGTCATTCAGCTGTGCAACAGCCGAAAACTCGGTGGTGCAAACAGGGGTGAAGTCCTTTGGGTGCGAGAACAGAATGGCCCAGCTGTCGCCAATCCAATCGTGAAACTGAACGGTGCCCTGATCCGTTTCTGCTGTGAAATTCGGGACGGTGTCGTTGATGCGCAAACCCATGGGGCATCTCCTTTCCTGTGAAAAACCTGAGTCGGTTGCTGGGAACCTAATCACTTTGAGCGAAGGTTAAACCATCCACCTCGCCCAAGGATACGGAATTCGTGGACACCTCGAGAAAATAATTTGATCAAATCCACTATTGCCCGATCCAGGTATGGATGACAGAGTGTGCGCGAACAGCCGGATGAATGCTGAACCTTCAGGAGGGCTCATGATGATCGAAAAGCGGGATTTCTATATTAACGGTCAGTGGGTCGCTCCATCGCGGCCCAATGATTTCCAAGTCATCAACCCCTCGACCGAAGAGCCCTGCGCGGTGATTTCGCTTGGCGCTGAAGCCGATACCAATGCAGCTGTTACGGCTGCCAAGGCCGCCCTGCCCGGCTGGATGGAAACCCCGGTGGAGACCCGCATCGCGCTGGTGGAAAAACTGGTCGATCTTTATGCGGCCCGGTCCGAAGATCTGGCGCAGGCAATGTCGCTTGAGATGGGCGCCCCGATCGATCTGGCGCGCTCGGCACAGGCGGGCGCAGGTATCTACCACCTGAAGAACTTCATCCGCGCAGCCAAAGCGTTTGAATTTGAACGCCCGCTGGGTGATCACGCGCCGAATGACCGGATCATCCATGAGGCGGTTGGCGTTGCCGCTTTGATTACGCCGTGGAACTGGCCGATGAACCAGATCACGCTCAAGGTCGGTGCGGCAGCGATTGCAGGCTGCACTATGGTGCTGAAACCATCAGAACAAAGCCCGCTGAACGCGATGATCTTTGCCGAGATGATGGACGAAGCAGGCTTCCCGCCCGGCGTGTTCAATCTGGTGAATGGCGACGGGGTAGGCGTTGGCTCTCAGCTGTCCGGCCACCCGGATGTAGATATGGTCAGCTTTACCGGCTCGACCCGCGCGGGCACCGCGATTTCGAAGAACGCTGCCGATACGCTCAAGAAAGTGCATCTGGAATTGGGCGGAAAAGGTGCGAATGTGGTCTTCGAGGACGCAGACGAGAAAGCGGTCAAGCGCGGCGTGCTGCACATGATGCAAAACACCGGCCAAAGCTGTAACGCCCCCAGCCGGATGCTGGTGCAGCGCCCGATCTATGACAAGGCGGTGGAAACGGCGACTGAAGTGGCCAACATGGTCAAGGTCGGTCCAGCCGCCGAAGAAGGCCGCCATATCGGCCCAGTGGTGAATGAGGTCCAGTGGACCAAGATCCAAGACCTGATCCAGAAAGGCATTGATGAAGGCGCGCGTCTGGTCGCTGGCGGCACTGGACGACCTGAGGGGCTGAACAAAGGCTACTATGTCCGCCCTACGGTCTTTGCCGATGCGAACAACCAGATGACGATCGCGCGCGAAGAAATTTTTGGCCCGGTCCTGACCATGATCCCTTTCGACACCGAAGAGGAGGCGGTCGAGATCGCCAATGACACGCCTTATGGCCTGACCAACTACGTTCAGACCCAGGATGGCGCGCGCGCCAATCGCATGGCGCGGGTTCTACGGTCGGGCATGGTCGAGATGAATGGCCAGTCACGCAGCGCGGGCTCTCCGTTCGGGGGCATGAAACAATCCGGTAACGGGCGTGAAGGCGGTGTTTTCGGTCTGGAAGACTTCCTTGAAGTCAAAGCCGTCGGCGGCTGGGCTGCGGAATAAGCTTCCCGGCGAGTTGCGCGGATTGGGCGAGGCGACTCATGCGCCTCGCCCTTAGTGTATTATACAGGCCGTACCACAAGTTGGGGTTCCCCATCGGAAGTGTGCCGTAGGGATCGACCGTCCCAGCCAATCTCTCCGGTAACGCGCTGTCGAAAAGCAGAGAAGCTATCGAAGCGTACCACATCAACCGGCGTATCGAAGTGCAGGGTAACCCGGCGACGAGCACCATCGCCCAGCATAGTTATACCGCGGATTTCCGCTGTGTACACCTGACCCAGATAGCGCCCTTCGACCCTGTCGCCTACACGCAAGTGCATCCGGTTCCCGGCCATTGCATTCAATGTGTTCCAGTCTCGTACGCCATGCTGATGGGCCAGCAGTTCCAATGCGGCGCTGTGCGACAGCGCAACACCTGTCGCCTTCAGTATGTCCCGCAGGCGTTTGGCTTGCGCTTTCAGTTCGTCAACCGGAGCAACGGTTTGGATTCGTGTCATCATGTGCCTCGTTTCCTTGAACGGGCGCGAAGTCTGGACGGGGTTCGCATTTCCATCCGCGCGCCAGAAATGGGCAACAGATGTTCTTCAAACCGGGTTTCACCAAAGCCAAAGGCCGCGAACGGCAGGGGACCCGAACCTGCGATGCCTTTTCGCAGCGGTCAGGTCATCTGTCAATCAGGCATCTGCCTGCGCCGCTTCAAAGGCCAGCATGGCGCGTTTGACCGGCAGACCCCAGTGGTAGCCGCCCAAACCACCCGACTTGCGCAGCGCTCGGTGGCAGGGGATCAGCCAGCTGACCGGGTTTCGCCCAACCGCCGTTCCAACGGCGCGCACGGCTTGTGGTGAGCCCACGCGCTGCGCGATCTCTGAGTAGGTGGTGACCTGCCCCGACGGAATGTGCATCAGCGCTTCCCAAACTTTGATCTGCAGGGGTGATCCGATCAGATAAAGCGGCGTTGGCTCCAGCCGGTCACTGGCGGCGCCAAAAGCACTGAGCACCCAAGGGCGCAAGCGCATCGGATCCTCGACAAATTCAGCTTTCGGCCAGCGCGAGATCATGTCCTCCATCGCGGCCTCTTCGCCGGTCTCGGCCCCGAAGGCCATGCCGCAGATGCCCTTGTCGGTGCCCATGACAAGTGCAGGGCCAAACGGGCATTCGAACCAACCCCAATAGATCGTCAGGCCTGCGCCCTTACGGGCGTATTCGCCGGGGCTCATGGATTCCCACTTCAGGAACAGATCGTGCAGACGGCCGCTGCCGGACAGACCCACGTTGTGCGCCGTTTCCAAGGTCGTGAACCGTTCGCGCAGCAATGCCTTTGCGTGCCCCAGTGTCAGGTATTGTTGGTACCGTTTCGGCGACACCCCAGTCCAACGCGAGAACAGGCGCTGGAAATGGGCCGGGCTCATATCCATCTGACGGGCCAATTCATCAAGGCCGAGACCCTCGCCGCTCTGATCAATCAGGTCGATCGCCCGACGCATGACGTTGTAATGGTATCCGCTTTCTGGGGTCTGGACGTTCATGGTTCTACCTCATTTCCTGACAAAACCATAGCGCGCACGCCACGCCCAAGCGACCCGGAACTTGCGCATTGGCTTAGGGCTTGTGTCACGGCTCGGCGGACGGCATTAAGGCCGGGATGGCTAAGCAACTCGACTATCATACGATCCGCGAGATTTTCACGCGCTTTCAGGAGGCCGACCCCGAACCCAAGGGCGAGCTGGAGCATGTGAACGTCTATACTCTGGTCGTGGCCGTGGCACTGTCGGCGCAGGCAACCGATGCCGGCGTCAACAAAGCCACGCGCGAGCTGTTCAAAATCGCCGACACGCCGCAAAAGATGCTGGATCTGGGCGAAGAAGGTCTGATCGAACATATCAAAACCATCGGCCTGTTCCGGCAGAAGGCGAAGAACGTCATCAAACTCAGCCGTATTCTGGTCGAGGATTACAATGGCGAGGTGCCCAATTCCCGTGCCGCGTTGCAATCGCTGCCGGGTGTGGGGCGCAAGACGGCCAATGTGGTTCTGAACATGTGGTGGCGGCAACCCGCGCAAGCGGTGGACACACACATCTTTCGCGTCGGCAATCGCACCGGCATTTGCCCCGGCAAGGATGTGGACACGGTCGAGCGCGCCATCGAAGACAACATACCTGCTGACTTTCAACTCCATGCGCATCACTGGCTGATCCTGCAAGGCCGGTACCATTGCAAGGCGCGCAAGCCGCAATGCCCGACCTGCATCATCCGTGATCTCTGTCAATTCGAGGACAAAACCTTATGAAAACTTACCAACTGACTGGCATCGGGAATGCCGTTGTAGACGTGATTTCCCAGGCCGATGACAGTTTCCTGGAGCTGATGGGCATTGAAAAAGGCATCATGCAGCTGATTGAGCAGGAGCGTGGCGAGGTGCTGTATGCTTCGATGGAAGGTCGCGTGCAGACCCCAGGTGGGTCTGTGGCGAACACGATCGCGGGTGCCGGTGCGCTGGGGCTGGATTCCGCCTTCATCGGTCGGGTGCATGATGACGCATTGGGTCGTTTTTATGCGGATGCGATGAACGAAGACGGCGTTGATTTCGTGAACCCGCCGGTTCCGGGTGGAGAACTGCCGACCTCGCGCTCGATGATCTTTGTGTCGCCCGATGGCGAGCGGTCGATGAACACCTATTTGGGGATTTCGTCCGAACTGTCCTCGCAGGACGTATCAGATGACGTCGCTGGCAACAGCCAGATCATGTTCCTCGAAGGCTACTTGTTCGATAAGGAAAAAGGCAAAGCCGCGTTTCTTGAAGCTGCACGAGCCTGTCACAAAGGCGGCGGCAAGGCCGGTATCGCCATTTCCGACCCGTTTTGCGTGGAACGTCACCGGGTCGATTTCCTGCTGCTGATCGAGAATGAGCTGGATTTCGTAATCGGCAACGAGGCCGAGATCAAATCGCTGTTTGAAACCGACGATCTCGACGAAGCACTGGCTGAAACCGCCGCGATCTGTCCGCTGGTGGTTTGCACCCGTTCAGGCGACGGTGTGACTGTTCTGAATGGTGACAACCGCATTGACGTACCGGTCGAAAAGGTTGTGCCCGTGGATGCAACAGGTGCGGGCGATCAGTTTGCTGCGGGCTTCCTGTTTGGCATGGCCACAGGTCGGGATTACGAGACCTGCGCAAAGATCGGCAATGTCTGTGCCCGCGAAGTCATCAGCCATATCGGCCCACGCCCCGAGGCAAACATGCAGGAATTGCTGCGCGCCGAAGGGTTGCTCTGACCTCGGATCAGGGCCTTCCTGATGTACTCATAAAATGGATTGGGGCGCCCGCGCCCCGACCCGCTGTTTTCTAAGAAAACAGCGCCAACCAGATCCCGACGAACATCAGAACCCCGCCCATGTTCACCCAGACGTGCCATATCGCGTAACGAAACGGCAGTGTCTTTTGGGCATAAAACATCGTTCCAATAACATAACTGGCTGCGCCGCCCGCAATGCACCAAAGGGTGGCTACGGGAACGGTGGTCATGTCGGGGATCGCGCCCAGACCAATGCCGCCTAAACCAAGGTATGACGCTGTCGACCATCGCGATTTAACTGTCTCACTCGCAATCTTGTTCCAGACGGCTGCGATGGTCAGCCCCCAGCATACCCAAAGCAAAGTCATAGTCCATGTCGTGCCGGCCTGAACGAAGAACGGTGTAAATGTCCCGCAGATACTGGGATAAATCGCGGCATGATCGATGCGGCGCAGCAATTTGCGGCGGTCATGCCAGGGCGCGAAATGATAAGCGCAGGACGCAAGATTCGACGCAAGCGCGCAGAGCACATAAACAATGACCGCAAGAAGCAGCGCGGAATCCAAACGCTGATAGGCGTTCATGATCAGCAGGCTGCCAGCCATCAGGATCAGGGACAACCCGATCACATGGACAACCATGTCGACAGTGCGATGCGCACGTACGGGGCTTGGATAGGTCGTTTGCATCATGACAGGCCGGTTACGAACAGCTCTGCGCTAAAGACCCGTTTGGAAAATGTCCAACTTTCCCATGCGTCATGTGTACGAGCCAAGGTGACCTTCAAAAGCCGTCAGCACTTGCTCATACACGTCCCGTTTGAACGGCACGATCTCTTCGATCAACCGATCAGGCGCCTGCCATTTCCAGTGTGAGAACTCGGGGTGGTCGGTTGCGATATTGATCTGGTCATCTGTCCCGACAAAGCGCAGCAAGAACCATTTCTGCTCTTGCCCGCGATAGCGGCCTTTCCAGATCTTGGGCACGATGTCGTGCGGCAGGTCGTAGGGCAGCCAGCCATCGGTTTCGGCCACGACCTCCACCAGATCAGAGGTCACCCCGGTTTCTTCCCACAACTCGCGCAAGGCCGCGTCGCGCGGGTTTTCGCCCTTGTCCACACCGCCCTGAGGCATCTGCCACGCGTCCTTGTGGCGGTCGTTGCGCTGGCCCACAAAAATCCTGCCGTCCGCGTTTATCAGCATCAGCCCCACGCAAGGGCGATAGGGCAGCTTGGCGATGTCTTCGGGGGTCATGTTGGGCCTCATCGGGTTGTTCCGCCCACCTCTAGCAACCGCAGCCGCAACAGCAAAGAGGGTGACGTGGGGTTTCGCGTGACAAAGTTGACGCGAAGGTCAATCTAACTCGCACATTCGGGAGGGAGAGTTTCGTCATGACTGCGTACCCAAACATGCTGGCCCCGCTGGATCTGGGCTTTACCACCTTGAAGAACCGCGTGCTGATGGGCTCGATGCATACGGGGCTTGAGGAAACCGGTGATTGGAACCGGGTTGCTGAATTCTATGCTGACCGGGCCCGCGGCGGCGTGGCATTGATGGTGACGGGTGGGATTGGTCCCAACCTCGAAGGCTCGGTTCTGCCTGGCGCGTCGATGATGACCAATGACAAAGAGGTGGCGAACCATTCCATAGTGACCCAGCGGGTGCACGAAGCAGGCGGCAAGATAGCGATGCAGATCCTGCACGCGGGCCGCTATGCCTACGGGCCGAAATGCGTGGCCCCCAGCCCGGTAAAATCCCCGATCTCTCCCTTTCCCCCGAATGAACTGGATGAAGAGGGTATTGAGAAACAGATCAGCGACATCGTAAACGCTGCCGTTCTGGCGCAAAAGGCAGGTTATGATGGGGTCGAGATCATGGGGTCTGAAGGGTATTTCCTGAACCAGTTCCTTGTGACCCATACCAACAAGCGCATCGACCGCTGGGGCGGGTCTTACGAGAACAGGATGCGCCTGCCGATTGAGGTCGTGCGCCGCACGCGTGAGGCCGTTGGCAGCGATTTCATCATCATCTACCGCCTGTCGATGATCGATCTGGTACCTAATGGCTCGACCCATGAAGAGGTGGTGCAACTGGCTCAAGAGGTTGAAAAGGCCGGTGCCACGATCATCAACACCGGCATAGGCTGGCACGAGGCGCGGATTCCAACCATTGCCACCAGCGTCCCGCGTGCAGCCTTTGCCTGGGTGACGAAAAAACTGATGGGCAAGGTGTCGATACCTGTGATCACCTCGAACCGGATCAACACGCCAGAGGTTGCGGAAGAGGTTTTGGCCACAGGCTGTGCCGATATGGTGTCGATGGCCCGCCCGATGCTGGCCGATGCAGATTTTGTCAACAAAGCCGTCGCAGGCCAGTCTGCGCAGATCGCACCCTGTATCGCCTGCAATCAAGCCTGCCTGGATCATACATTCAGCGGCAAACTGACCTCGTGTCTGGTCAACCCGCGCGCTTGTCATGAGACTGAACTGGTGATTGAGCCCGCCACGACGCGCAAAAAAGTTGCCGTTGTCGGTGCGGGCCCCGCCGGTCTGTCCACCGCCATGACCGCCGCCCAGCGCGGCCACGACGTCACCCTATTCGACCGCGCATCCGAGATCGGCGGGCAGTTGAACATGGCAAAGCAAGTTCCAGGGAAAGAGGAATTCTGGGGGCTGGTCGACTGGTACCGCACCATGATGGATGAACTGGACGTTAACGTGGAGTTGAACCGTGAGGTCAGTGCCGACGACCTGATCGGCTTTGACGAGGTGGTCATTGCAACCGGCGTCACCCCGCGCGATCCGGAGATCCCCGGGCAGGATCGGGATAACGTGCTAAGTTACATCGACGTGCTGCGTGGTAAGGCCGAGATCGGCAAATCCGTTGCTGTAATCGGGGCCGGTGGCATCGGATTTGACGTGTCCGAGTTCCTTTTGGAAGATGGCCACAGCGCAACAACCGACTTGCCGCTTTGGATGAAAGAGTGGGGCGTGACAGACCCGGCCGAGCACCGCTCGGGCCTTGCCCCTGAAGGACCACAACCCAGCGCACCCGCGCGTGAGGTCACTTTGCTACAACGCAAGAAACAGGCACACGGTAAGGGCTTGGGCAAAACCACGGGTTGGATTCACCGTGCAGCGCTGAAAATGAAGAATGTCAGTTTCGTGGGCGGCGTGAACTACGAGCGCATCGACGAGGGCGGCCTGCACGTCAGCTTTGGCGAAGACCGTGCCGACCCAACCGTGATAGCGGCGGACAGCATCGTGCTGTGTGCCGGTCAGGTCTCGGACCGGTCGCTGGCAGACGCTTTGACTCAGCGCGGAATCACCCCGCATGTAATTGGCGGCGCGGATGTGGCTGCGGAACTGGACGCCAAACGCGCGATCAATCAAGGGACGCGTCTGGCGGCAGAGTTTTAGCAACTGTCAGTTCCGACACTGGCTTGTCGGTAACTGTCTTGTCAGTGATGGCTGGCCAACTAGAGTGGCATCGCTGAATGTAGGAACAGCCTGCCATGGTCTTTGCCACCATATTGTCGGGGCTCGCCCCGAGTTTCCTGATGGTCGCGCTTGGCGGAGTTATCCGGGCACGGTTGTCCGAGAAGGCTTGGCAGGGCCTCGACAAACTGAACTTTGAAATTTTGTTCCCCGCGTTGCTGTTTGTCGCGGCCTGCAAACGACCCATCGCTGTAGCCGATGTTTTGCAGATCGGACCGGCTGTATGGGCTATTTTGATCTTTGCTATGCTATTGGGCTGGGCGGCAAGACCAATCGGACCGGACCGGTTTCTGGATTTTGCGGGCGGTTGGCAAACGGTGTGGCGCTTTAACTCGGCAATCGCTTTGGTCGCATCACAAACACTGGGACCGGATACGATCGGTCAGATGGCTGTGGCCATCGGGATGGCGGTGCCAGTCGCAAACATGTTGGCGGTTTTGGTGCTGTCAAAGGGCGGCAGCCTGAGCCTCTTGCAAACCCTGTCCAGAGTGGCACTGAACCCCTTTTTGCTGGCCAGTGTCCTGGGCGTGGCAGTCGGCCTTTCCGGCATAACCATTCCCGCACCTGTTCTGGCACCTCTTGAAATGGTCGCGGCAGCGGCAATTCCGATTGCGCTTATTTCAATCGGTGCAACCATGAATTGGACCGCGCTGGCAAAGATGGATCGATTCAGCGGATATGTTTGCCTGACACAGTTGGTACTGGTTCCCGGCGCCACGTTTCTTGTATGCCTGCTTGCTGAAGGGACAAACGGGCTGGCACCTGTGTTGATCCTTTTTGCGGCCTTGCCGACGGCCTCCGCCGCCCACGTACTGGCGTCTGGGTTCGGGGCTGACAGAAAGCTGGTCGCCACGCTAATCGCGCAATCAACACTTCTGAGCGCAGTGACTCTGCCACTGTGGATTTTGGCGGCGCGGGCTGTGTTTTAGAGGTCGCCCGCTCGTCCGAAAAACCTTACTCCACATTAATCGTAATCACCTCGGATACGATCGGAGTGGCGTGCGGCACATGCCCGGCGTCGCCCAGCACCAGTTGCAACGTGTGCTGCCCGGCGGGCAGGTCCAGTGTCACCTCGGTCTGGCCGCCGCCGAAATGAAGGTGATTGTCGTCGGCGGGCAGGCCAAATGCCAGTTCATCCGCGCCGTCTTCGCCTTCGCCAATTGGGGGACGGTCGATCAGCAAATGATGGTGACCGGTGTTTTCCTTCTCGGTCCCGGCGGGGGCGACGCCCATGCCGATGAGGCCAAAGACAACGGTGACCGGTGATTGCACCGTGTCACCGTCTGACAAATTGACGAAATAAACCTTTGCATCGGGGTTCGAAGGCGTTTCACCCCCGGCTTGGGCAAAGCCCGCAAAGAGGCAAAGGGAAGCAATGGCGAAAAAGGTCTTCATGATCTCCTCCGTTGTCACAAAAATGCCATTCTCAAGTTAACAGCTTAGCGCGATTGCCCCGAAAACACAGCGCCACAGGGTCTGCGGCGATTATGGAAACCACTGTTTCTAAGTTTCCCATACGCAAACGATCCGATTCAAATCCCCGATATTATCCCATGTATGCCCCGTTTCCGCCCAGATTCAGCGCCATAGTCAGGGAGGAAATCAAGATCTGGGGAACGAGTATGGACCGATTGACCGAAATGGAAGCCTTTGCCAATGTGGTGGACCAAGGTGGTTTCACCGATGCGGCCAAGAAGATGGGCATCTCCAAGTCTGCTGTGTCCAAACATGTCTCGAGCCTCGAAGCACGTCTGGGGGCCCGGTTGCTGAACCGCACCACGCGCCGGGTGTCGCCAACGGAAATTGGCCTGGCTTATTATGACCGCGCGCGGCGCGTTCTGAATGACGCAGGCGAGGCCGATTCGCTGGTCACGTCGATGCAATCGGCCCCATCGGGCCTGCTGCGGATCAGCGTCGCCACGGATTTTGGTGTAAATCACCTGTCTCCCGTTCTGTCCAAGTTCCTGTCTGCCTATCCCGACATCACCGTGAACATGGTGCTGAACAACCGTTACGTAGAGCTGATTTCCGAAGGATTTGACGTAGCCGTACGCATCGGCGAGTTGGAAGACAGCACGCTGCGCGCACGGAAACTAACCGAAACCGTGAAACGAATGGTTGTTGCGCCCAGCTACATTGAACGATTCGGGCGACCGCAGAAGATCGATGATCTGAACGAACACAAGCTGCTGCATTATTCCAGCCAGTCCTCGGGCAACGTCTGGAAACTGACCGCACCCTCGGGTGAAAAGCGTCAGGTGCGCACTGCAGGCTGGCTAAGCGTGAATGACGGGCAATCGCTGTTGAACGCCGCCATCTCGGGGCTGGGGATCGCGTACCTACCCAGCTACCTGTATGCCGAAGCGCTGAAATCAGGGCAGGTGGTCGACGCCATGCCATCACTGCCGGATGAAGTTCAGGGCATCTATGCCGTCTACCCACCCGGCCGCTTCACACAACCCAAAGTTCGGGCCTTCATCGACTTCCTCGTCGATTCCTACCACGAGAAAGGCCCGATGGACTGGTAATTCTCCCAGAAGACCAACCTCTGACCCGCATCTAAAAGTGCGGGTCTTTTTTTGCCTTCAGGCTTGGCTGCACCTGCTCAGTTGACCAGCAACACCGCCTCGACCCGGCGATTCAGGTCGCGCCCCTCGGGCGTTGCATTCGACGTGATCGGAGACAGATAGCCCACGCCCTGCGCCTCGATCCGGTCGGGGGCCACACCATGGGCTTCGATCAATCGGGTACGTACGGCCTCGGCCCGGCTTTTGCTGACCGAGATATTGGCCTGCAACGCACCGGTGTCGTCAGTATGCCCCACCAAAGCCAACCGCGTGTCCGGGTTGTCGGCCAGATACCCGGCCAGCAGGGTCAGCGAGCCAAACGGCCCCTCACCCAACGCCACCTCGCCGGTTGGAAAATGCAAATCATCCAAGATCACATGTCCTGCGCGTGTCAGGGCCTCGAGTAATCCGCCCGAGCCTTCGACGGCCTGTTCGATCACCACCGGATCCGGGTCAGGCGCATCCTGCGGCGACACGCGGATCAACTGGACATAGCCATCCGGCGGGTTGCGGCTGACAAGCAGGCTGAGCGCAACAGGTCCCTTGGTGGCGGACAGAAAACGGTAATCCTGAATGGCGACATACATGTCGGGTGTCGGCACGACTTCGGTGCCAAATCTGAAGTCGAAGCCGCCGCAAGTTCGCGCCTCGCATTCGAACAGAATCTTGTATCCCTGCGCCTCGACCTGATCGCGCAACGGGGCCAAAAGTTGCAGGGTGGTACTGGACCCTGCCTGAAGCCGCCATGTGAACCGTTCGACCCGACCCTCATACGTATCAGCAGGTACAACGCCATTGGCATAAACCCCTGTTGGCAGGTCATAACTGTCCAGCGGCGACGTCCGGTCGCTGACCTGGCGTGCACTTGCTGGCAGGGTCAGATCCTGCGCCAGAACCGGACCTGCCAGAAGCATTGAAACAAGGGCTGCGGCGCGGATCATCGAAACTGTGCGTGATATTCTTCGTTGGGCACCATTGCGGTCGCGCTGGCCACCCGGTTGGACATGTTGAAAAACCCGGTGACATTGGCAATGTCCCAGATGTCCCGGTCGGTGAACCCGGCATCGCGCAGCTTCTGGCGGTCTGGTTCCTCTATCTCGGCACTGGAAGTGGTCATCTTTGCAGCGAAGTCCAACATCGCACGTTGGCGAGAGTCTAGCGGCGCGACGCGATAGTTCATCACCAGCATCTCACCCAATTGCGGATCGCCCGAGAGCTGACGTACCGCTGCGCCATGCGCGACCAAGCAGTAAAAGCACTTGTTGATCGACGACACCACCACGGCGATCATCTCTCGTTCCAGCTTGGACAAGCCGCTGTCGGCCAGCATCAGGTCATTATACATCGCCGTGAAGGCGTTCAGCTTGTCGATATCAAACGCGTTGGCCTTCAACACATTCGGCACCATGCCCAGCTTTTCGACACAGATATCAAAGTACTTCTGCGTTTCCGGCGGCAAGGGATCGACCATGGGCAGGTTCAGCGCGGTGGGCATGTCATTCTGTGTCACGGCGGCCTCTTCAGTTCACTCAAGGTGACGGTAATGGTATTCGCCCGCAAGCTCCATCCCGAGCGTGCGATAAAGACCGTTGGCACCTTTGTTGGCTTTGGTGCAGATCACGCTGAGGCTCTGCGCACCATGATCTCGCGCCCAGATTGCTGCCGCGCGCATGGTCCAGTTGCCCAGCCCTTGGCGGCGGTGATCGGGCAGGATTTCAAGCGCGTGGACCATCGCAACATTCCCATGCATCGCGACAAAGGCCACACCGCTGGGTTTATCGTTGTGGCGCAGCAACAGACTGGTTTTGGGGCCCTTTGCGCGCGCCATCACTGCCTGCCGTTTTGGCCCGATCCCGGCCGAAGACCAGATTTCTCGAATGATCTCAAGCGGTTCCCAGACCGCAAACACCATGATCGAAGGGATCGGTTGATCTGTCAACCGAGCGACCGGGCAAGCATAAATGTTGACCGGATCCAGAATACTATACCCACGACGCGCCAACTGAACATCCAGCGCCTCGTCCCCGGGGCGCAGGCAGAAAATGCGTTTCTGCCCCATGGCAAGCATTGCCGCCTCAGCAGCGTCAATATCCGCTTCGGTGGCGGAGCCCAGCGCATTGGCGGCAGACACGCGTGACCCGCCGCCCTGCCCTTCGCGCAACTGAAATGGGCCAAGCGCCTGATAACGTGCGGCAGGCCATGTGCCGTCGACTATATCCGCCCAGTTGGGACTCAAAGCTCCAACTCTTTCGCAAGACGGGTCATCGCGGCATCAATCTGTCCACCATCAGTGCCGCGTATCACAACATTGGCGCCGAAGGCCCCGTTAATCTGGAACGGGTAACAGCCGATGGACAAGTCGTTGAACTCTTCGGCTAAAACGGACAGGTTTGCCGCAATATCGCCCTCGCCCCGATCCACACGCAGAGTTTGCGACAGCAAGGGGCTGCCACCGGTCAGTGTTGGCAAAACGCTGGCCACCATCGCCTGAAAGACCGAAGGCACACCTGCCATCACATGCACGTTCGCAAGGGTAAAGCCCGGTGCCGTTGAGACCGGGTTGTCGATCAGCGCCGCGCCATCCGGGATGCGGGCCATGCGCAGACGGGCGGCGTTCAGCTCCAACCCAGATTTGTCGTAATGGGCCTGCAGCAGCGCCCGCGCGTCATCCCGTATGTCTATTGGCGTGTCAAAGGCACGTGCGATGCAGTCGGCGGTGATATCGTCATGGGTCGGGCCGATACCGCCACTGGTAAAGACGGTGCCATAGGCGTCAGATAGCGCTTTGACCGCCGCTTCGATAGCGGGGGCGTCATCGCTGACAATGCGCACTTCTTTCAGGTCAATGCCGTGCTTGGTCAGTTCCTGCGCCAGAAAGTGCATGTTGGCATCACGGGTGCGGCCTGAGAGGATTTCATCCCCGATCACCAACATTGCTGCGGTTGGATTGGCCATAGCGCTCTCCCCTCTTGATCGTTCTCAGGGGCAGGTATAGGCCCTGAACCATGCGTTTTGAAACCCCTCTTGTCCCCGCCCGCCTGATCCGTCGCTACAAACGCTTTCTGGCCGATTGCACGCTTGAAGATGGGCGAGAGGTTACAGCCCATTGCGCCAATCCCGGCTCGATGATGGGACTGGCCGAACCAGGCGAGAAAATCTGGCTGGAGCCCAATGACGATCCCAAGAAAAAGCTGAAATACGGCTGGCGGCTGGTTGATCACGAGAACGGGCATTTCACGGGGGTCGATACGTCGGTTCCGAACCGGGCTTTGCGGGCCGCCCTAGATGCGGGTGAAATCCCCGAACTTGCCGCCTATGACACCGTCCGGCCCGAGGTGAAATACGGCGAAAACAGCCGCATCGATTTCCTGCTGACCGGGCCGGGCCTACCGGACGCCTATGTCGAGGTCAAAAGTGTTACCCTGTCCCGCCAACCCGGCCTCGCCGAGTTTCCCGATAGCGTCACGGCCCGTGGTACCAAGCATTTGGGAGAACTGTCGACGATGGCCGCGCAAGGACACCGGGCGATCATGCTGTATCTGGTGCAACGGACGGATTGTGACCGGTTTGCTCTGGCTGAGGATATTGATCCGGCTTATGCGTCGGCGTTTGACACCGCGCAAGCTCAGGGAGTTGAACGGTTGATTTACGGGACGCGCATTTCGCCGGGGGGTATTTGCGTGGATGATGCACGACTGGCCGACTGAGCAGGGATTCCGCAGGCCAAACCTCGTTTGACGCTAAGGTTGTACAGCCCTTGAACTTAGCCCTCTAAACGCCATTTTCTTTCGTTGAATCGCCCCGCGACCCCGCACCCTCTGGAACTTTCTGCACAAGCAGCGTAAAAGGAATGCTGCGCGCAACATATGGAGCTTAGCGTCGATGAAAGAGCATCGTGGCCGCCTGACGAAAGACGGCATTCGCATCTATGAACAAAGTGACTTCGCCGGGATGCACGCGGCGGGCGCTTTGGCGGCGCGGATTCTGGATGATATCGCTGGGCATATCTTTCCCGGCCAGACCACCGGCGCGATTGACGGGCTGATCACACAGATGGTCGAAGACGCCGGCGCAATCTCGGCCACCATTGGCTACAAGGGCTATCAGCACGCCAGCTGTATCAGTGTGAACCACGTGGTCTGCCATGGCATTCCCGGTGAGAAAAAGCTGAAGGATGGCGATATTCTGAATATCGACGTGACCGTCATCGTCGATGGCTGGTTCGGCGATACATCGCGCATGTATGTGGCAGGCAAACTGCCGCGCAAGGCGGAACGGTTGATCCAGGTGACCCATGACGCGCTGTTCAAGGGCATCGAGATGGTCAAGCCCGGCAACACATTCGGAGACATCGGCCACGCCATTCAGGCTTTTGTCGAAGCGCACCGGATGAGCGTTGTGCGTGATTTCTGTGGCCACGGGCTGGGCCGCGTGTTCCACGCTCCGCCGAACGTGCTGCACTATGGCCGTCCGGGCACTGGCGCGGTTCTGGAAGAGGGTATGTTCTTTACCATCGAACCAATGGTGAATCTGGGTCGTCCGGAAACCAAGACGCTGGCCGATGACTGGACCGCCGTGACCCGCGACAAGTCGCTATCGGCGCAATTCGAGCATTCGGTGGGTGTCACGGCGGACGGGGTCGAGATCTTTACGATCTCGCCGGGCGGCAAGTTCCACCCGACCTATTCCTCCTGATCGGCAACCTGTTCACGCAGGAGTTTCAGCAACAACGTCTCTGATCCCCACGGGGTAACTGCGTCGTGGATGAAAACCGGTGCACGCATCGGTTTAGGCGGCGGCCCTGTCGTGCTGTAAGTGTCCTGCGAGAAGGCCCAGAGCGGAGGTATGATGGCGCGGTCCATGTGCCAAACATAGCATGATTGTCGCTCAGAGTCCCAAAAGCTTGGGCACTTGAGACATCTGTGTAAAGACCTCGGCCCCGAGTTCCCTCAACCGCTCGCCCCCGCCATGGGGCGCATACCCCAAGCAGCGCATATTCGCGCGGATGGCCGCCGTCACACCGCTTGGGCTGTCTTCGATCACGATCGGAGACGCAGCACCCAACTGTCGGGCTGCAGTCAGAAACAAGGTCGGATCAGGCTTGCCCACTCCGATTGTCTCAACTGAGAACATAACGTCTTTGAAACGGTCCCAAAGCCCGTTCTGACCCAAGGTGACCTTCATCTTGGACAATGTCCCATTCGAAGCCACGCAAAAGGGCAGGCTCCTGCGATCGAGCAGCGACAGAAGATCAGGGATGCCATCAACCAGGGGAACGCCTTTTTGCAACAACGCGTCCGTCTCTGCGTCCAGTTCGGCAATCCAGTCGGCTGGCAGGTTCGCCCCCAACTCGGCGGCCTTTTCCTTGCACTTCACCGTTGTCAGCCCGACAAACAGGGACATGCACTCCGGCAACGTCAGATGCAGGCCATAGCCCGCGAGGTTATCGACCAATGCCTGATTGGACAGAACCTCGCTGTCGACCAGAACGCCGTCGCAATCGAAAATCACCAGATCGTGCATGGGAACCTCTGCCAGTCTCAGGTGAGCCCTACACCTTGGCGTAATGCGGGCGCAATCCAACCGTCGGCATCAACCCGCCCGGTGTGTTTCAGTCTGAAGCCTGATGCCACATCAATGAGATATACGTATCTCCATAGCTGCGTGAGTCATGCAGGACGAACCCTTCGGGCGCGGTCATTGGGCTGTTTTCCTCCCATACGATCAACGCGTCATCGGCCAGCCAATGGCCTTGCAGGGCAGCAGCCAGCGCCTTCTGGCCCAAAGCTTTGCCATAGGGCGGGTCAAGGAAGATCAGATCATACGCCGCGCCGGAATTGTCGCCCAGCCGGGTCGCGTCACGGCGGATCAATGTCGTCTGGCCTGTGCTGCCAGTGAGGTCGATATTCTTCCGGATCAGCCCCTGCGCGACACGACCGTCATCAACGAAAGTCACATGCGCTGCGCCGCGCGACAGAGCCTCAAGCCCCAGCGCCCCGGTGCCTGCGAACAGGTCCAGCACACGCAGACCGTCAAAATCGATCTGATGGGTCAGTACGTTGAACAGGCTTTCGCGAACGCGGTCGGTGGTGGGGCGCAGATGTGCGCCCGCATCCCCTTTGCCGACCGAAGCCAAGGCGCGGCCTCGAAACTCTCCGGCGATGATCCTCACGCCTTGAGCAGCGGCTTCAGATCCGCTTCCGGGTCGGCCACGATGGCCGGGTCGGCCGTCTTGCCTGCATCAATCAGGCGTTTGCCGACCATATAGGCGCGTGGATCGTTCATTGCGTCCACCGCTATCAACTGGTCGCCCTTGTAATACCAGAAGGACACGGTTTGCCCTTCGCCTTTGCGGGTCACAACGCGGTCATATCCGGTGTTCAACCCGGCGATTTGCAATTTGACATCATACTGGTCTGACCAGAACCATGGTGTCGCCACATAATGCCGGGCCGCGCCCAGCATGTTCTGCGCCACGATCTCGGCCTGATCGATGGCGTTGGGCACGCTTTCAAGCCGGATCCGGCCTTCGCCATGCGGGAACGAAGCACAATCGCCTGCCGCCCAGATCGAGGGGTCCGATGTGCGGCCATGGGCGTCGGTCTTGATACCATTGTCCAGCTCAAGCCCCGCCATCTCGGCCAGTTGGGTTGCGGGTGCGATGCCCACGCCAACCACGACGAAATCAACCGCCAGCTCGGTGCCGTCGGTCAAAACGGCTCCAGTGACCTTGCCGTTTTCGCCAAGCAGCCGATCCAGCCCAACACCTTCGCGAATGTCAGCGCCATAATCGCTGTGCAACGCGCGAAAATAGTCGCTGGTCTCGGGTGCGGCGACCCGTTGGAGGATGCGATCTGCCATCTCGACCAGAGTGACATTGACCCCGCGCTTGGCGCAGACAGCAGCGGCCTCAAGCCCGATATAGCCACCCCCCACGATCAGCGCGCGGGCACCTTCTGTTACCTTAGGCTCCATATCGTCGATATGTGCCAGGTCGCGCACCACATGGACGCCGTCCAGATCACCGCCTATCGCGGCTGGCAGGCGGCGTGGATCAGAGCCGGTGGTCAGGGCCAGTTCGTCGTAGGAAATGACTTCATCCCCCAACGTCACGGTCTTGGCTTGCGGGTCGATGCCCGTCACGCGCTGGCCCAGACGCAGGGTTATGTTGTTTTCGGCGTAAAAACTCTCGGGTCGCAGGAACAGGCGCTCCAGCTCCATGTCGCCCAACAGGTACGCCTTGGACAAAGGCGGGCGCTGATAAGGCAGATGCGGTTCAGCCCCGATGAGGGTGATGCCCCCCTCGAACCCATCCTTGCGCAGACGCGCCACCAACGATGCGCCCGCCTGACCGGCACCTATCACGACAATATGGCTCATGTTTTGCCCACCTTGCAGATTTCTCGTGGTCACTTTCTGTCGACCACCTATATTGCGGCTAAGCCCAATTCTGCAAATCCAAACGACAGGAGCTGAAAAATGATTTCAACAGGAGATGCCCTTCCCGAGGCCACACTGATCCAGATGGGGGCGAACGGTCTGGAAGAGGTTCGGATTTCAGATAAGACCAAAGGGCGCAAAGTGGTCATATTCGCAGTGCCCGGTGCTTATACCGGCACGTGCACCACGGCACATGTGCCAAGCTTCATGCGTACGAAAAAACAATTCGACGACAAGGGCGTGGACGAGATCATGTGCCTGTCGGTCAATGACCCTTTCGTGATGCAAGCCTGGGGTGAATCCACCGGCGCGACCGAAGCAGGATTGACCATGGTGTCAGACGCGGCCTCGGAATTCACCAAGGCCATCGGCATGGATTTTGACGCGCCACCTGTAGGCCTGATCGCCCGATCCAAACGTTATGCGATGCTGGTTGAGGATGGGAAAGTCACAGCGCTGAATCTGGAAGAAAACCCCGGCGCCTGTGAAATCTCAGCGGGTGAAGGCCTGCTGGAGGTGATCTGAGTTTTGCTGGCCCCGGTCTGCCCGGGGCCACTTGTTCTCAAATTAACTTGAAGCACCGCCCCAATGCGCGAATACTCGTCGCATAACTTGGGGAGATTTTTATGAAGCTTAGGGTATTTTCACTCATCTTAGTCGGCACAGGCCTTGTGGCGGCCTGTGGACCAGCGCCCACCCCGCAGCAACAAGCCGCACGACAGCACGAGATTGCATGCCTTGGCGGCACGCTTGGCGGCGCGTTGATCGGTGGTGCAATCGGCAACCAGTTCGGCGGCGGATCGGGCAAGACGATCCTGACCGCAGCAGGCGCCGCCGCTGGCGGTTTAGAAGGCCAGAGATTCGCGTGCTGAGGAGGTTGAGCATGACACGGACAATAATCATACTCGCAACCGCATTTCTGGCCTCGGCCGCCCATGCGGAAACTGTGGCCGAGCTGCATGAAAAAGAGCTGAACGCCATTGACGCAAACAATGACGGCTTCCTGTCCAAAGACGAGTTCAACGCGTTCTCGGATTATGCGTTTCAGACCATGGATGAAGACAAAAACGGCACCTTGGGGCTGGACGAGGCCAAACCGTTTCTGGACATCAAGCAATTCCAGAATGTTGACCGCAACAAGGACAGCTTTATCTCAAGAGCGGAATATGATGCTCAGATGGATGAAGATTTCAACACGGCGGATCAGGATGGTAACGGCCAACTGGATTAAACCTGCCGCGGACAGGAGCTTGGTATGAACAAATGGATTGGCTTGGGCGCACTGGCACTGGTTGCGGCCTGCGATGTTCCGCAGGCACCCGTGGTGACGGGGCCGGACGGTCAGGCCCGTATTCAAATCAACCTGTCCGGGCTGACCTGTTATGAAAATCGGTGCCTGGACATCAACCCGAGCGCGCGGAGCGTGCGTCAGATCGGGAACAAGACCACGGGTATCCCAAGGTCCATTGACGTCAGCGACGGCACCGTGACACCTGCCGAGTTCAGGCAGATGGGCACTACAGCATCCCTTGCCGGAGGAGAAGGTTCAGGCAACGATCGCTAGCACAGGCTGTCCATCTTACGGGCCAGCTTGGCATCCAATGACGACAGGCCGCCCACATCGTGCGTAGACAGAACAACCTCGACGGTGCGGTAAACGTTGAACCATTCGGGGTGGTGATTCCATTTCTCAGCCCAGATCGCCACTTGTGTCATCCAACCGAATGCGTGCACGAAATTGTCGAAAATGAAGGTCTTGGTGATTGCATCGCGGCCTTCAACCATGGTCCAGCCGTTCTTGAACAGCGGATCCAGCAGCGGGCCACGGGTTTCGGTCGACAAAAGTTCAGTCATTGCTGTTCCTCCGGGTTCGATTTCCTGAACGGACCGTAGTCCGTTAGAATTTCGATCTCTTCTCCCACTGCGCGGCCTTCGGCGTCCAGATATTTTTTGACCGCATCGGCAAAACCCGGATCGCCAACCCAGTGCAAGCTATGCGTGCGCGTTGGCAAATACCCCCGCGCCAGCTTGTGTTCGCCCTGTGCGCCCGCCTCAACCCGGGCCAGACCGTGGGCAATGGCAAAGTCTATCGCCCTATAGTAGCACAGTTCAAAATGCAGGCAGGCATGATGTTCACTGCAACCCCAATACCGGCCAAAAAGCGTTTCGCGGCCTATGAAGTTCAACGCCCCCGCAATGGCATAGCCATCCCGTTCCGCCAGCACCAAGGCCATGTCATCCGCCATAGTTTCCTGCGCAATGTCAAAAAACTGGCGCGTCAGGTAAGGCGAGCCCCACTTACGGGCGCCGGTATCCTGATAGAACCGCCAGAACGCGTCCCAATGTTCAGGGCGCAGCGCATCCCCGGTCATAGTGCGGATGTCTCCGCCAAAGTCATTGGCCTGCGCCCGTTCCTTGCGGATGTTCTTGCGTTTGCGCGATGACAAAGCGGCCAGGAAAGCGTCGAAATCTGAATAGCCATCATTCAACCAGTGAAACTGCTGCGAACTGCGCAGCATCAAACCCATCTGTTCCCCGGCCAGCGCCTCATCCTCGGCACAGAAGGTCGCGTGAACCGACGATATCTGATTGTCCGCCGCCAGTTGCACCGCGCCTTGCACCAAGGCCGACATGCCGATCCGCTCGTACCCCGGACGCACCAGGAAACGCCGCCCGGTTGCCGGGGTGAACGGCACCGCGATCTGAAGCTTGGGGTAATAGCGCCCGCCCGCGTTTTCATAGGCATGGGCCCAGCTATGATCGAAGATATATTCGCCCTGACTGTGAGATTTGGCGTACATCGGCGCCGCCGCGATCAGGATCCCGTCAAGATAAGCAGTCAGATATTGCGGCTGCCAGCCTGTACCACGCCCAACGGACCCGCTTTCTTCCAGCGCCAGTAAAAACCGATGGGTTGTAAATGGATCAAGAGGTCGGCCGCCATCAGCGGTCTCGGGGCAGGCGCAGGCATCCCACTCTGCCGCAGAAATCTGCGACAGAGCGCCCAGTACCTGAATTTCGATCTGTGCCTGATCCATATGTCCTCCGCGCCAGTCCTTTATCTGTGACAGCACAGAGCAGGTTCAAGCCGAATGCGTGGCCAGATACCCTTCGAAGGTCACATTGTCGGCAACCTTGCGCGCCTCTGCCTCTTGTTCAGGCGACCGGATTGTCCAGCACAGGATTGGCACACCGCGCGCTTTCAACTCGGCCACGCGTGGGCGCGACAGGTCGGCAGCCTCGTGACTGATGAAGCTGGCATTGGTGCTTTCGAAATCCGGAATGTCCCGCAGATGTTCGCGGACGGCTTGCGGCAACGGCCAGTCGTCTGCCCTAAAAGCGCAGGTTACGATCCCGCAAGGTAGATGCGGGGCCAGACGTGCAAGCTCAGCGGTCGAGTTCGGGTTGAACGACATAAGAGCCAGCGGACCTTTGTAGCCCGACAGAATGCGCACGGCCTCTTGCTCCAACGGGCCGATACCGGTGCCCATGGCGCCGTCCTGATCTTTGAACTCAATAAGCAACGGCACCTGCCCGGCGACAAGATCCAGCACTTCTTTCAGTGACGGGATACCTTCGCTGTCGGAATGCAGCAAAGGAACCGCCAAGGCCTCGGCCCCGGTGATCTGCTGGATCGCGCCGGTCTGCCCGGTCAGACGCTTGAGGTCATAGTCATGAAAGACCATCACCTGACCATCCGCGGTCAGTTGCAGATCAATCTCGATCCCATACCCTGCATCAATCGCGGCCTGAATGGCAGCGCGACTATTTTCAGGACGGTTGTCCGAAATATCATGCAACGCCCGATGCGCAATCGGGCGTTGAAGAAACTCTGACGGCAAGCTGGGTGTCATTGGACTTCGAAAATCCCTTCGATCTCGACCGCGACGCCCAACGGCAGCGACGCGGCACTGACGGCCGAGCGCGAATGACGACCGGCATCGCCCAGCGCCTCGACAAGGAAATCGGATGCGCCGTTGATCACTTGCGGCTGCTGGGTGAAATCCGCAGTCGAATTTACAAAACCGGTCAGTTTGATCACGCGCACCAGCTTTTCGATGTCGCCGCCACAGGCTGCCTTGACCTGCGCCAGCAGATTGATCGCGCAAACCCGTGCCGCCGCCGCACCGGCTTCGACATCCATGTCATCACCCAGTTTGCCGGTGATCAACTCATCTGTTTTCGAAATCTGACCCGAAACATAGACGATATTGCCCATACGCACGAAGGGTACATAATTGGCGGCCGGCGCGGGCGCATCATCCAACCTGACACCAAGGCTTTCCAGCTTTGAAGCGATGCTCATTTGAGAGGGTCCTTCCCTAGATTCAACTGCGCCGGACGCTAACCGGGAAGAACCGTTTGGGAAAGTCGAAATCCGGTACTTGCCGATCTGCCTGCGATCTAAGCGTTTCTTTACTTATTACGACCTATTGATCCGTGGTCACTTTACCAGCCCCCGGCGGTCAGGTTACACGCAAGGTATTTCATTTGAGACCCGAAACGACTATGTGACAGAACTTGTGCCACCCCAGCACGTTGATATTGATTAAATGTCCGGCGGACCATGTGCCGGGCCACTTGGGAGAAGCAAAACGTGCCTCGCAGATTGCGCCTGAAACATCTTGTCATCCTATCATGTATGGCCGTTCTGTCCGCCTGCGCATCCACGCCGCCCGAAGGGGCCACGCGCGATGACGTTTTTGATCCTTATGAAAACAACAACCGGGCGATCCACAAATTCAATCTTGGCGTGGACCGGTTTTTGTTCCGCCCCGCCTCGAAAGGCTATGTGAAAATTGTTCCCGACCCGATGGTGACAAGCTTCAGCACCTTTGCCGAAAACATTTCGCTGCCGGGTCAGGCCGTTGATTACCTGCTGCAAGGCAATCCGAAGCAAATGGGTAACGCCTTGCTGAGATTCGTGATCAACATGACCGTGGGCGGCTTTGGTCTGTCTGCACCCGCGGACGAGTTGAACCTGCCGCCAGTGGATACCGATTTCGGCGAGACACTGCATGTCTGGGGCGTGGGCGAAGGCGCATATGTTGAACTGCCCTTCTACGGCCCGTCGACCCAACGGGATGCGATCGGGGTTGTGATCAACCTGTTCTCGAACCCGATCAATTTCACTCCGGTGCGCCCCGCCGATAACATTGGCGTCTATGCCGAGATCGTGCGCCGCATGGGAGATCGCGGCCGGTTCTCGGATACGGTCGACTCGATTCTTTATGAAAGTGCAGACAGTTATGCGCAGGCACGCCTGATCTTTCTGCAAAATCGCCGCTTTGAACTGGCAAGAGATGACGAAGACGCCTATCTGGATCTGTATTCTGACCCCTATGCCGAAACCGGGACAGACCCGGTCAGGGACCCCTTTTTAGACCCCTACGAGGACCCCTATGCCGAATAACGAGTTGAACCGCCGCCATTTCATCGCCTCAGGCCTCGCGTTGGCCCTGCTGCCCCTGCCCGCCTTGGCGCAGACCGAAGCCGCTGCCAAAGCGCTGGTCAACAGCGTTGTTACAGACATCAATCGGGTGATCGATTCCGGCAAATCCGAGAAGGCGATGCTGCGTGATTTCGAGAAAATCTTCGTGCGATATGGCGATGTGCCGATCATGGCACGCTATGCGCTGGGGGCAGATGCCCGCACCGCCAGCCCCGCCCAGTTGAAACAGTTCACCAATGCGTTTCAGGGCTATATCTCGCGCAAATACGGTCGCCGGTTCCGCGAATTCATCGGCGGCGAAGTCAACGTGCGTAACGCGCGCAAGATCAAGGCAGGATATGAGGTACGGACCCTGGTCAAGCTGCGTGGATCGTCCCCGTTCGATGTGACATTCCTGGTGTCGGACAAATCGGGTCGCGACAAGTTCTACAACATGTTCATCGAAGGCGTGAACCTTCTTCTGACCGAGCGCACCGAAATCGGCGCAATGCTGGATGCCCGGAAGGGGAATCTGGATCAGTTGATCAAAGATCTGAAAAAGACGGGCTGATACATTTGTTGAGTTTGGAACGCCCCAAACTGAAACCCTGAAAAGCTAATGTGAGGGGTCAGAAACGTCTGGTCCCTTTTTGGTGGCAAACGTCTAAATTATGGCAAATAGCTGCGCACTAACGCGCCAGCGATCAACGCCCACCCGTCCGCAATCACAAAGAATGCCAGTTTGAACGGCAGGGATACGATGGCGGGTGGCACCATCATCATACCCATCGACATCAACACCGCCGCCACAACAAGATCGATGATCAGAAACGGCAGGAAAATCAGAAATCCGATCTGAAAGGCCCGCGCTATTTCGGACAGCATGAATGATGGCATCAAAACCGACAAAGGCGCCTGCGCCGACAATTCCATCGCTTCGCCACCAGGTCGCAATGCCGCCATTGCATAGAACGTATCAGCGTCCAGCCGCGCCGCCATGAAACCCCGAAAGGGTTCCAGTGCCCGTTCCAGTGCGGGCTCAACCGCTAGCGTTTCTTCCATCATCGGACGGATGCCGGTGTCCCACGCCTCGGTGAACACCGGATCCATGATGAAATAAGTCAGGAACAGCGCCAAACTGACCAGCAGCATGTTGGGGGGCGATTGCTGCAGACCGATCCCCTGCCGCAGGATCGAAAGTACCGTGATCAGAAACGGGAAGCAGGTAATCATGATCGCCAAACCCGGCGCGATGCTCAGCACCGTGATCAGCAAGATCAACTGTATAGTCCGGGCCGAGATCGACCCACCTTCGCCCAGCGACAAAGTCACGTCCTGCGCAATGGCAAGCGAAGGAAACAGCGTCATCGCCAGAGCCAGCCAGATCGCGCAGCGCATCAACCGATCCCGTTTTGAAGATCGGCAATTTCGGTCAGACGCACAGCCAGTTGTCCGGCCTGATCGCCGTCCATCTCTTCCAGCAACCCACGCGCCACCAACTGATCCCCAACGTAAAGGTCAACCGGGTCCTCGATCCGTTTGTCCAGGGTCAGCACCGCATTCTCGCCCATGTTCAGCAAGTCCCGGATCAACGGGCGGGCGCGGCCTACCGAAACGGTCACTTCGATCGGAACCGATTCAAACGGGTTGGGCTTTTCAATTTTCGGGGTCTGAGTGTCATTCATTGGACAAAGCCTCTCTTGCCTCAAAGACGTAAGCGTCAAAAATCTGTGCAACGGTGGTCAGCAAGGCACCGCAATCCACTTCGCGCCCGCTGGTGCCGACCTGCAACCGCGCCTGCCTGGACCCAAGGGCGGGATCTTCGATCACGCGTGGGACTGGATGCATGTCTGTCGGCAAAAACGCCTCGACATCTTCAACACGCCCCGTTGGCACCATAATCTGCATCGGTTGATCCATCTGCGTCCGCGCCATCTGGCACAGCTGTTCAACAAGACGGGCGGCGATGCCACGGTCTACTATCTCGGGCAGAACCGTCTGAACCAGGCTTTCGAACATGGGCTCCAGCGACAGCGTCATCCGGGTCATCGCTTCGTGATAGGTGAAGGACATGTCCTCCAGCGTTTGGGCGAGCTCTGTCGAAATCTTCCCACGGCTTTGTTCCTGCGCTTGAGAGGCATCTTCCCACCCGGCTCCATACCCGTCTTCGAAGGCTGAAAGCTTCTGTTCCTCCAGCATTTCCTCATCCAGAAACAGAACCGTTCCGGTGTTGGTCTGAGCGGTGAAGTCCTCAAGTAGATGGGCAATTGACATCACACCTGCTCCTCGCCTTCTTCAAGCCAGCTGCGCAGGATCTCGACGGTTTCTTCCTGCTTGTCCCCGATCATTGTCCGCAACCGCTCGACCGGGTCTTCGGCGGTTTTTACACCCAGCGCCGGAACGCCTCCGTCATGAGGCAAAGGCGCGAAACCTGCCGCGTCATCAGTCGCGATTTCTCCGGTCAGCACAGAAGATTCGCCACCTACGCCGTCAGTGGGGGGCAACAGTGCCGGTGCCATTGCGGGTTTCATCAGGATCGGTCGGATCACGAACAGTGCCAGCACCAGCGAAACCGCAGCCAGTACCGCCATCTGGATCAGAGACATCGCGTCCAGATGAATGTTTTGCCACAGCGAGGATGACACCACGGTGCCTTGTGGGTCTACTGTGGGCAAATCCAGAGATTTCAGAGTGATCACATCCCCCCGCGCCGCGTCGAATCCCACGGCCGAAGCCACCAGTTCTTCGAGCGCATCCAGCTCTGCCTGCGGCAAAGGCGCAAATGTTTCAGCACCCGAGGCATCCACTGTCCGCGTCCCGTTCACCAAAACAGCAACCGTCAGACGTTTGATCGCACCGGGTGCTGTGTGTACCTCAAGCTCTGTCTCAGAGACCTCATAATTCACCCGCTCACGTGTTTGCGTGGCGGTGGAATTGGACTCGTCGCCTCCGGCCCCATCCCCATCGGGCAGGTTCGATGCCACCGTGACATCCGAAGACTGATTGCGAGCGCTGTCCGAGCGTTCCTCGACATCCGTGCTGATCGCCACACGACCCTTGGGATCAAAGCGCCGCTCGCGGATCGATTCTGTCTTGGTCTCCGTATCCACGCTGACCTCGACCACCGCATTGCCGGTTCCCACGCGCGCTTAGACCAAACGCAGAACACGTTCGCGCAGTTGGCGCGATTTATCATCCGCTGTATCCGCGGCCACAGCCGTGTCCTGCCCACCAATCACGGCTCCGCTCGAATCGATCACAGTCACGTTTTCGGGCGTAAGCCCGCTCACGGCAGAAGCAACGAGGAATCGGATAGCCTTGGCCTGATCGCTGGTGATGTCAGCCCCCGACGGCACCAAATATACCGAAGCCGTGGGCGCGACACTGCGCTGAAACGGGTTCGCCGAACCGTTTGCGATATGCACACGTGCCTGACTGACATATGGGCTGCCGACTATTGTACGCGCCAGTTCACCCTCTTTCGCGCGCCAGTAAGCGGCATCGAACATCTGAGATGTGGTGCCAAACCCGCTTAGTGAATCAAGTAGCTCATAGCCCTTGTTGCCGTTTGCAGGCAGGCCTTCACTGGCCAAGGTCATCCTCAATTCGTCGCGCTGCGCGCCTGGAACATAGATGGAGCCACCCCGAATCTCATAGGTGACGCCGCGCTGATCCAATGCGCGCACGATGTCTCCTGCGGCACCACTTTCTAATCCTGCATACAGAAGCGTCATCGACGGCGCTGTCACAAGGCGGGACATTCCGAGAATTCCCAAAAACACCAGCACAACCGCGCCGGCAACGATGATTTGTTTACGCCCGTCCAAACTTGCCCAGACAGTTCCGATCTGCTGCACGCTCACCTCCGACTCGCCGACATTCTGCCCGGCGCACCCCCTGTTTGGACGATTGCCCTTAACAATCGGTTAGTCCCTGGCCGGTTATGAAACGACAGAACGGATGAATGAGGACGTCATGACCGACGCAACGGCTGAACAGGCGGAAACCCCTGATAAAAAAGGAAAAAGGGAATTCTTATAGGACTGATTCTGGCCGTTTCTGGTGCCGCGGGCGGGTATTTTCTGACCTCTTCGGGGCTGATTCCACTAGGTGGCAAAGCCGCTGAAGAGGCAAGCCAGGATATGGAAAAAGAAAAACCGGTCAAAACGCTGGCTGATGTTGCATTCATCGATTTGCCACCCGTGATAGTATCGGTGAACTCAGGCAACTCGCGGCATTTGAAATTTCACGCGCAGCTCGAAGTTAACGCCCCGTACATGGCTGATGTGGAAAGAATGCAACCACGAATCATGGATGTCCTGAACGGATACCTGCGGGCCGTCGAACTGCAGGATCTTGAGGACTCGCTGGCGTTGATGCGCATCAGGGGTCACTTGCTAAGGCGCATTGGAATCGTCGTTGGCGAGGGTCGCGTTCGCGATGTGCTGGTGATGGAATTTGTACTGAACTAGGAGGCAAAATTGGAGCTGATTGCGGATATTCTGCTGGTCGCCGGTGCGTTGGGCGCGGGTCTGTATTGCTTTGTTCTTGCGCGCCGTCTCAAGCGGTTTAACGATCTTGAAAAAGGCGTCGGCGGTGCCGTGGCCGTGCTGTCAACACAGGCTGAAGAATTGCGGAAGTCGCTGGAAGACGCGCGTCGTGTCTCAGATCAGTCCGGAGATCAACTCAAGGCGTTGACACAGCGAGCAGAAGCTGTGGCGCAGCGGCTGGAACTAACGATGGCCTCGATGCATGACGTTATTCCCAAGGAAAACACAACGCCTGAAGCGATAGAGCCTGCTCTTCCCGACACGCAGCCAGAAGGGCCAAAGACAATCGGGCGGGACGACACTGCAGAAGCAGCTGATTCCAGTTTGTCCGAAGTGGAGGAAGAAGAAATCAAGGCGCCAGAGGGCCTGATGTTTTTCCGACACGACCGCAAACAAGGTGAGGCACAGGCATGAACCGCCTACGAGCCGCCCGAAAAAACGTCCGCCCGCGCGGCGGCGTGCTTGCGGTGATATCCTTGCTGATGATCGGTTCAGCCGCCATTCGAATTGGTTTGGAGGCCGGACCGGCCCTGGCAAAACCGGCAAAACCAGAGACCTCGACAAGCAATCCCGCTGCACCCGAGGCATACGACATACAGGTTCTTATTAGCACGCTTTTACGCCGGGAGGAAAAAGTAAAACAGCGCGAAGACGCGCTACACGAACAGGAAAAGGCGGTGGAGATCGCAAGCCAAGCCATCGAAACGCGGCTGGTCGCGCTTGAAGAGGCAGAAGAGTCGTTGCGCGCCACCCTGGCTGTTGCAGTCAACGCGGCTGAGAATGATCTAACGCGCCTGACAGATGTTTATCAGACCATGAAACCCAAGGACGCAGCAGCATTGTTTGAGACCATGGACCCAACATTTGCCGCTGGATTTCTGGCACGGATGCCGCCCGACTCTGCGGCCGGGATCCTGGCGGGTCTCAGCCCCGAAGTCGCCTATACGATTAGTGTTGTTATGGCAGGTCGCACTTCCTCGGCCCCACTGGAATAGCCCGTGCTTCCCATTCTTGCGCACCACCTAGTCGGAGATGTCAAATGATTGGAATTATTGGAATTGTCGTCATTTTCGTGATGGTTTTCGGCGGCTATCTGGCTGCTGGTGGCAAGATGACCATCATTCTGAAGTCGCTTCCGTTTGAAATGATGATGATTGGCGGTGCCGCCGTTGGTGCCTTTCTGATCAGCAATGACATGGGCGGTGTAAAACACACGGTCAAAGATATGGGGAAGGTCTTCAAAGGTCCGAAGTGGAAACCCGAAGACTATCGCGACCTTCTTTGCCTTTTGTTTTCGCTGATCCGTATTGCACGCGCCAATCCGGTCGAGGTCGAGCAACATATCGAAGACCCCGAAAACTCCAGCTTGTTTTCTACCTATCCCAAGATTCAAGCCGACAAGGAAGCGGTCGATCTGATTTGTGACACGATGCGTGCTGCCGCAATGAATTATGATGATCCGCACCAGGTTGAGGAGGTTCTGGAAAAGCGGATGGAGGCGAACTTTCATCACGCGATGCACTCAAGCCACGCCTTACAGACAGTAGCAGACGGCTTGCCCGCGCTCGGGATTGTGGCGGCGGTTCTGGGGGTGATCAAGACCATGGGTTCAATTGATCAACCACCCGAGGTACTGGGCAAACTGATCGGTGGCGCCCTGGTGGGCACGTTCTTGGGGGTTTTTCTGGCGTATGGTCTGGTGGGTCCCTTTGCTGGAAAGTTGAAAACCGTGGTCGAGGAAGACAATCACTTCTATCAACTGATCAAGGAGGTTCTGGTTGCAAACCTGCACAACCACAATGCCGCCATGTGTATTGAGGTCGGACGCCAGAATACGCCGACGCATAACCGCCCAGGGTTCTCCGAGCTTGAAGAGGCGTTAAAAGACCTCAAGCAGGCTGCGGCATGAAACATCTTGGACTTCTGACCGCGGTTTTGATCATGGCGGTCACTGCAGCGGCCGCGCAAGACGTGACGGTTCGGTCAGGTGAGCATGACGGCTACACACGTCTGGTCTTCAACGTGCCACCGAATACAGAATGGGCGCTGGCCCAACGCAAAGACGGCGCACGATTGACGGTGGATTTGGACGGCGTGACATTTCGGACAGGGTCGGTCTTCAGTAGATTAACGACAAATCGGCTTGAATCGCTGTCGCAGGCACAACCCGGTGGCGCCTTGGAACTGGAATTTGGGTGCGAATGCGTGGCTTCGGCCTTCCTATACAGAGGTTCGATGATCGTGCTGGACGTCGCGCCAGGCGAATTCCTGCCCCCGCTGCTGGCTGACCTTCCACCGCCGATGACACGGCAGCCGTTCAAAGCGGTATCTGTTTCGAATACAGACGCACAAATGGCCGGGCTTGACCTGCCGCTTCTCAAGCATGAATTAAAAGACCAGCTTTCCAGCCGTTTTCTGCAAGGTGCCGACCGCAAGCTGCTTGATTTACGGCTGGCGCCGGTTGGACCGCGCAACTCCACCCCGTCCAACACGGATCCGCTGTTGACCGATCTAAGTTGGAATATGCGCCTGACCACGGTGCTTGACGATCTGCAGGACGTGTTGAATTCCGAGGTGCTGCAACTCGAAAGTAATGCAGTCTGTATCTCGACAACCGAATTGGGCTTCTCAGAGTGGTCCACTGCGGAACCTTTTGTCACGCAGGTGTCTTCTCTGCGCACCGCACTTTACCAAGAGTTTGACACTCTCGACGAAGAAAAAGCCCTGGAACTGGCAAAACTTTATGCGTCCCATGGCTTTGGAACTGAAGCTTTAGCTATCTTAGGCTTGTCCCAAGCGGGTGCTGGTGAAGCTGAGCGCATTGAGGCGATTGCTCGGCTTGTGGATGAGACACCGGTGCAATCATCCAATCCGTTCAGCGGCTTGCAACGATTCGACAGCGATGCGGCGCTGTGGGCCCTTCTCTCTGAAAAATTGTTGACCTCCGATGCCGATGTTGAAGCGATCGAGCAGGCTTACGCAGGATTGCCGGATCTTCTTCGCCGCCGCTTCGGTACGCGGCTTTCCCAAATTCTCGTCGAAGGACATGAATTGGAGGCCGCCCGCAGAGTGATACGTTCGGTCGACCGCATCGAAAAAAGCAACTCACCCAGTACGACACGCGCCAAGGCCATAGTTGCCGCAGCCGAAGGCGACCACACGCGGGAAGAGGAACTTCTGACCGAGGTGGTTACGTCAACCGAAGCCACACCCGAAGCGCCGGTGGCGTTGGCCCGTTTGGTCGAAAAGCGCTGGACCGAACGCCAATCCGTTTCTGCGCAGGAACTTGAACTGGCCGCGTCCTATGCGGTCCAGTATCGGCGCTCGGATCTGGGCCCCATGATGGCCCGCACCCATGCGATTGCGCTGAGCCTAAGTCAGGACTTCGATCCCGCATTCGACATCATTCTGGAGCTGGCAAACGGGCAAGATAGGAACCGCGCGTTCAACCGGCATCTGCATCTGTTGTCAGAGCGTTCAGATGACGTGACCTTTTTGCGCCAGACAATTCACCTTATGCAGATGAGCAAAACACCAGCCCTGACCACAGACACCGCAATCGCATTGGCTGATCGACTCACCACGCTCGGTTTTGCGGATCAGTCATTTGCTCTGGCAAACAGAGCTGACGACCAGACGCATCGGGCTGAAAGGGCCCGTTTACGAACAAGGGCAGCCCTGATGTCGGGACGTCCCCACCAAGCTCTGCTTGAACTGGCCGAGGACGACTCAGAAGAAGCTTTAGCTTTGCAAGCGCAGGCCTTGGACATGGCACTGGACTTTTCGACCGCAGCCGAGATCATGCGGAGTTTGGGGCAAGGCGAAGCGGCCAACCGCTTGTTCTGGCTGGCGGGATCGTCGGCCGATACGGTTGACCCGCCGGATGGGAAATATGCGACCCTTAATCGAACAGCCCAAGCCCTGTTCACCCCTCCAGTGCGGCAATTCGAAAAGCCATTACAGGACGCCGAAGAATTGCTTGAAAACAGTGAAACGACACGACAGAAAATCGCCGAGATGTTCAATGCAATCAATTCAGAGTGACACGCGCTTCTAGCGCACCGTGGTCAATAGGACTGTACAGCTCAGCAAAGCCGCACAAAGGGATTAGCGCTGCAATCGCGATCCAATGCGTCGACGTCACAGACGCACATTTCAAATTTCAGCAGTTCCAAACAGGTGTCCACGCGCCCGCTTGAAATATGCTCTGCACCCGACGCTTTAAGCCGGGAACAGAGAAATTAAGGGCAACAGACAAAGCGTCCGTTATCAGTAAGGTGCCTCGACATCGTTCATCGAGACATAGACGGTTTTCATCTCGCTGAAATGGTTAATCGCCAGTTTCGAGTTTTCGCGCCCCACACCTGACATTTTCGATCCGCCAAACGGGGCTTCGACCGGGGCAAGGTTGTAGGTGTTGATATAGCAAGTACCCGCCTCGAACCCGGCAACCACGCGGTGTGCGCGCGTCAGATCGCTGGTGAAGACACCGGCAGCCAGACCAAATTCGGTATCGTTGGCGCGGGCCATGACCTCTTCTTCGGTGTCAAAGTCCAGGACTGACATGACCGGGCCAAAGATTTCTTCACGCGCGATAGTCATGTTGTCGGTCACGTCAGCAAAGACTGTAGGTTGCATGTAGAACCCTTCGCCATCGATCCGCGCACCGCCATGGACAAGACGCGCGCCCTCGGCCTTACCTTTTTCGATATAGCCCAGCGCGATATTCATCTGATTTTCGCTGACCATCGGACCAAAGCTGACTTCCTCGTCCATGGGGTCGCCGATTTTGGCGTTGGCCAGACGTTCGGACAGGCGTTTGAGGAAAGCTTCTTTGATAGCCTTTTGCACAAACACGCGGGTGCCGTTGGAACAGACCTGGCCCGATGAATAGAAGTTGCCCAAAATCGCGCCCGAAACCGCGTTTTCGATATCGGCGTCGTCAAACACGATCATCGGGGATTTACCGCCCAATTCCATGGTGACGTGTTTCATGCCCTCGGCTGCCGCGGCATAGACCTTGCGACCCGTTGGAACGGAACCAGTCAGCGAGACTTTGGCAACGCGCGGATCAGTGACCAGCGAAGCGCCTACATCTCCATACCCCTGGATCACGTTGTAAACACCTTTAGGCGCGCCGGCCTCGATCAGAATTTCGGCAACTTTCAATGCGGATAAAGGAGTTGATTCCGAAGGTTTGAACACCATTGAGTTACCGCACGCCAACGCCGGAGCGCCCTTCCAGCACGCGATCTGGGTGGGGTAGTTCCAGGCTCCGATCCCGACGCAGACGCCCAGAGCCTCGCGGATCGTGTAGACAAAATCGCCCCTGCCCAGCGGAATGTGTTCGCCGGTCAGGCTGCCTGCCAATCCACCAAAATACTCCAGCGCATCCGCGCCCGAGGTGGCATCTGCCACGGTGGTTTCCTGGATGGGTTTTCCGGTGTCATGAGTTTCCAGAACCGACAGGTCAAAGTTGCGTTCGCGCATGATGTCGGCGGCACGGCGCAATATGCGGCCGCGCTCGGTACCAGACAAAGCAGCCCAGGCCGCCTGCGCCTTTTTCGCGCTGTTTAGAGCCTGTTCAACAATTGAAGGCGTTGCCGAATGCAACCGTGCGATCACCTCGCCAGTGGCCGGGTAGATCACGTCAAGGGCAGCACCATCCGTATCTTCGACATAAGCGCCGTCAATGAAATGGCTGGCTTGGGGCTGAAACTTCATACCGAATCCTCTTTTTTTCGCACCCGCCTGAACGGGAAAATCAGTCCGTTGAAAACGGCCCTAAAGATTATTGATTGACCAGTCAATAAATTCATTCGGACGGCAGAATCATGCCGGTTCTAACCCACAAACCTTGAAATATTTGGGTAATGTTCTATTTATGTTCTACATAGTCAGAGGATAAACCGATGGCCCAGAACACGCACCAATCTGCCCTGAACGGGCCCAGCAATGACTACCATTTACTTCCGGTGACTGATCGGCAGATGCGCTATGCCCGCGCGATTGCCGAGAAGTCGGCATTGGAAATACCGGTTGAGGCGCAGCGCGACCGAAAGCTGCTGTCTGATTGGATTTCAACGCACAAACCGCACAGTACGTCGCAATTCGACAATTACCCGACAGGCAAACAAGTTGCCTTTGCCGAGCGAATTTCACGCAGCAAACGCCGCCCGATCCCATCCGAGTGTTTCCGTGACAAGCAAATGATGTCGAACTGGATTGATCACAACAAATAGACCCTATTTAGGGTCTGCATGGCTGTGATTGCGTGCATAAAGCGACACCGCAGCCGCAACAAACATGCCCAGCAGAATGTACCCGGTAACGGCCTCGGACACAGCAAGCCCACGGCACAGGCCAGTTGGGGACATGTCGCCATACCCAACCGTCGTAAAGGTTACATAGGAAAAATACAGAATATCACCCGGACCCTGAGCGCCGACGACACAATGATCGTTATATCCAAAGGCGCCATAGACGGCAGCGAACAGGAAGGGGACGACCTGTATGAATGACACCCCCATCAGGAACAAAAGCCTGCGCGGCGATTTCACTTGGGTCATGTAAAACCAGGACTGTGACACCAGCCAGATCAGCAAGCCGACCGAAGCGATTGTGCCGATCGTGTCACCTGCGGTCGCCTCGTTCAGGCGTGAGAGGCCATACCAGGCAAGAAAGCTCGCCAGAACCAGACCCAACGCCGCCAGAAGGGTCGATTTCCATTCGTCCAATGTTGTGGGTTTGCGGTACATGGGAGTCCCAAAAAGCTGATCTTCAGGTGATCATCTGACCTAATGCTGGGGCCTGCAACCCGAATTCAATCCTGCCGAAAATGCGTTTCGCCTCGTTCACGCGCCAGCCGGATCTGCTTTTGCCGTTCGCGAAAGCGCATTTTGTCGGCCTCTGATGTCTCATCGATACATTGGTGACAGGACACGCCGTGTTCGTATTCCGGACGTTTCATATCCTCGGGCAAGATCGGGCGGCGGCAACCATGGCAGAGCATGTGCGGCCCTTCCAAAAGACCATGACCGACGGACACGCGATTGTCGAACACGAAACACTCGCCTTGCCAGGTGCTGTCCTCAGCTGGCGTCTCTTCCAGATACCGAAGGATCCCGCCTTTCAGGTGATAGACATCCTCGACCCCCTGCCCGAGCAGGAAGTTGGTCGATTTTTCGCAGCGGATACCCCCGGTGCAGAACATGGCGACGCGCTTGTTGTGAAAGCGATCCTTGTTGTCTTCCCACCACACCGGAAAATCGCGAAAACTGGCCGTTTCAGGGTCTATTGCGCCTTCAAACGTGCCAATCGCTACTTCATAATCGTTCCGCGTGTCGATCACCACAACATCGTCCGAGCGGATAAGGTCGTTCCAGTCTTGCGGCTCAACATAGTTGCCAACGCTGGCGCGCGGATCGACATCCGGCTGCCCCATGGTCACGATCTCTTTCTTCAGCCGCACCTTCATCTTGCCAAATGGCGGATGATCCGAGGTTGCCTCTTTCCACTCAAGATCCGCGCAGCCCGGCAAAGCGCGGATATGCGCAAGAATCGCGTCGATCCCGGCGCGCGGGCCTGCGATGGTGCCGTTGATCCCTTCTTGCGCCAGCAGCAATGTGCCGGTTACAGATTGCGCGCGACACAGTTCCAGCAGCGGATCTCGCAACATGGCTGGATCCGGGAAACGGGTAAAATGGTACAAAGCGGCGATGGTATACATAGGCGCGATTTACCTTCGTAGTCCCAAAGTCGCAAGAGAGTGCATTGACGCCTTGTATCCCGACCCCTACCGATACAGTATTTAAAGGAGGCTGCCATGACCCACGCCCTGATCGTCATCGATGTCCAGAACGATTTCTGCCCCGGTGGCGCGCTGGCAGTAGCCGGAGGGGATGAAATCGTCGCCCCGATCAATGCGATGATGGATGAATTCGACGCCGTGATCCTGACTCAGGACTGGCATCCGGCAGGGCATTCTTCTTTCGCCAGCGCGCATAAGGGCAAAAACCCGTTTGACCTGATCGATATGCCATATGGCCCTCAGGTTCTGTGGCCCGATCACTGCGTTCAGGGTACACAAGGTGTCGCATTTCACCCCGATCTGCGCACCGATGGCGACTTGATCCTGCGCAAAGGATTCCGCAGCGCCATAGACAGCTACAGCGCATTTTTTGAGAACGACCACAAAACGCCCACGGGCCTGAAGGGGTATCTGGAAAACCGGGGCATCACCCGTTTGACCATGGCCGGTTTGGCGACCGATTTCTGCGTTCACTATTCAGCTGTGGATGCCGCCCGATTGGGGTTCGATGTCACCGTTCGCATTGATGCCTGCCGCGCAATTGATATGGACGGATCGCTGGTCGCAGCGGAACACGCCATGCGCGGTGCCGGAGTTACTTTGGCCTAAGGACCCGTCCCGGCTGCGGCCAACAACTTAAGAAGCACAAACAAAACAACCGCCAATCCCAAAGCTAAACCGATGCGGCCCGATACGGTCCGCCGGTCCGGGCTGGGCTGCGCCGGTTGCGGCGGCGGCGTGCGTGTCTGACGCGCGCGCGCAATCCCGGCCATCGGCTGCGCGGTGCGCACGTAGCTCAGGAAATCCATCAGGTCGAACTCACCGCAATACTCCCCCTGAACCCCACGGTTTTTTACATTGGCAAACAGTGACCGGAGAATCCGCACCCGATCGATTTGGTCCTCTGCCGGAAAAACGCCCGGCACAATGCCGCTGTTGCGCGACTCGAGGCTGAACCCGGCATCCAGAAACATCTTGCGGATTTTCGGTGACGTACCCCGCAAAGCGTCCGCAGTTCTAATGTCGCGAAAAACCGCATGCACCTGACTGCCCCCATCCATCTGAGCCCCCGGCTTTGCGGGGTCAGAATCGTCCAATGCTACGTTAACAATATCAAAATCGTACTCGAGACTCATTCACAAACTCAGTTCCGTATTTCCATCCCCTCTTATCACTAACTCGCGAAAACAATGCACAATATGCCGGTATTGTGACGTCATACTGGCATTGTCACCAAATCAGCGACTCTTGCCATTCCCGTTGTCGATTGATCTAAATACGGAAATCGCAGGAGTTCCCCATGGTCGACATCGCGACCCGTGTATACAATCACAAATGGAAGATTGACCCGATTGTCCGGTCTTTGATCGACACAGATTTCTACAAACTGCTGATGTGTCAGTCAGTGTTTCGAAACAAGCCCCAAACAAACGTAGTGTTTTCCCTGATTAACCGGTCGAATCACGTGCCATTGGCCCAATTGATCGACGAAGGCGAGTTGCGGGAACAGTTGGATCACATCCGATCACTCAGCCTGAGCCGCGGGGAAAGCACCTGGCTGCGCGGCAACATGTTCTACGGCAAACGTCAGATGTTCCGCTCGGATTTCATGGAATGGTTCGAGAACATGCGCTTGCCGCCGTACCATCTGGAGCGCAAGGGCGATCAGTATGAGCTGACCTTTGAAGGCAAGTGGCACGAGGTCATGCTGTGGGAAATCCCCGCACTGGCGGTGCTGATGGAGCTGCGCTCGCGCGCCGTTCTGAACGACATGCGTCGGTTCGCATTGCAGGTGCTCTATGCCCGCGCGATGACGCGCGTCTGGGAAAAGATCGAAAAGCTGAGGTCGGTCGAAGGCTTGACCATCGCCGATTTTGGAACGCGACGGCGGCATTCCTTTTTGTGGCAGGATTGGTGCGTGCAAGCGATGATCGAAGGCTTGGGCGCGTCGTTTACCGGCACGTCAAACTGCCTGATCGCCATGCGGCGCGAGGTCGAAGCCATTGGCACCAACGCACATGAGTTGCCCATGGTTTATTCCGCGTTGGCCGACACCGACGCAGAGCTGGCGCAAGCTCCTTATGACGTGCTCAGCGATTGGCATGATGAACATGACGGCAACCTGCGCATCATTCTGCCCGATACTTACGGCACCAACGGCTTTTTGGACAATGCACCCGATTGGCTGGCCGGATGGACCGGCATTCGCATTGACAGCGGCGATCCCGCGGCGGGGGCCGAAGTCGCCATCCAGTGGTGGAAGTCACGCGGAGAAGATCCGACACAAAAGCGAATTATTTTTTCGGATGGGTTGGACGTCGAGAAAATTCAGGAGCTGCACACCCAATTCGCAGGCCGCGCCAGTATTTCCTTCGGTTGGGGAACTTTGCTGACCAACGATTTTCGCGGTCTGGTTCCCAATGACGCGCTGGCACCATTCTCATTGGTCTGTAAAGCGGTATCCGCCAACGGACGCCCAACAGTTAAACTGTCGGACAATCCGGAAAAAGCGATGGGACCGAAAGATCAGATCGAGCGCTATAAGCGGGTGTTCAGAGTGGGCGCGCAAGAATCGATCAAGGTCGTGGTTTAACCGTGAAAGGCGGCGACCGTCTTTAGCTGTGAAAAGCCGTACAGCGCCTCAAACCCTTTCTCACGACCGTGGCCGGATTTTCCAACACCACCAAAGGGCAGTTCAACCCCACCACCTGCACCATAGTTGTTGATAAAAACCTGACCCGAATGCAGCACCTTCGCCACCCGCATCTGCCGGGCCCCGTCGCGCGTCCAGATGCTGGCGACCAAGCCATATTCTGTGCTGTTTGCCATGGTTAGGGCCTGTTCTTCGGTGTCAAACGGGATCAGAACCTGAACCGGACCAAAAATCTCGTCCCGCGCCAGTACGTGATCGGGCGGTACATCTGCAAACAAGGTAGGCCGGACATAGGCACCTGTCTCGGGCGCTTCACTCACGATCTGTCCCTGCGCAACAATGGCCAGATCTGCGCCTTTGTCCAGAAAACCGTTTACGATCTGCTTTTGCCGGTCCGAGATCAACGGCCCAACGCGCAGATCCTGCATTGCGGGTCCGACAGTAAGCTGTCCATAAGCTTCGGACATGCGGGATTTGACCTGATCATACACCCCACGCTGCACCAGTATGCGGGATGAGGCGGAACAGGTTTGCCCTGCATTCTGGATACCCGCGTTCACCAGAAATGGCAGCGCCGCTTCCAGATCGGCGTCGTCAAAGACCAGTTGCGGGGACTTCCCACCCAGTTCCAGCGTCACGGGCACCACGTTGCGCCCCGCAGCCTGCTGCACCAACGCCCCCGAGGTAACCGATCCGGTGAACGAGATATGGTTGACCCCCGGGTGTCCGGACAGCGCAGCACCTGCCTCGCCCCCCAGACCCGGCACGACATTTAACGCACCGGCAGGCAGTCCGGCCAGTTGCGCCAGATGAGCAAAGGCCAGTGCCGTCAAACAGGCCTCTTCCGCAGGTTTCAGAACGCAGGCGTTGCCCATGGCCAGCGCAGCGCCGACTGAACGGCCGATGATCTGCATCGGATAGTTCCAGGGTACAATATGGCCCGTTACCCCATGCGGTTCGCGCAACGTGTAGACGGTGTAGCCATCAAGATAGGGGATGGTCTCTCCCATCACCTTATCCGCCGCACCGCCATAGAACTCGCAATACCGTGCCAGCGCGACAGCATCAGCCCGGGCCTGCGTCAGCGGTTTGCCCACGTCCATCGCCTCAAGCTGCGCTAGATCGTCGACCCGCTCCAGCACCAGCTGACCCAGCCTCGTCAGAATGCGACCCCGCTCAAGCGCTGTTTTACGCCCCCAATCACCCTGCAATGCGCTTTGGGCCGCTGCAACTGCGGCGTCGACATCTGACTCCGAGCCACGCGCGATCCGACAGATTTCGGTCCCGTCCGAGGGGTTGATGAGGGGCACGGTGTCACCCGAGGTTGCTGGCTTCCAACGCCCCTCAATCAGGCAAAGAGTGGGGTCGAACCATATTTTCTGGGTCAATTTCGCCTCCATTTCAGGCTCTAATCAATGATTTCAGGCCGGTACCTTCCCAAGCTCTGGCAATCGGGGTGCGGCTGCGATCAGGGTTTGTGTGTAGGGGTGTTTTGGTGTCGTAAAGACCTGATCGGTCGCGCCCTGTTCAACGATCCGACCGGACTGCATAACCAACACGCGATCGGTGACCGTGCGCACGACGCTCAGGTCATGGCTGATGAACAGATAGGTCAAGTCGTAAGCTTCGCAAAGCTCAGCCAACAGATCGAGAATTTGCGCTCGGACCGACACGTCCAGCGCCGATACAGCTTCGTCAAACAGGATCAATTCAGGCCGGATGATCAGCGCCCGCGCGATTGCGATCCGCTGGCGCTGCCCGCCCGAGAACTCATGAATGTACTTGCCAGCGTCATCCGGGCTGAGGCCGACCGCTTTCAACGTCTCAGCAATCCGATCTTGACGGCCCGATCCGGTTGGTGGGGTATCCAGCAGATGGAAGGGTTCAGTGATCAGGCGCGCGACGCGGTGGCGGGGATTGAAGCTGCCAAAGGGGTCCTGAAACACCACCTGCATCTTTCTACGCACGGCAAGATTGGGATTGTGGCCGGTGAACACTGGCTGCCCGTCCAGGCGAATCTGACCGGATTGCACCTCTTCCAGCCCCAAAATAGCCCGTGTTAGGGTCGATTTACCGCAACCAGATTCGCCCACCAACCCTAAACGTTCTCCTCGGTTGAGGGTGAAGCTTACGCCATCCACTGCCCGGTGGTGACGCGGCCTGTCAAACATACCCGTCCGAGGCAGGCGGTATTCCCGCACAACCTGGCTCACCTCCAGCAGCGGGAGAGGCTCTGGTGGTTCCGGCAGTGTGACCTGATGGTCGGATGCCTCAAACAGCATGCGGGTGTAGGGATGCTGCATGTTGTGCAACAGATCGTTGGTCGCAGCGCTTTCGACCACTTCCCCGTGTCGCATAACAGTGATTTGGTCGGCCATATCTGCGACCACAGCCAGATCATGGGTGATCATCAGCAGACCCATGTCATATTCGCGCACCAACCCCTTGAGCAGATCAAGAATCTGAGCCTGCGTGGTAACATCCAGCGCCGTTGTCGGCTCATCTGCAATCAACAGCTTGGGTCGCAGGGCGATGGCCATTGCAATCACCACACGCTGGCGCTGCCCGCCGGACAATTCATGCGGATAGCGGGACAGAGGGAACCGATCCGCAGGAAGACCAACGCGGGCCAGCACCTCTTGCGCACGTGTACGGGCCTGGGCCGGAGGCATCGCCTTGTGGATCAGGATCGTTTCCATAACCTGATCGCCGACGGTCTTCACGGGGTTGAGCGCTGTCATCGGCTCCTGAAACACCATCCCGATGGATGCACCGCGCAGGGCGCACATCTGGGCCTCTGACCGGGTCAGCAGACCTGCACCGTCCAGTTGGATCGAACCGTCCACCTCTGCACCGTTCGGAAGCAGCTGCATCACCGCCAAGGCCGCCATGGATTTACCCGAGCCGCTCTCACCCGTTACCGCCACGATCTGACCGTGATCAATGGACAGGTTGACGTGTTTCAGGATCGGAGCCCCATGGATCGACAGTGAAAGGTTCTTGATGCGCAACAAAGTCATGCCCGCGCCACCCTGATCCGGGGATCCAGCCAATCACGCAATCCGTCGCCCAGCAGGTTCAGGCCCAGCACCGTGACGATGATCGCCACGCCCGGAATCAGAGCCAAATGCGGGGCAAAACTAACCATTGTCTGCGCATCCGCCAGCATTCTGCCCCAACTGGGCGTAGGCGGCTGTGCCCCCAGACCGACGTATGACAGACCGGCCTCGGCTAAAATTCCCAAGCTGAACTGGATTGTGCCCTGCACGATCAGCAGGTTAGCGACATTGGGAAGGATGTGTTCGGCCGATATCCGCGCCGCGCCCTTGCCAGACACGCGGGCGGCAAGGATGAACTCGCGCTCCCAAAGCGACAAAGCGGCGCCTCGGGTGATGCGGGCAAAAACGGGAATGTTGAAGATACCGATGGCAATGATGGCGTTGATCGCTCCGGCGCCAAACACGGCGGTGATCAGGATCGCTATAACCAGCGAGGGGAAGGCAAAGACCAGATCGTTGCCGCGCATGATCACCTCATCCAGCCACGACCCTTTACGCGCCGCCGCTGTCAGACCAAGGGGTACACCCAGCGCCATACCAATCCCCACGGCCACCAAGGCCACCGCGATTGACGTACGCGCGCCGACCATGATCATCGAGAACATGTCGCGCCCGAAGTGATCCGTACCGAACCAGTGCTGCGCATTTGGGGGCTGAAGCTTCTCTGGAATGCTCAGTGCCGCGTAGTCATAGGGGGTCCAGACAAACGAAATCAGCGCGGCCAAAACCACCAGTGAAGACAAAAAGGCACCCAGAAACAGGTTACGGCTCATGTCCTGCTCCTCAGCCTTGGGTCAACGGCGGCATAAGCCAGATCGACCAGAAAGTTCACTGTGATCACGGCAAAGACCAGCAACATGACCACCGATTCAACAACGATCAGGTCGCGGGCCGAGATCGCCTGAAACACCAATCGCCCGAGGCCGGGCAGGTAAAACACCTGTTCGATGATGATCGACCCGGCCAGCAGGAAGGAAAACTGCAAGCCGATGATGGTCAACACCGGAATCAGCGCATTTCGCACCCCGTGCCGCCAAAGTGCCTGACGGCGGGACAAGCCCTTGGCCCGGGCGGTACGCATGAAATCCTCGCCCAGAATATCCAGCAAGGCCGACCGCATCACACGCGCAAGAATCGCCGCCTGTGGCAGGGCCAGTGCTATTGCGGGCAGGGTCAGCGAATGCAATCCGGCCCACATCCCGTTGCTCCAACCGACAAACCCACCCGCATTGAACCAACGCAAGTTGATGGCGAAGATCAGCACAAGCATCATCGCAAACCAGAAATTGGGGACGGCAATGCCCAACTGCGTGGAACCCATTACCGCCAGGTCGCCCGGTTTGCCTCGGCGGGCAGCAGCGTAGATCCCGGCGGGAAACGCAATCACCGTAGACAGGGTCAGCGCATAAAGTGCCAGCGGCAGCGACACCCAAAGCCGGTCTGCAATCATCTGGGACACCGGCGTACGGTACGTGTAGGAGGTGCCGAAATCCCCCACCAGCATCCCGCCGACCCAGTTGAGATACCGCTGCATCTTTGACCCGTCCAGGCCCAGCTCGGCTCGCAATGCGGCAAGGGTATCTTCTTGCGCGTTGACGCCCAGCATGAACGACGCCGGATCGCCCGGTGCGACCTCGATCACCGCGAAGATGACGACCGAGGCTACAGCCAGGCTGATCAGCAGCGAAATCAGGCGTTTAAGGGCATAGCGGAGCATTGGCACCACGTTAGGGTCACATCAGGCGCGGGTCTAGCACCTAAGGCACCAGAAGATAGGCGAAAACCGCGTAGGCCACGATTGCGGCATAGCCCAACGGATAGATCCACTTGATCGCATAATTGTCCAGCGTCCGCGCCGCTCCTTCTTTCCCGGAAACTTTGAGTTTTCGCAGTGCAACATTGAACACGATCAATGCCCCGGTCATCAGGAACATGCACTGAAGAACAAAATCCAGAAAGGTCAGATAGCCGAGCTTTGGCAGGTCAGCAGAGATCGCCCAGTTGAATGCAACAAAGACCAGCAGATTGCCGCCCGCAATCTCGATCCGGCGGCGGTACTCATCCAGGAAGAACAGCGCCCAGCCAACGGAAATCAGAACGAGCATCGGTAGAAAAACCCGAATGACGTAATAGGTCAGGTGTCGGTTGCCTTCGAAAACAAGCGCGACTTGATCGCTTTGTCTGCCTGATAAGCCTGTGACCTCGGACGCTTCCAGACGTGCATTGCCCAAAATCCACTCTTCTTCCCCCAACAGATCGCCAAGTCCCGAATAGTCCTCAAGCGGGCGGTACGTCACGTAGTCAGAGGGGAAGATTGATACGACCTCGAAATGAAACTCCTGTGTGTCGAACGGGTATTTTCGGAAGTCAAAATGCGGTGCCTGCAACGTCAGCGAGGATTTCTCAACATAAACGACGCGCCCATCATACCGCAGGGACGCCGCGGATTCGTGGATCCATTTGTTGGATTGCTGGTTGTGGATGACAAAGGCAGGCAAAATGGTGCCGATGTCGGCGGCATGATCCGCAAGATTCGGCGGGTTAAAAACCCGGATATCGCGCCCGATCTCAGCACGATCAAACGCGAGCGCGGGATCCGTCCACTCTACGCGCAAAACCACAACAGCACCGTAGTTTTCGGCCTTTTGATCGACGCTGGTGATCTGGTCGATGCGGATACCTATGCCAACCTCAAGCGGGTTCTCTGGTGTGCCGGTCAGCGCATCCAGCCGTCCGCCCAACACGTTTTGTGCCATGGCCTTGTCCGGTGCGATCGACGAAAGGCAAAGGCCCAAGAAAAGAAAACACAAAACACGAGAAAAGAACATAACAACAGACATCCGAAAAGAGCGTGGGGCCGGGGCCGCATCAGACTACCCCGGTATAGACATTATTCAGACCAGCTGATCTGGGTCAGGTCGATTGCCGCTGTGGGGGCGTTTGCCCACAATCCGTGCACACCGGCCTTTGCGACGCCCAGCTTGGCCAATTGGAACAGATAGCCGTTCACGTAGTCGGTTGAGATCAGACGCTGCGCCTCACCCAACAAGCGGCTGCGTTCATCGGGGTCGGTGGTGGCGTTAAGAGTATCCATCAGCGCCTGAAAATCAGTGCTTTCATATTGGAAGTAATAGTCGGGCCGGGCATAAATTCCGATGTCCATGGGTTCGGTATGGCTGACAATCGTCAGACCAAAATCCTTGCCCCTGAACACCGATTCCAGCCATTGCGCCCATTCGACATTGATGATCTCGGCCGTGATGCCGACCTCGGCCAGTTGCGCGGCAACAATCTCACCTCCCCGACGGGCGTATGAAGGCGGCGGCAGGTGAAGTGTGGTTTCAAACCCGTTTTCAAACCCCGCCTCGGCCAGCAACGCCTTGGCCTGTTCAGGGTCATAGGCGGATTCGCCGGTCAGATCGACATAAGCCGGATGGTGCGGCGCGAAATGAGTGCCAATCGGCGTGCCATAGCCAAACATTGCCCCGTCAATAATCGCTTGTCGGTCGATGGCATGAGCCACGGCCTGCCGGACAAGGATATCGTCAAACGGAGACTGTTTGTTGTTGGTGGACAGGATCGTTTCCCCTTCAGTTGTACCGACCAGAACCTGAAAACGTGGATCTGCATCGAACTGCGGCAGGTTTTCCGGCGCGGGGAAGTTATCAAATACGTCCACATCCTCGGCCATCATGGCGGCAAAAGCGGCGGTCGGATCCGAGATGAACTTGAAAGTCGCAGTCTCTAACGCGGGCTGATCGCCCCAATAATTGGGGTTTCGGTTCAAAGTGATGCTGTCCCCCTGAACCCAGTTGTCAAAGGAGAAGGCCCCGGTGCCGATCGGGTTGGTCTTGATGTTTTCGATACTGTCGGGCGCAACGATGACCGCATCCCCCCAGGCCAGATTGAACGGAAAATTACCATTCGGTTCTGACAGAGTGACTTTGACGGTCAGCGGGTCTAACACTTCGACACTTTCGATCCCGGCAAACAGCGCCTTCTGTGCGTTCGCGCTGTCTTCGGCGGTAGCTCGGCCAAGCGTGAACTTGACGTCCTCGGCATCCATGGTTGTGCCGTCATGGAACGTCACACCATCACGCAGCTTGAAGGTATACACCGTACCATCTTCAGAAATCTCCCAGCTTTCAGCCAGGCCGGGCACGACCGAGCCGTCGCCCATAAAGCGGGTAAGACCTTCGAAGATATTGGTGTAAACCACCGAGTCGATGGCCTGCGCAGCAGCACTGGTGGGGTCCAGATGCGGGGGTTCAAGCTGCATCGCGATGGTGATGTCGGACTTGGCCAGAGCTTGCGTGGCAAGCAGACTGGCCCCCACGGCCAGGGTCGATGCAAATGTCCGGAACATGAATTTTGTCATGTGAACTCTCCCTACTGAAACTGGTTGTGCCCTTGTTTTCAGGGTCGTTTTACTGACAGTCTTCCTGTAAACCTGAGGTCAATCAAGGGAATGTTCGCGCAACCGGGGTTTCTTCGACCCCTTCCGATCTGCTATGCCGCACTGCAACATAATACCTGCAGGAGCGACCCATGAGCGCAACCGCCCGCAAGAAAGCCCTGAACGCCGAGGATATTCGCGCCCGAAAAGGCGGCGTGCCTCTGGTCTCGCTGACCGCCTACACCACGCCTATGGCGCGCCTGATGGATGCGCACTGCGACTTTGTTCTGGTGGGCGACAGTGTTGGCATGGTGCTGCACGGGCTTGAATCCACGCTTGGCGTCACGATGGAGATGATGATCCTGCACGGTCAGGCGGTGTCGCGTGGTCTGGATAGGGCAATGATGGTCATCGACATGCCCTTTGGCAGCTACGAGCATTCTCCTGCCGATGCTTTCCGCAACGCGGCGCGGCTTATGGCGGAAACCGGCGCCGGGGCTGTGAAGCTGGAAGGTGGCGTTGAAATGGCCGAAACCATCCGCTTTCTGGTCAAGCGCGGCATCCCGGTGATGGCCCATATCGGTCTGACCCCGCAATCAATCAACACTCTGGGCGGTTACAAGGTGCAGGGCCGTGACGATCAGGCAGAAACTGTCTTGGCAGATGCCCGCGCCGTGGCCACGGCTGGTGCGTTTTCAGTTGTTCTGGAGAAAGTTCCGCAAGGTCTGGCTGACCAGATCACCGAAGAGATCGCGATCCCGACCATCGGCATCGGTGCTTCTGCAGGCTGTGACGGGCAGATTCTGGTCGTGGACGACATGGTCGGCTTTTTCACCGCCTTCAAACCCAAATTCGTCAAACGCTATGCCGAGCTGGGCCCGTTGGCCGAAGCAGCCATTGCAGAATACGCCGCCGAAGTGCGCACACGGACCTTCCCGGCAGACGAACATGTCTTTGCCGACCAGACTCCGACCAAAGGACCTAAGGCATGACTGCACCGATTTTGCGTTCTCTGGCCGAGTTGCGCACCAAAACCAACGAATGGCACAGGAACGGAGAGACTATCGGCGTTGTTCCGACCATGGGTGCGCTGCACGAAGGACATTTGTCACTGGCACAGGCCGCGAAAGAAGGTTGCGACCGGGTCATCGTGACCATCTTTGTGAACCCCAAGCAGTTCAACAACCCCGAAGATCTGGCCAATTACCCCCGCACCGAACATGAGGACGCCAAGAAACTGGCCCCCGATGGGGTGGACGCGATCTATGTGCCGGACCCGCAGGAAGTTTATCCTGATGGTTTTTCGACCACGGTTTCGGTTGCTGGCCTGACGGACATGATGGAAGGCCCCTTCCGTCCGGGACATTTCGAGGGGGTCGCCACCGTTGTCGCCAAACTGTTTCTGCAAACCCAAGCAGATCGAGCCTATTTCGGGGAAAAAGATTATCAACAGCTGTTGGTGGTCCGCCGCATGGCCCGCGATTTGGACATCCCAATCGAGGTGATAGGCTGCTCAACCGTGCGCGAACCTTCGGGCCTGGCGATGTCGTCTCGCAACCTTCTGCTTTCCCCCGATGGGTTGAGAGTTGCAGAACGATTGAACGATGTCATGCAACACGTGGCTGACGGTCTGGCTGCGGGAAAAGGCTTTGCCCCGCTGGCGCAGGAGGCGAAGGAAAACTTATTGCAAGCAGGGTTTTCCGAAATCGAATATATTGATCTTCGCTGTGCCGAGACTTTGGAAAACCTGTCCAAAGCCAGCAAGCCCGCCCGTTTGTTCGTTACCGCCTGGGCCGATGGGGTTCGATTGATCGACAATATCCCGGTCAATCCGGTCTGATTTCTGCTCTGGCCCCTGCGCCGTTGTTCGCGCTAAAGTCCCGTCAAACAAGACCGGGGGAGAGCGGACATGACCTATATTCTGGCAATCGATCAGGGCACGACATCCTCGCGCGCCATTCTGTTTGATGCGCACATGCAGCCTGTAGGCACCGCACAGCAAGAGTTCCCCCAGCACTTCCCGCAGGAAGGCTGGGTTGAACATGACCTCGAGGATATCTGGTCCAGCGTAATGCACGTGTGCCGCGAAGTGATTGAAACCACCGGCGTTTCAGTCGATCAAATCGCCGGTATCGGCATCACCAACCAGCGAGAAACTACGGTCGTCTGGGACAAACAAACCGGCAAAGCCATCCACAACGCCATCGTCTGGCAGGACCGCCGCACCGCCGACATCTGTGCCCGCTTCAAACAAGCAGGGTGCGAGGATGACGTCACTGCCCAGACCGGCTTGTTGCTGGACCCGTATTTCTCGGGCACCAAGGTCAAATGGTTGCTGGATAACGTCTCTGGTGCGCGTGAGAGGGCCGAAGCCGGAGAACTATTGTTCGGCACGATAGACAGTTTCCTAATCTGGCGGCTGACTGAAGGCCGCGTTCATGCCACCGATGCCACCAACGCCGCCCGTACCTTGCTGTTCGACATCCATAAGGGCGCATGGAGCGACGAGATCTGCGATCTGCTTGATGTGCCCCTGAACCTCTTGCCCGAAGTGCGGGATTGCGCATCGGATTTCGGCACCACCACAATGCTTGGAGGAAGTATTCCTATACTGGGCGTTGCAGGCGACCAGCAAGCGGCCACGATCGGGCAGGCCTGTTTCCAACCTGGTATGATGAAATCGACCTATGGAACGGGCTGTTTTGCGCTACTAAACACGGGCGCACAGCCGGTTGTATCGAAAAACCGACTGCTGACTACGATTGCCTATCAGTTGGACGGTCAACGCACTTATGCGCTGGAAGGATCGATCTTTATCGCAGGGGCGGCCGTGCAGTGGTTGCGCGACGCGTTGCAGATCATCGACTCGGCCCCTCAAAGCGGCGATCTCGCCGCTCAGGCAGATCCGAACCAACATGTCATTCTGGTGCCCGCATTTACCGGATTGGGCGCGCCCTATTGGAAACCCGATTGCCGCGGCGCGATGTTCGGGCTGACCCGCGGCTCGGGCCGGGCCGAGATCGCACGCGCCACACTGGAAAGCATTGCCTTTCAGACACGTGATCTTTGGCACGCCATGCAGGGTGATTGGGGGGCTGACGCCGATGTCATTCTGCGCGTCGATGGCGGGATGAGCGCGTCTGACTGGACCATGCAAGGCTTGTCGAACTGCTTGGGCGCGCCGGTGGATCGTCCCGTGATGCAGGAAACGACCGCGCTAGGCGCGGCGTGGCTGGCCGGGATGAAGGCCGGTGTGTATCCCGATCAGAGCGGATTTGCAGAAACGTGGCAGCTGGATCGTCGCTTTGAACCAGATACGGCACAGGATGAACGCGACGCCATTTATAAACGCTGGCAACGCGCGGTGCAGTCGGCGATGGCGTTCTGAGGCAAGGCGTTTATTGAGCCCAAGTCGAAGCTGACCTAAACTTTGGGACAGAGATTCCAAAACGCTCGGACAGGAAGGCGAAACATGATTGCCTATGTCACTGTTGGCGTCGATGACATGGCGCGCGCAAAACGGTTTTACACGGCGTTTTTGCCTGCGCTGGGTTTCGAACTTGAAGAAGGGCCCGAGGGGTTAAGTTTTGCCTTGCCCGTGGACCCGGGCCAGTCCCCGGTGCTGCCCGATTTCTACGTGAAACCGACCTTCGACGGGGGTCCTGCTTCGGCTGGAAACGGATCCATGGTCGCTTTTGAGGCACAAACCCAGCAGCAAGTCCGGGATCTTCATGCCGCAGCACTTGCCGCTGGAGGGTCCGACGAGGGCCCACCGGGCTTTCGCGCCAATTACGGAGCCAACTTTTATGTCGGCTACCTGCGCGACCCCCAAGGTAACAAGATCGCGCTGTTCTCAAGCAATCCAAACGAACCTGGACGCGACGATTAACGCTTCGCCCTGCGTTTAGCTGTGATCTTTCAACAGCCGCTGTTTCTGCCGTGACCAATCCCGCTTGGCTTGCGTTTCCCGCTTGTCGTGGATTTTCTTGCCTTTGGCGATCCCGATCTTCAGCTTGGCCCGGCCCTTATGGTTGAAATACAGAACCAGCGGCACCAGCGTCATACCTTTGCGCTGGGTCGCATTCCAGAGGTTGGACAATTCCTTGCGTGATACCAGCAGCTTGCGACGGCGACGCTCTTCGTGCTTGAACACTTTGGCCTGTTCGTAAGGTGCGATGTAGCAGTTGATCAGCCACAGTTCGCCATCATCGACCGAAGCATAGCTTTCGGCGATGTTCGAGCCACCGGTACGCAGGGACTTTACCTCGGACCCTTCCAGAACAATACCGCATTCGATATCCTCTTCGATCGCATAATCGAAGCGGGCGCGCCGGTTTTCGGCGATTACCTTGTAATTTGGGTCTGTCTTTTGTTTGGCCATGACGCGTTGATTTAGGCGGCTTGAGCCGTCCTTGCAAGGCAGGGTTTTTCCGAAAGGTCAGGATTTAGCCGAAATGATCAGATCGGGGCCAAAAATCGTATCGGCATAGTTGTGCAGATAGATCTTGAGCCACGGCGTGAACCGGTCCGGATGGCGGGTCACTTCGGCCAGAAGGTCGTGATAGTCGATCCAGCGAATTTCCATGACTTCGTCCGGGTTAGGCTCAATTTTCAGTGGGCCGCGGACATGGGCCAGAAAGACATCGACAACCTCGTTCTCCACCATGTTGTTGCCCACATCCGCATGGTACTCCAGACGGTGCCGGTATTCAGGATAGAGACCGGTGATTCCAAGTTCTTCGCGCAGGCGCCGCACGGCACAAGTGGACGAGCTTTCATCCCATTCCGGATGCGTGCAACAGGTATTCGCCCACAGACCCGGCGTGTGGTACTTGCCCATTGCGCGACGTTGCAACAAAATCTCTGTACCGCGCACAACAAACACGGACACAGCCTTGTGCTTGAGCCCTTTTTCATGCGCTTCCAGCTTGTCTACGGGGGTCAATTCGCCATCAACCCAAGCCGGGATCATGATTCCCATCTGTCCTCTCCTGCTGCCAGTCCGTCTGCCGGGCGCTGATTTGGGTTTAGCTGCCTTCTGAATGGGCTGGCTGTGCGACGAGTTTTTGAATTCTCTCGTTGAATAGCAAAGTGGCTTCTATTTACTCGGGTATCAATCGCACCAAAGGCCGCAGGGGCTGCGGCCTTTGGTCCTTGTGCGTCACACTTTGTGTCAGGGCTTATTCGCCTGAAACGCTGACGATATAGGCATAGACGTCTTCAGCACCTTTTTTCAGCTTGAACGTCATTTTCGACTTGGCGGCGGTGTCATCCAGATAGGATTTCAGGAATGCCTTGGGATCCTGCGAGTACTCGACAAAGGTCGCTTCGTCCCAAACCAGACCTTTCTCGCCTGCGGCGACAATGCTGTCACCGTATTTGAAGCCCTCATATGTCCCAGCCGTGCGGCCATCGACGCCATACAGGTTAGGGCCGGTCTTTCCGCCTTTGACGATCACCTCGCCTTCGGGGTCGGCGATCAAGTGGCAGGACTTGCATTTGTTGAAGGTTTTCTTGCCGGCTTCGGCATCGCCTTCTGCATAGGCGGGCAGGGCCAAAAGGCCGACGATTGCAGTAGCGAGGATGCGATTCATAGCTTGTGCTCCGATACAAATTGGCTGCACCGAATGGACCTTCGGCGCAAAAAAGAGTCAACGCGCAGATTGCCGCGCGGGTTTACTGTGCCACTGCGACAAATAGGCTGTCCTTAACTTTTGTCATGTACCCCGGACCAGCAGGGCAAAAGGTCGCCCGCTGCCGGTGTCGCCAGATACACCGCCCGGGCGATCGCCCGCGCCAGACACAGCGACGCTGCGTTGCCGATGACCCCAAGCTCAGCTCTGTTCGCTATGGGCCGGGCACCAACGCTGGCTGCAAACACCAGATCGCCATCACCGGGTGTGTGAGCCGGCACGATGGCGCGCGCGATCCCATCATGCGCGGCAACGGCCACCCTCTGGCATTGGGACTTGGTCAGGGCAGCATCTGTTGCCACGACGGCGATGGTCGTATTTGTCTTGGTGGGGTCTGCCGGTTTCATCGCCTGGGCCTTACGGCTGGGCTGTGGAAGCCCAAGACCAGCGGCGGGATCAGGCCCTAAACCGCCAAACTCGTCGCCAATTTCAAACGGTGCCGCCCAGAAATGCCGATCTCCGGGTGTGGTTACACTACCCAGCGGATTGGCGGCAACCAGCGCGCCAACAGTGATGCCACTTTCCAGAACAAACGAAGCAGAGCCCAGCCCGCCCTTTTGCATGGCGGCCAAAGCGCCGGTGCCTGCGCCATCAGTGCCGAGATCGAACCGATCCGACGCAGCCTCGAACGCGGCGCGACCCAAGGTGCGGTATGGGTTTTGATCCCAGTTTTTATCACCTCCGTTGAGCAGATCGAACAGGATCGCCCCCGGCACAATGGGCACACTAATGTCGCCGACCGGAAAACCCCGGCCCCTTTCACGGAGCCCGTCCGAGACACCGGAACAGGCGTCCAGCCCAAATGCCGAACCGCCAGACAATGCGATCGCATCGACATGCGTCACCGTTTTGTCCGCCGCCAGAAGGTCGGTCTCACGCGTCCCGGGCGCCCCTCCCATCACGTGGACCGAAGCCACGAACGGGGCCTGAGCCGTCAAGACGGTCGTGCCGGATTTCAGCGCGTCGTCCTGCGCGTTGCCGACCATCAGGCCAGGGATATCGGTGATCAGGTTTTTGGGTCCAGGCGTCATTTTTCCTTCGAAGTTGAGGCCGGGAAGCGCATAGGTGCGCTGCCTTCGGCGAGAGAATTTCTGAAAAGATGAAGAGCAGATCAGATGCAGCGGCCTCCGTCGACCTCGAGTGCTGTGCCGGTGATCATGCTGGCCTCGTCCGAGCACAAGAAACAAGCGGCGTTTGCCATGTCTTCCGGCGTGGAAAAACGGCCCAGTGGGATGGTCGAAAGGAACTTGGCGCGAATCTCGGGCGTGTCTTCGCCCATGAAGGATTTCAGCAGCGGCGTTTCTCCGGCCACGGGGCAGATGGCGTTCACACGCACACCGGTCGGGGCGAGTTCCACAGCCATGGTCTTGGTTGCCGTAATCATCCAGCCTTTGGAGGCGTTGTACCAATTCAGGTTGGGGCGCGGAGACAACCCAGCCGTAGAGGCCACATTCAGGATTGCCCCTGCCCGGCGCGCTTTCATCGCCGGGACAAAAGCACGCGCAGTTAGGTAGACCGATTTCATATTAACGTTGAAGACACGGTCGAATTCCTCTTCGTTGACATCCTCAAGCGGGGTTGGCAAATGCGTGACGCCCGCATTGTTAACAAGAATGTCGAGATCTCTGAACTGATCCTGCGCAACCTCAGCCATGGTTTGAACCGAAGCCCCGTCTGCGACGTCGACCTGATGTCCAATCGCCCGTTCACCGAGAGAGTTCGCAAGATCCAGCGCCGCTTCGCCATTGACATCCGCAATCATCACGCGCGCGCCTTCGTCCAGAAATTTTTGTACAATCCCTGCGCCGAACCCGGATGCGCCACCGGTTACGATTGCGGTTTTTCCATCCAGTCTCATGGCGTTACCCTCCTGCAGCTTTTGAAGGTCAGACTATCAACGCCCCGACAAGATACCAGATCAATCTTCGGACACTTTGCCCCGCAGTGTTTTTACATCGCCTCGGGCCTTTTTCGCAGCAAGCCGACGTTTGACCGAGCCATAGGTGGGTTTCGTTGCGATCCGCCGTTTGGGTTTGACCAAAGCGCGGGTGATCAGTTCAGCCAGTCTGGTACGCGCAATTTCCCGATTACGGGCCTGCGATCGCGTTTCTTCGCACTGGATGATGATCGCACCATCCTTGGTCCAGCGTCGCCCGGCCAGCCGTTTCAGCCTGTTCTTGACCGGATCGGGTAAAGAGGGCGAGCGCGCAGCCTCAAATCGCAACTCAACAGCGGTGGAAACCTTGTTGACGTTCTGCCCACCGGGACCAGAAGAGCGGACAAAGCTTTCGGTCATTTCCCAGTCTTGCAGGATGATATCGTCAGTGATGTGCAACATGGGGCGGATCTTATAGGGCATGGATGGAAACAGAAAGGGCCGCCCCTACGGGACGGCCCTTCGAAAGTTCAGGAGGTCGGGTCGGTTAGATCAATCGACCAGCCGGAGCGAGCGCTCCGCCAAGGGCTGCCCTAGCAGGCTTTCCCCCCGGTTGTTCCGACACCTCTCTCCAATCTCTTTCTTGACACTGGATCACCTCCTTTTCTATCTGTTGCGGTTGAGACTGAGCGTGGCACAAGATGCGCCATTCTCAAAGCACTTTTTACGCGGGCTGCGCCGTCAGCCGCGCAACGATCACCTTGAACGGGATCAGCGCGATCAGGGCCAGCGACAGTTTCACCAGCCAGTCTGCAAAGGCCAATGTCACCCACAGCGGCGCCATTGGCCCAGACAGCATGAAGGGAACAGGCTCCCACGCCCAGTTGATCGCAGCATCTGCATTGGCACCGAAGAAGGTAACCGAGGCCGAGAAGGCGATGGTGAAGAACAGTGCAGTGTCCAGTGCAGAGCCAACCAGCGTCGAGACCAGAGGCGCGCGCCACCAGCGACCACCACGCAGCGAGTTAAAGATGGTGACATCGGTCAGTTGCGCGATCAAGAAGGCGGTTCCCGAAGCCACGGCAATCCGCAGAGGTACGGCGGCATAGGTGAAGCCGTCACCCTGCAACATGATCTGGCTGCCGATCAGCGAGCAGATGATGCCGGTGACAAACCCGGCGAACACGACCTTGCGGGCCGGACCCACGCCGTAGACGCGGTTCATGATGTCTGTGACCAGGAAGGCCAGCGGATAGGTAAAAGCACCCCAGGTCAACAGCCCGTCAAGGATCAGGAACTGGACCAGGAAGTTCGAGGCCACAACAATGGCGGCCATGGCAATGATGCCGGGAATGTAAGCGCGTTGCATTTTCAGATGCCCGTTTTGACAAGGTAGCGGCGACTTGGCCAAGGGACCGTCCCAAGGCAAGCCGTGCGTTTAGACCCTTGGAGGCCCTGAGTCAATCAGGCAGAATATATTCCACCAATTCGGTCCGCTGCAGGGCCAGGAAGTTGTCATCCGAGATCATCGTGGCCCGCAAACGGCCCTGCCCATCGCGCCAGACTGACAGCCCTTCGAGATTGTCATGCGTGCCCGTTGCGGTTTCGAACAGGGTTTCTTCGGCATTGGGAGTGTCATCCGCCACATCCCATCGGCGCAGTCGCGAGCGGAAGCCGACAAAACCCAGCTTACGCTCCAGCACATACAACTTCCCGTCCGGGCCGAAATCAGCACCGACAGGCTTGAACCCACCGCGTTGTGGAAAGACAAATGGGATCGACCATGCATCGCCATTCCAACGGTAAACCGGGATGTCCCCGTCAGCGGTACGGTCTTTTTCAGGCATCGTGTAAAGCCAGCCGCGCGCATCAACGGCAAGACCTTCGAAAGACCCGTTGTCAGCGAGATCTTCAAAAGCCGGGGGGCGCGGTAAAACGCGTGCCTTGGCACCCGGCTCTGAATAACGGGCGACCCGGTGCACCCCCTCGAACGCGATATAGACCCCACCACCTGGTGCCAGCGCGAGCCCTTCGGAATCCCCAACACCGCCTTTCATGATGCGCCCCTGGCTGGACAGAACCTGCCAGTGATCCAACACACGAACGCTGGTGATCTGATCCCCGTCCCGCTCTATTCTTGCCGTGGCTATCCTGGCCCGATCACTGAGCACCAGAATCTGCTGACCATCGTCCCAAACGTGCAGCGCCGAATACCCGCCAAACCAGTTTGCGGGGTCTTTCCACTCAAAGCTGTGCAGATATGTGGCGGGCTTGATTTCGACCGCCACGGCTACCGTGGCCGCAAATAGAAAAGCGCTCAGTTGGATTGCAAAACGGCAGCGCATTGTTGTGGCAAATCGGCCAGAACGTATTCCCGGCGTTTCTTGGGGGCTGGCGCATTTGGATCAGGTGGCGGCGGATTGAGGATGTTGTTCACCCATTCCTGCGCCTGGGCGCAACCATCGCCCTTAGGTGGCGAATCCTGATTGACGCAGCCTTTCGACCCTCGGGGGCATTTCAGACGGACGTGAAAATGGTAATGATGCCCCCACCATGGTCTGATCTTGCGCAGGTAGGCACGGTTTCCTTTCTCATCCTTGCACATCTGCACCTTTGCCCCGGGAAACACGAAGATGCGCGCAACACGCTTGTCTTTTGCGGCTTCGCGCAAAACCGCATGGTGCTGTTTCGTCCAGTTTCCATTGACAAAAGCACCGTTCGCGCGCCGCAGCGAAATGGACGAGATATTCTCTCGCGCCTTGCGGCTGAGGCGCATGTTGTCCCCCGGCAGCATCCAGATATCGATATCAAGACCCAATTGATGCGAGCGGTGGCCCGAGGTCATCGGCCCGCCCCTCGGCTGGCTGATATCCCCTACGTAGAGACCATTCCAACCCGGCTGTTTCGCCGCAAATTTGCTGAGGTCTGTCACATAATCAATCGCCTCGGGGTGCCCCCAATTGCGATTGCGTGACAAGCGCATGGCCTGCCACGTAGGTCCGGTTTCGGGCAATTGCACGGACCCGGCGGCGCATCCGCGCGAATAACTGCCGAACGCGGCTGGCTTTTGTTGTGAATTGACCCTTTTCGCCCCAAACAACTGCTTCGCCAGAGGCTCTGCCGTCGCAGTGCCTGCAAAAGCAAGCGCCGCCAAAACGATCAAAAAACGCTTTAAAATCATCTGCTCTGATCCCCTTCCGGTCTGACCCAGCGCATCAGGAATAATCCCAGAATAAACAACCCAACGACGGGTGACACCCCCAGACGGGCACTGCCAGTCACGGTTGTTGCAATTCCGATCAATAGGGGTGCCGCAAAGGCGGTTGCACGCCCCGACAGACCATAAAGCCCAAAGCTTTCGACCGGAGCCTTGGGATCAGTATGACGCACCATCATCGAACGACTGGCCGATTGCAGAATTCCGCCCATACCCCCGATCAGCACACCACAGCCGAAGAAAACAATGTCTGGCAGGCTAGATCCTTCGACCAGTGGAATGCCGTAAATCTGCGTCCGGTCCATCATCACCACCGTGGCGCAGACGAAAATCAGAACCCAGATCGCAACAATGATCACTGGTTTGGGGCCGTACTTCTTGTCCAGCTTGCCGCCCACCCAGGAAAACGCCGCCGCCGCCAGCACGCTGACAATCCCGAAGATGCCGATCTTGATCAGGTCCCACTCCAGCACCAACCGAGCATAGACACCGCCAAAACTGTAAAGCCCGTTCAGCGCATCGCGGTAGAACATGGACGAGCCCAGATAACTGGCCAGGCTGACGCGGTAACGCAGGTTAGACACTGATTTCGCAAGCAGCCGCAGCGCCTCAGCCACACTGCCCTTTTTGTCACTTGGCACATCCTCGCGCACCCACAGGAAGTAGGGCACCATGAACAGAATGAACCACATTGCTGTAAACGGGCCGACAAAACGCGTGCCTTCCCGGGTCGCAGCATCAAGGCCCAGGGCGGGATCCATCCCAATCAACGTCTTGCCATTCGCCTGTTCAACAAACAGCGCCAGCATGATCGCCAGTGAGATCAACCCACCAAAATAGCCAAATGCAAAGCCCGAACCCGAAATCTCGCCCACTTCGCTGTCATCGCCCAGATCGGGTAGCTGCGAGTTGATGAAGATCAGCGCATATTCCGCGCCCACAAAGCCCAGTCCAAAGGCCGCCAGCATCAGCCACATATTCGAACCATCCGGCATCGTGTACCACAGCGCGCCGGACCCGACCGCATACATGACCGAAAATGCAAAGATCCACGGAATGCGTCGCCCCGACACATCTGCCATCGCCCCCAGCAAAGGCGCACCAAAGGCAATGATCAGCCCCGTGATCGTCAGGCAGTTCGCCCAGACCGTCTGTGCCTGCGCGGCGGCGGCCGCGGAATCCAGTCCACTGTTGGCATAATACCCGGCTGCCACCCCGGCAAAGTAGGGGCCAAAGACAAACGTGACCAGCAGGGTGTGATAAGGCTGACTGGCCCAGTCAAAGAACCACCAGCCCCAGATGCGCCTGCGTTTGGAAATCTCTGCCATCTCTGCCTCAGTTATTGTTGTGTTTATAAGAAGGGGCTTTAATTCAATTCGCAAGCTTTGAGTGCCAGACACTTGCTCTTTGCCTTTGTGGCGCTTAGGTCTCGTCAGACGTAACTGGAGTATTCGAATATGATGGCAATCTACGGCCCGTTAATGCTGATCCTGAGCATTGCCTATTGGTTTGTCATTATTCACGTTATCATGAGCTGGCTAATCAATTTCCAAGTGCTGAATCTGAATCAGCAGTTCGTCGCTCAGATTTGGTACGGGCTGAACAGGCTTCTCGAACCCATTTACCGACCAATACGACGGATCATGCCAGATCTTGGGGGAATTGATCTGACACCACTGGTGGTGCTGGTCGTCATCATTTCGCTGCGCGAGTACATCCTGCCGGAATTGTTTCGGGCCTTAATCTGAAACTCTTCCCTCTTGTTCACCGATTCTTAGTATGTGATTGTCCTGTCTTAAGAGCAGATAAACCTTAAAACAGGGCAACCCCGCAGATGTTCGACTCCGCACCCTTGTTGCGAGATGTCTTTGGATTCGACGATTTCCGCCCCGGGCAGGAAGAGATTGTCGATGCTGTGACCTCTGGCGAAAACGTGCTGGCCATCATGCCCACTGGGGGCGGGAAATCCCTATGCTTCCAGTTGCCTGCCTTGCTGCGCGACGGTGTGACGGTGGTGATTTCACCGCTGATCGCCTTGATGCGCGATCAGGTGCGTGGACTGCAGGAGGCCGGGGTTGAGGCCGGGGCGCTGACCTCGGGCAACACACCCGAAGAGACTGACGCGGTGTGGGAAGCTTTGGAAGCCGGGCGGCTCAAGCTGCTTTATATGGCGCCTGAACGTCTGGCTGCCGGGTCGGCGCTGGGCATGTTGCGCCGGATCAATGTAAGCCTGATTGCCGTGGACGAGGCGCATTGCGTCAGCCAATGGGGCCACGATTTCCGCCCCGATTACCTGCGGATCGGCGAGTTGCGTCGGGCACTGAACGTCCCTCTCGCCGCCTTCACCGCCACAGCGGATGCGGAAACCCAGGACGAGATTGTCGAGAAACTGTTTGACGATATCGAGCCGCGCAAGTTTCTGCGTGGGTTCGACCGGCCCAATATCCATCTGGCGTTTGCCGCCAAGGACGGGCCGCGTAAACAGATCCTCGATTTTGCAGCCGCACGCAAAGGGCAACCCGGCATCGTCTATTGCGGCACCCGCAACAAGACCGAAGTCCTGGCCCAGGCCCTGCGCGCCGAAGGCCACACTGCTTGCCATTACCACGGTGGGATGGACCCCGAGGATCGTCGCATCGTCGAGACCCGTTTCGCACGCGAGGACGGTCTGATTGTCGTAGCCACCGTGGCCTTTGGCATGGGCATCGACAAACCCGATATCCGCTGGGTAGCCCATGCGGACTTGCCCAAATCCATCGAAGCCTATTATCAGGAAATCGGGCGCGCAGGGCGCGATGGCGGCCCCGCCGAAACGCTCACCTTGTTCGGCCCCGACGATATCCGCCTGCGGCGGTCGCAGATAGACGAAGGGCTGGCTCCTCCCGAGCGCCGCATGGCCGATCATGCAAGGCTGAACGCTTTGCTTGGCTTGGCCGAGGCGCTGGAATGTCGCCGCCAGACCTTGCTGGGCTATTTTGGCGAACAGGCCGTGCCCTGTGGCAAATGCGACCTATGCGATACGCCGCCCGAAGTTTTTGATGGCACAACACCGGTTCGCATGGCCCTATCCGCGATCCTTCGCACTGAGGAGTGGTTCGGAAGCGGCCATTTGATCGACATTCTTCAGGGGAATGAGACCGATAAAACCCGCGCACGTCGTCACGATGATCTGTCCACCTGGGGCATCGGCAAAGAATGGTCGCGCCCGCAGTGGCAGGCGATCTTTCGACAAATGATGGGGCATGACTTGGTCCGTCCCGACCCCGAGCGTCATGGCGCGTTGCGCATGACCGAGTCAGCCAAACCGATTCTGAAGGGGAAGGCGAAGATCAACCTGCGCAAAGACACCCTGCGCAAGGCAACGCGTCGACCAGCAGTGAAAGCCATGGTGTCCGAGGAAGACGCGCCGCTGCTGTCGGCGCTCAAGGCCAAACGCCGTGCTTTGGCGGAATCTGCGCGCGTTCCAGCCTATGTCATCTTCACTGACCGCACTTTGATCGAAATGGCTGAAAAACGACCTATGACACTGGACGATGTGGCACGGATTGGTGGAGTCGGTGCCAAAAAGCTGGAACGCTATGGTGACACTTTCCTTGAAGTCATCGCAGGAGCGGTTGAGGCCGTTCACCCGGCCCGGCGCAAACTGGCCGGGCGGGATCAGGGCGAGATTTATGACCGTTTGCTCGAAGTGCAGTCTCAGTTATCGCGCGGCGCCGATGGGATCGACAAGCCACTGACCTGCTCGGCTTCGCAATTGGCAAAGGTGGCGCAGATGCGGCCCGATGACTCTCGCGGGATCGAGACGGTGCTGGGCGATCGACGTCACGAAAGGTTTGGCGCTGCCTTTCTGGACGTGCTGCGTGAGGCGGGCTAGATACGCCAAATCAGGCAAGGAAAGAGGGCGGATATGCTGGTAGTGATTTCCCCGGCCAAGCGGCTGGACTGGGCAGAACGGAATGTCGCGGTCACACAACCCGACTTTCAGGATGACGCGATCCGGCTATCGAAGACCGCACGGAACCTGACGCTTGGCGATCTGAAAAAGCTGATGGACCTGAGCGACGATCTCGCACGCCTGAACCGCGACCGCTATCGCGCCTTTACGGACGCGCCCGAGGCCGAGGCCACGCGCCCCGCGGCGCTTGCTTTTGCGGGTGACACCTATCAGGGACTTGAGGCCAGTTCACTTGACACTGACGAACTGGCGTGGGCCCAGGACCATTTGCGCATTCTGTCAGGGCTGTACGGCGTGCTGCGACCGCTGGATGCGATTCAGCCTTATCGGCTGGAGATGGGCAGCAAACTGAAAACCCGGCGCGGCAAGAGCCTTTATGAATATTGGGGCGACCAACTCAGCAAAGCGCTGAATACCCAAGGCTCTGAAATTGACAGTGATGTTCTGATAAACTGCGCCAGCCAGGAGTATTTTGGCGCGGTTGACCCAAAAGCCCTAAAACTTCGGGTCGTCACGCCGGTCTTCATGGAAGACAAAAACGGCACCCCGAAGATCGTCAGCTTCTTTGCCAAAAAAGCCCGCGGTGCGATGGCGCGGTATATCATCCAGCACCGCCTGACCGATCCCAAGGCACTTCTGGAATTCGACACAGGTGGGTACGCATATCGCGCTGACCTTTCTGAGGCGGACAAACCGGTCTTTGTGAGACCCTACACGGTCTGAGTTTCATTGGTAAATTTGGTTGCGCTTGCGGCCAAGGAAGGAAGAGAGGGGCCTGCCCCTCGCGCACCCCGGGATATTTCTAGCCAGATGAAGCAGGACCCCGCTTGCTGTCACCGCCGGGTGCAACATGTTTATCGGCTTCAAGAGGCACGACCTGGCTGACATCATCGGGTTGATGTTGCAGGATTATCTGGTGAATGAGGTTTTTGTGCAGTGGCTTGGTCAAGTAATGATCGAGCCCCGCAGATAATATCCCCTCATCATCTCCGGCCATTGCGTGGGCGGTCAGGGCAACGACGGGTACATGACGGCCGGTTTCAACCTCTAGCCGACGGATTTCAGCGGTGGCCTGTTTGCCGTCCATTTTTGGCATTGAGATATCCATGAAAATCAAGTCGGGTTGGAAGTCCTGATAGATATCAACAGCCTCAAACCCATGAGATGCAAATCTCAGCTCGATGTTCAGATCCTTGACCATCTATTTTAGGATCAGTTGGTTGGTGCGATTGTCTTCTGCCGCGAGGATTCTCATGCGTCGGGCTTTGGTTGTTGTAAATTCACCCTTATTTGAGACTGATTCTAGCTTCATAAGCTGGGAAGGGCTTTGGGAATGGTCCTTGAGCACCATCAGCCTGCCATACAGTTCAGATCGGGGGATGGGTTTCTGTAGAACCCCTTCGATCAGGTCGCGTGCCGGGTGAGTGTGGATCAGGCCGGGATTTGTGGACATCACAATAACCGACAGATCCCCCCAGCCCCGATCCTTGAGCGAAGTTGCAAGGTCCAACCCGTCCATGTCCGGCAGATCATGATCACACAACACAAGTTCAACTTGATCGTTCATCTTTGCCAGCGCCTCTCCCCCAGATGCGCAGACGGTCACTTCAGCACCCAATCGGCCAAGCTGTTTCGACAGAATAGCCCGGTTTACAGCTAGATCCTCGACCACCATCACATGTTTGACGCAGTCCGCCAGGTTCGGCGGTTCGGGCTGCGGACCTTCGGCCGTGGGCAGGGAGATGCGAAAACCGAAACATGATCCTTTACCCAATTCGCTTTCAACCCAAACCGCGCCCTCCATCATGGAAATCAAGCGCTTGGTGATGGCGAGACCCAACCCGGTGCCTTCGAACTGACGATTGCGATCGTCTTCCACTTGATTGAACTCGCCGAAGATATGGCTAATTTTTTCGGCCTCGACACCGATGCCCGTATCTTCGATGGCAACATGAATATCGCAGGTCTGTGTGTCAGGGTGGGGCACACCGGTGACCCGGATCAGAACATGCCCTTCGGACGTGAATTTGACTGCGTTGCCAACCAAATTGGTCAGGACCTGCCGTATCCGACCGGGATCACCGACAAACAGCGTGGGCAAGAACAGGTCATAGTCCACCAGCAGCGTCAGGCCCTTGTCCCGCACGCTGGGCTGCAACAACATTGCGACCTCCAGAATGCAGCGTTCCAGATCGAAGTGTTCGGGGTGCAGAACAAGTTTGTCAGCTTCGATCTTTGAGTAATCCAGCACGTCATTGATGATGACAAGCAGGGCCTCGCCCGAATTACGGATAGTATTGACATAAAGCTGCTGCTCTTCATCCAGCGGGGTTTCGCCCAGCAACTCGCTCATCCCGACGATACCATTCATCGGCGTGCGGATTTCGTGGCTCATGTTGGCCAGAAACGCAGACTTCGCACGGTTGGCCGCTTCGGCCCGTTCACGCGCCGTTCTCAACTCGGTCTCATGCCGGACCGAGGCGGTTATGTTGAGAGCAAGGCTGACCACGTCACCACCATTGCCCCGCTGATCGATCAGACGGATGTACTGCCCGTTCCACAGTTGCAGCACAATTGGTGGCGGGTTGGCACGGTTCCAGCGCGCCTGCATTCTGGCGCACCATTCATCGGCGGATTCATCGCCAATGTCGACGATGCCTTCGGTCGTCAACAATTCCAGAATACGGGTGTAGATTATCCCGGGTGCAACTTCATCCAGCCCGTCAAAAGCGCTCAGATACGCGGTGTTGGCCCCGATCAGCCGACCATCTCCGTCGAAAAAGGCAAACCCATCCTGAATGGTTTGGATCGAATGCCATAGACGGCGTTCGGCAACCTCGATCTTGGCATGGGCGACGGTCAGGTCGGATTTGACCTTCTCATTCTCATCCCGAACGGTTTCAACTTCGGCCTGTGTTTCACCAATACGTTTGGTCAACGCCATGGCGTGCTGGCCCAGTTTCCGGTTGGCCGCCGAAAGCTCGGCCTGTTTCAGGGCCAGCATACGCTCGGCCGCCAGACGCGCACGCCGTTCTTGTGCCAGTTTGTGTGCAAGATTCATGATGATCGATTCCGGGACGTTCAGGCCCCATCATCGCGGCAGAGAATGAAAAACTGTTTAAGCCGTTGCGCGACAGGCATGCGCCATGCAAACCTCGGTTCAAAGAGGAGGGCACCATGCACCGCTTTGTTTTTATTTCAATTACTTACATCTTTTCACTGCTGATCCTACCCGCTGCCGTGCTGGCGCAGGATGCGATGCCTGAATTCCGATATATTACCTCACGGGACACGGATTATTATGGCTCGGATCTGGACGCACTGTTCGACACCGATCTGAAATCCTGCATTCAGGCCTGTTCAGCCACTGCACAGTGTACGGCATTCACCTACAACACCCGATCTGATGCGTGTTTTCCCAAAAGCGGCGTGAATCGACAAGAGACCTATCAAGGGGCTCTGTCGGCGCAAAAGGTACCGAACTCTCAACAGGCCCTAACATTAGGAAAAACGCGTGCCGAAACCTTGAATGTACTGGGGTCTTCCGATCTGAATCGAGTAACGAAACAAGCTCGAGATTTGGGTTTCCTGCACCCTGCTGGCGAGCATGACCTGCAAGCTGTTCTGGACGCGGCGCGCAATGCGGGCAGTGTCACGCAAGCGATGCAATGGACTGGCGTTGCCGTATCGCTCAGCGATGCACCGGATCTGTGGGTGGAATACGCACGCCTGTTGCTGACTATGAACCCCTCGGGCTGGAACGAACGACGGGATCTGCGCAATCGTGCACTGAATGCTGCGATCAATGGCTATCTACGCGCCGAGGCCCCGGGCACTCAGATCGCGGCGCTGATGACTATGGCAAACGCGCTGGAAGAGGTTGAGCGCGGGCGTGACATGATCCCTGTTCTGCGCCTTGCCGAGCAGGTGCAACCGCGTGAGGATGTGCTGGCCGCGCTGGACGACGCCATTGGAAAATACGGTTTCCGCGTGGTCGACAGCTCGGTCGATAGCGATGCCGTCGCACCTCGAATCTGTGTTGAGTTTTCCGAACCGCTGGTCAAGGCCGGCGTGGACTACGACTCCTTCGTGCAGCGTGACGATGCCGGATTGGTCGTGCAGGCCGAGGGCAAGCAACTCTGCGTCGATGGGGTGGCACATGGCCAGCGCTATCGCTTGACAGTGCGCCAGGGTTTGCCTGCCACCTCGGGTGAAGCCCTGAACCGCAATATTGAACTGACCCACTATGTGCGCGACCGGACGCCTTCGGTTCGCTTTCCCGGACGCAGCTATGTCCTTCCGAAATCTGCTGACGCGGCACTACCTGTCGAGACCGTCAATGTCACCGATCTGGATCTGATCCTGCGACGGGTCAGTGATCGCAACCTGTTGCGCGCTGTGCAACAGGACTTCTTTGGCCGTCCGCTCAGCGAATGGCAGGAAGAAGAATTCTCAGACGAGATTGCCGAAGATATCTGGACCGGCACGGCCGAGGTTTCCAACCAGTTGAACCAGACCATGACGGCACGTCTGCCCATGGCGGATGCCATCGCCGATCAGCCTGCTGGCATCTATGCGCTGACGGCCCGCGTTCCAGGGGCCGATCCCTATGACGACCCCGGCGCTACGCAGTGGTTTGTGCTGTCCGATCTGGGGATCAGCACCGCGCTTGGCACGGATGGGCTGCACGTAACCGTGCGCGGCCTAAGCGATGCCGCGCCGCGCAAAGGGGTCGAGGTTTCGCTGGTCACAAACGCAAACGCAGTCATCGCAACGGCGCTGACCGATGAAACCGGCTACGCCACCTTCGCACCCGGCCTGATCCGCGGGAAAGGAGCCAGTGCACCTGCCTTGGTGATGGCCGCCACCGAGGACAACGATTTCAGCTTTTTGTCCCTGACTGATCCCGCTTTTGACCTGTCGGACCGCGGCGTTGAAGGCCGCCCGCCCGCGGGGCCGATTGATGTCTTCCTAACCACAGACCGTGGTGCGTATCGGGCCGGAGAAGTCATCCATGCCACTGCGCTGTCCCGCGATGGTGAAGCACAAGCCATTGAAGGACTGCCGCTCACTGCGATCCTGTATCGTCCGGACGGGGTTGAATACCGCCGGTCAGTCTCGGACGGCGGCGTTGCCGGGGGGCATGTCTTTGGCTTGCCCGTGGCCGCAGACGTTCCTCGTGGGGCATGGAAGATCGAGATAAAGTCCGACCCCAAAGGCGAGGCGCTGGCGCGTCAGACGGTACTGGTCGAGGATTTTGTGCCTGAGCGTATCGATTTCGTTCTGACCCTGCCCAACGCACCTTTGCGCCCGGGCGACACCCCCCCGCTTTCTATCGATGCGCGTTATCTCTTCGGTGCGCCCGGTTCGGATTTGAGCATCGACGGTCAGGTCATTGCCCGCCCAGCAGATACCATCCCGGGCTATGAAGGCTATCGCTTTGGCCGTTACGATACCGAGACTTCGATCAAGAGCACGTACTTTGGTGACATGCGCACTGACGCGGCAGGCCAGGCCACTGTTGCCGTTGAAATCCCCGAATTAGACACTGAAGGAAAACCTATTGAGGCCGAGATCATCGCAAGATTGGCCGATGGCTCGGGCCGTCCGGTTGAACGTCGCCTGACTGCTCCGGTTCTGCCGCCGCAACCTGTGATCGGTGTCAAACCTCTGTTCGAAGACGTCATCCCGGAAGGCATTGAGGCGGCGTTTCAGATCGTTGGTCTCGCCCCTGATCTGACCCCTAGCCCGATGCGCCTGCGCTGGACGCTGAACAAGGTTGAAACGCGATATCAATGGTATCAGCTTTATGGGGATTGGAATTGGGAACCGACAACCCGCCGTAAACACATTGCCACGGGTGAAGTAGACTTCGCGACAGACCCATTGACGCTGACGCAACCTGTGGATTGGGGCCGTTATGAATTGGTGGTGCAGCGGATCGACGGCACATATGCCGAAACTGCCGTCGATTTCTATGCAGGTTGGTATCAGGCCGCCGACGCATCAACGACGCCGGACCGGCTTGAGATGTCGCTGGACCGTGACACCTACAGCGCAGGTGATACTGCGCAGCTCCGGATTGTCCCGCGCATGGCGGGTGTCGCCCAGATCGACGTCCTTTCGAACCGGCTGATCCATCGCCAGATGGTCGAGGTGCCGGAAGGTGAATCCGTGGTCCCGATAGAGATCACACAGGATTGGGGTCCAGGAGCCTATGTAACCGCCACGGTGATCCGTCCGATGGATGTCGCCGCAGGTCAGAACCCGGCGCGTGCCATGGGTGTGGCCCACGCCACCATCGATCCGGCAGGCCGCAAGTTGACTGTCGCCATTGACGTACCCGAGACCACGTCGCCTCGTCAGACGCAAAAAGCCCGCGTTAGGGTCGAAAACGCTTCGGAAAGCGATCCTGTCTGGCTGACTCTGGCCGCTGTGGATGTGGGCATTCTGAACCTGACCGGGTTCGAAAGCCCGGACCCACAGAGATATTATTTTGGACAACGTCGTCTGGGTGTCGATCTGCGCGATGTCTATGGGCGTCTGATCGACGGTATGAACGGAGCGATGGGCACAGTTCGATCCGGCGGTGACGCGGATAACGGGATGCGCCGTCGGTCTCCACCGCCAACGCAGGACCTGATGGCTGTGTTCAGCGGCCCGGTGCAGGTCGGCGCGGATGGAGAGATTGAGATCGACATCCCCCTGCCCGCATTCAACGGAACCGTCCGATTGATGGCCGTCGCGTGGTCATCCAAAGCGGTTGGTCAAGCCGAAGCCGAGATGATCGTCCGCGACCCGGTGGTCGTCACCGCCAGCCTGCCGCGGTTCCTGGCCCCAGGCGATCAAAGCCGGATGCGGGTTGAGATCGTTCATGCCGAAGGCACATCCGGAGACATGGCACTTGGCCTGACCGCATCGGGCGGCTTGGAACTGGGCGCGGCACCAACCAGCTTTGTGTTGGAGGACGGCGGCAAGGCGGTGTTCGACGTCCCGATCACGGCGAATGTCGTCGGCGACCCGGAAATCAGTGTTTCGATCACCACGCCGGACGGGCGCGACCTGTCACAGACCTTGCGGATGCCCGTGCGGGCAACCGATCCGGTGATTGCCCAGACACGGCGTTTTGCACTGGGTGCCGGAGACAGCTTCCTTTTTTCGCAGGACGTGTTTGACGGATTCCAGCCCGGCTCGGCCAAAGCCATCCTGTCTGCCGGAGCGTTTGCGAAATTCGACACGCCGGGTCTATTGGATCAGTTGAATCGATACCCGTATGGCTGCACCGAACAGATCACCAGTAAAGCCCTGCCGCTGCTCTATCTGTCATCCGTCGCGCAAGCCTCGGGGCTGGGGGACGGTCCGGTGGTGGATCAGCGCATCACGGCCTCGATCCGCAGCATCCTGACCCGTCAGGCCGCAAACGGCACCTTTGGTCTGTGGCGCGCTGGCAACGGTGACTTCTGGCTGGACGCCTATGTGACCGACTTCCTGTCCCGTGCCCGCGCTCAGGGACATTCTGTGCCGGACCGGGCCTTTGCGCAGGCGATGGATAACCTTCGAAACAGGGTCAACTATGCGCCCGATTTCGACGAAGGCGGTCAGGATATTGCCTATGCCCTGATGGTTCTGGCGCGGGAAGGCGCGGCGTCGATAGGTGATCTGCGCTACTACGCGGACGTCAAAGGGGATGCGTTCGACACTCCTTTGGCGCTGGCACAGTTGGGCGCGGCACTGGCATCCTACGGCGACCAGACCCGAGCTGACGCGATGTTCAACCGTGCCGCACGGATGCTGGAACAGGTGCCCGACGAACAGGAAAACTACTGGCGCGCAGATTACGGCACCCACCTGCGGGATGCGGCGGGTCTGCTGACCCTTGCCGTAGGCGCGGGCAGCGAGGCGGTTGACCGCGACGCTTTGATCCAAAGGGTAAGCGCGGGCGCCGCGCCATTGTCCACGCAAGAGGCCACGTGGTCCCTGCTGGCAGCGCACGCGTTGGTTTCTGACCCGACTGGGTCGGGCCTGACGGTCAATGGCACGCCGGTTTCCGGTCCGTTTGTGCAGGTTCTGCAGTCAGGACAGTCAGATGAGGTCAACATCACGGCCATGGACGGTCAGGCGACGGATATCACCCTGACGGTCACTGGGATTCCGGAAACCCCGCCCGAAGCGGGCGGCACCGGCTACGCGATTGAGCGGCGGTACTATTCGATGGATGGTGATCTGATCGACGCAAGCAGTTTCACTGTGGGTGACCGGTTCGTCACCGTTCTGACGGTAACGCCGTTTGAAGGCGGTGGCGCGCGGTTGATGGTGGATGATCCACTTGCCGCCGGGATCGAGATTGACAACCCCAGCCTGCTGCGTTCAGGCGATGTGCGATCCCTGGATTGGCTGGATTTGTCGGATGCCACCCATACCGAGTTCCGTTCAGACCGTTTCCTGGCCGCAGTTGATCTGTCCGGGCGTGAAACCGTGACGCTGGCCTATGTCGCCCGTGCGGTTACGCCAGGTGTGTTCCATCATCCCGCGGCCTCGGTCGAGGATATGTACCGCCCTCAGAACCGCGCATGGACGTCTACTGGTCGGGTTGAAGTTCAGTGATCGTTCTGGTGCCATATCACTACTTGGGTTTCAGCGATGCCTAGGTCGTCGCGATTTTTGCTCGTACTGGCTGGTGCCTTATTTATGACTGCGCTGGCACGGGATGGCGTTGACCGCTGGGTTGACGCCACGGTGCTTCCCCCGTTTCTGGCCGAAACATCGGTTGAGATGCGAGACCGGAACGGCGACCTTTTACGCGCGTTTCCAGTCGAGGATGGTATCTGGAGGTTGTTGCCCGGCGCGGTCGATCCAAATTTCATCGCCATGCTCATCCGGTATGAGGACAAACGATTCTGGACCCACGCCGGTGTGGACCCGATCGCAATGCTGCGGGCAGCGGGACAAAGCCTGTGGAGTGGGCGTACGGTGTCGGGTGGGTCCACCTTGACCATGCAGGTCGCGCGATTGATCGAGGATGGCTCGACCGGGCGGTGGCGTGGCAAATTTCGGCAAGTTAGGGTCGCATTTGCATTGGAGCGGCGGCTAAGCAAGAAGCAGATTCTGGACCTGTACCTGACCCACGCTCCTTATGGTGGCAATCTGGAAGGTATTCGCGCCGGCACCCGTGCGTGGTTTGGCAAAGACGCAGCCCGGTTGACCGCGGCACAGGCGGCCTTGTTGGTCGCGCTGCCACAATCCCCAGAGGCCCGGCGCCCGGATCGCAGGCCAGAGGCGACCCGGAAAGCACGTGACCGGGTTCTGCGCAGGCTCGAGCGCTTTGGCGTCCTGACCCGGGCTGAAACACATGCGGCTCTGACCGAACGTCTTCCGGATCGAATGAAACCGTTTCCGCGCCTCGCACCACATTTGACCGACCGCGTAAAGCGGCAAGCGCCCGCGACCAGCGCCTTTGATCTGACCCTGGATGTCGGATTGCAGGCCCGGTTGGAGACTTTGGTCGCACAGGCCGCCACCCGTGCCGGGCCGCGAATATCCGGGGCGCTGATCGTGGCGGATCATCGCAGCGGTGGAGTTCTGGCCTCGGTCGGTTCGGCCGGTTATCAGGATGCACGACAGGGTTTTGTGGATATGACTCAAGCCCTGCGGTCGCCTGGGTCGACCCTGAAACCGCTGGTCTATGGGTTAGCATTCGATCAGGGGCTGGCCCATCCTGAAACCCTGATCAGCGACAGCCCCGTGATGTTTGGCCGGTACGCCCCGCGCAACTTCGATGGCGCATTCCGTGGCGATGTAAGGATTCGTGACGCCCTGCAATTGTCGCTTAATATCCCTGTTGTACGCCTGACGAATGCGTTGGGGCCCGCGCGTGTTATGTCGGCATTACGCTTAGCCGGATCAAAACCGCGTCTGAACGGCGGCACGCCGGGGTTGGCGATCTCTTTGGGTGGCGTTGGGTTAAGCCTGCGCGATCTGGCACAGATCTACGCCACTCTGGCAGCCGGTGGGCAAGGTCCGATTCTGCATCATGACGCGTTGGCCGAAACGCGGCAGACCCCGCGCGTTTTGTCAGAGACCTCTGCCTGGCAGGTCGCGGACATTCTGGCCGGGGTTTCAGCCCCTGCTGGCGGCGCGACAGGGGCGCTTGCCTACAAAACCGGCACGTCTTACGGCCACCGCGATGCCTGGGCCATCGGCTTTGACGGGCAGCACGTCATCGGAGTCTGGCTGGGTCGCGCGGATGGAACGCCTGTTCCCGGCGCATTTGGGGGCGATCTTGCTGCGCCGCTTCTGGCTGAGGCATTCAGCCTATTGAAACCCGAACTTGCCCCGCTGCGCCCGCCACCTCCGTCAACCCTGCTCGTGGGCGCGGCACAATTGCCTCAACCCTTGCAGCGTTTTCGCCCCCGCACTGCAGCTTTCGAAAATGATCCGTCCGCGCCGGACTTGCTGTTCCCGCCTGACAACGCCGTGTTAGAGACGTTTGGAGCACCTCTGACAGTCAAACTGCGCGGGGGCGTCGGGCCATTTTCAGTGCTCGCAGACGGCGTTCCCGTATTGACCGGACAACGGCAGCGAGAGTTCGAAATCCCCAATCCAGGGGCCGGTTTTACTTCGCTCGTTGTGGTGGATGCGCAGGGCCTTTCGGACCGGGCAGCAATCAGGATTGATTAGCGCCGCCCTTCGCGCAGCCAACCACCCAACAGGAAACCTCCTGCCAGCAACAAAACCAGCCAGGGCGGCAGCAGGCCGGCCTGCGTGACGTCCCGTGTCTCATAAGCATCGCGTGGGGTCAGACCGATCCAGCCCCGGCCTGCCGCAGGACGCCCAGCGCGCACGTTGCGGATCGATGGCAAGCCGTCCTCCAGCCGGATCACGCCGCCCCGCATACTGGCCAGGACCGGTTCCAGAACATCACCGGTTGCGATGGTGCGTTCAAACTCCTTCGGTGCGGCGGGACCAAGGCCAATCACGGCCATATGGTCGCCTTCCTGCAAACGGTAAAGACCGATCTCTGGCCCAAAATATTGCGCTTCGAACCGGCCTGGAGAGACCTCTTCCAATGTGATCTCTAATGTCTCGCCATTCGGGCGTGTCACCGTCACCGGCCCCACGTCATCTTCAAGGGTCTGGCGAATGATCCGCATGGATTGACCGTTGGCCTCGGCCCATAACGCCTCTTCCTCCAGTTCGGGTTCTTTCATCATCCAATGGGCCAGCCTGCGCAGCAGCTCCAGTTGCGGACCACCGCCTTCAAAACCCCGACTCCATAACCAAGCATGATCCGAGGCCAGCATCGCAACGCGCCCTTCGCCAACGCGATCCAGAACCAGCAGCGGGCGTTCGTCAATGCCTGTCATCAAAACCTCGCCCGAGCGATGATTCACGTCGATCTGACGCAACCAAGCCCCCCAATCCTCGGAATCGCCAAGATTGGTTGTCACCGGATGCCGCTGCCCCAAATCACTGACCATCGGCACATAACGCTCTTCGAACACCCGTGCTGAGGGCTGAGCTGGTAAAATCGGCGCCAGCGGAGACCGGAAGATGCTGTCGGCACTGGCGAAATCAGGACCGGCCGCAATCAAAACCGCACCACCGTCGTTGATGTAACTGGTGACGTTGTCCAGATAGATCGCAGGCAAGATGCCGCGCCGCTTATACCGATCGAAGATGATCAGATCGAAATCGTTGATCTTTTCCAAAAACAGCTCACGTGTTGGAAATGCGATCAACGACAGTTCATCAACGGGCACGCCGTCCTGTTTTTCGGGCGGACGCAAGATGGTGAAATGCACCAAGTCGACCGAACTGTCGGACTTCAACAGATTGCGCCATGTGCGCCCCCCGGGATGCGGCTCACCTGAGACCAACAGAACGCGCAAACGATCCCTAACGCCGTTCATCTGAATCAGGGCAGTGTTGTTGCGGTCGGTCAATTCACCCTCGGCCCGAGGCACAGAGAACTGAATGACGTTACGCCCGCCATGGGGCAGCGTGATGGGCAGCTCAACATCACGACCAATGGGAATGCTGAACTGTTCAGGTGCGGCACCATCTACAGAAATCTCCAACGGCGCGGTAATCGCGCCCACCGGAGCAGCTCCGCTGTCTTCCACCCGCAGGGTCAACGTGACCGGCTCGCCGATAATGGCAAAGGCAGGTGCATTGCGGACGATAAGCCTGCGATCCCAGTCACTTTCACGTCCGGTTTGCAACAGGTGCATCGGCGCAGGCAGGTCCGGGGCCTGATCAACATCGTGCACGATCCCGTCCGACACCACCAGAATGCCAGCGATACGGGCCCGGGGTTCTTCGGCCAAAGCCTCATTCAGGGCCGCCATAACTTGCGTGCCCTCATCCCCATCCCCGTCGCCGACCTGAATGCGGCGCAGTTCCGTATTGTTACGCGCCTCAATCTCGGCAGCAAGTTCCTCGGCAGCCTGCGCAGTTTGTTCGGCCCGGTCCGAAAGCGTTTGGCTGGCGCTTTCATCCTCGATCATCAAAACGATATCTGTCAGCGGCGCGCGATCTTCAATCTGATAAACCGGGCCAGACAGCGCGGCGAGAACCACCAAAGCCGCCAAACCCCGCAAGGCCCAGCCTGACAGGCCACGCTTCAGGGCCAGTGCAATCCCTGTCACGGCAATCGCACCCACAGCGGCCAGAACGGGCCACGGGATCAGCGGGTCGAATATGACGGTTCCGGTCATTGTCCTAGCCTGTCCAGAAGGGCTGGCACGTGGACCTGATCGGATTTGTAGTTCCCGGTCAGCACATGCATCACCAGATTGACGCCAAAACGATTGGCCAGTTCGCGTTGCCGTTCCCCCGCATATCCGCGTCCGACCGGCAGCAGGGCTTGGCCGTTGCGATCCACGGCCCACGCCCCGGCCCAGTCATTTCCACCGATGACTACGGGTGTCACGTTATCGTTGAGGTTACGGAACGGCATCCCTTCGATCTGTTCCGCATCCAGTGGCGCAGCTTCGACCCAGACCTCGGTACCGGAGTAACGGCCCGGGAAATCCTGTAACAGATAGAAGGTTCTGGTCAGGACGTGATCGCGTGGAATCGGCTCTAACGCAGGGATATTCAGCGGTCCGGCCAGTTGCTGCAACTTGCGACCATTCGGGCTGGACGCACCGAAACCAGCGATATCTGCGTCACGCGTGTCGAACAAAATCATCCCGCCCGAGCGCAGGTACGCGTTCAGTTTCACATAAGCTTCGGCGGAAGGCTGAGGCTGGCCTGGGGAAATCGGCCAGTAGAGCAACGGGAAGAATGCCAGCTCATCGCGTTCCAGATCCACACCAATAGGTTCGGCAGGTTCGACTGAGGTGCGATAAAACAAGGTTTGCGCCAATCCCCGCAGCCCGGCCTGCGCAATATCGTCCACCTGTGCTTCACCCGTCAGCACATGCGCCAAAACAAGTTCATGCGTTGCCGCCAAGGCGAACTCGGTATCTTCCTGCGTCTGCGCCTGAACTTCGGGCACCAACAGAAACGCGGCCAGAATCCCAGCGGCTGCGCGTGCCAAACCCAATCGGCCAGACAAGGCCAAAGACGCGACCACGTCGATCGTGAGCAAGATCAGAGCGAAGCTGAGGAGCAGGCCACCGAGCGGAGTTTCGGTGCTGATCTCCTGTCCTTTGATCGGAACATTGGCGGGCCAGACCACCGGGCGCAGTTCGGTATCCTCGGAAACAACATTCAGCGCCAGTTTCTGCTTACCGCTTTCATACAGACCCGGGCGCAGTTCTGGCCCGATCTGGCCCGAAATCAACTGCACCCCGTCCACACCGACCAACGTACCAGCATCCGACAAGGTGCCAAACCCATCCATGACCTGTACCGGTTCCCATGTCGTACCCTGCAACTGCGCCTCTTGCCGGGACTTCGCGGCAGAGGCCACGGCCAGACGATCCAGCATCTCGACAAACAGGCCCGACAGCGGCAGGCTGGACCATTCAGCGTCCGCAGTGACATGGAACAGCACCACCTGCCCCAATCCCAACGCCTTGCGCGTCACCAAAGGTGTGCCATCAGAGAGCGAGGCAATCACGCGATCTGCAAGATTAGGGTCTGGTTGGGCCATGACTTGGGTCGAAACGACCACATCGTCCGGGATGTCCAAACCATTGAACGGTGAATTCTCTGGGAACGGAGCCAATGTCTTGGCCTCGCCCCAGCTCATCGCTCCACCAACGGATCGCCCGCCGCTGCGCAGCCGTACGGGCAACAGGGTATCTTCGGTGTCCCGCCCCAGATCACTGGCCGCCATACGCGGACCGGCAAACCGCAGCAGCAGGCCACCTTGTTCGACCCATTCGATCAGACCGGCCTCTTCCGTATCCGACATCTGCGCGACATCCGACAGAACGATCACATCCGGGTTCGCAGGCAGAACCTCAAGCAGGCCGCCATCGACAAAATCTGCCGTGGGGTTCAGAACCTGCGTCAGGTAATGCAGAGGCGACAACAACTCCAGCCCCTCTCGGTTCAGGGTTCCTGCAATCAGCGAAACCTCGCGTCGGCGCAAGCTGTCATCAGTCAGGGTCACGGCCCCGGCGGACCGTTGGCCCTGAATTTCGAACCGCGTAATCCGTGCCCGCAATTCCGAAGGCAGCGCCAGTTCGACCTGCGCCGAGGTTTCCCCGGCTTCAAAGGTCAGGTCGACCGAATGCAGCACCCGTGCCGTGCCCGCCGGGTCGCGACCTTGCGCCAAAACCGTCACCCGCTCCTCCGGGCCGGGACCTGCCCGCTGTAAAGTGAGCTGGATCAGACCGTCCTGATAGGCCGCAGGCTGGATCGCAATGGGCCGAGACGCCCCCTGATACACCGTCACATCACCACGCGCCTGCAAGGCAGAGACCAGCCCGGCATGTTGGGAATAGTCCAACCTGTCGCTAAACCAATGAGTGTCAAAGCTGCCACCAACTGCATCCAGAGCAGAAATGGTTTGCAAAATCTGATCTGCGGTCGGTTGCCAAGGGTTCGGTGTCAGCCCCGGAAGGCGCCCGCGCCATGCCTCAGCCGCTTGAAAAACAGGCGTTTCCGGCTCGGTCAGGCGCAGAATTGCAACGGTACGGCCCGCGCGCCCGGCCTCTGACAGCTGTGTGTCAATCTGGTCCAGCGTGGCCGACCAGCGCGTGGCACCGGCCCAACTGGCATCCAGAACCAGCAGCAGCGGCCCGGTACCAGTCTCATCCCGTGATGGATTCAAAACCGGCCCGGCCAGACCGATGATGATGGCCGCAGCCGCAAGCATCCTAAGCAGTAACAGCCACCATGGCGTGCGGTCCGAGACACTTTCGTCATCCTTCAGCCCCAGCAACAGCGTGACCGCCGGGAACAACCGACGGATCGGGGCGGGCGGTACTGCGCGCAGGATGAGCCACAGGATCGGCAGGGTCAGAAGACCCAACAAAATCCAAGGCGCGGTAAAGCCAATGCCCGCCAGAACCGTCATCGCGTGCCCCCATCCAAGGCCCGATAGAGCCACAATAGAGCCGCCTGCGCGCTATCGTCTGTGTGGTGCAGACCCAATTGCCAGCCAGTCGCACGGCATAGCTGCGTCAGGGCATCCTTGCGGCGTGCAAGTCGTTCAAGATAGCGATCCCGCAGTTCGGCGGCCTTGAGCGTTTCGTGCCGGACGGATCCTCCGACGCTTTCGAAGATCGTCCGGCCCCGATATGGAAACGTCTCTTCGCCCGGATCCAGTACTTGCAGGACCACGCCGCGCACGCCACGGTCAGCAGCTTTGGTCAGGGCCAATTCAACTTCGTCCATAGGACCCAGAAAATCCGAAATAAACACCGCGCGGGCATGAGGGATCATGGCGCGGTGTTCAGGCGGGGCATAATCCGCGTGATCATCTTCGGACCAGGCTTGTGCCAGGCGGATGATCTGCGCATTGCCGCGCCGGGGCGGCAACTTTGTACCGGTCAGGCCTACGCGCTCACCGCCGCGCACCAGTAAAATCGAGGTCGCCAGCCCCAGCAGACGGGCACGATCTGTCTTTGTCGGCAGCGATTTTTCGGACGCAAACCGCATCGACGCCCCCTGATCGACCCAGAGCATCACCGATTGCGCGATCTGCCATTCCCGTTCCCGCACAAATTGCTGATCCCCCCGCGCCGAGCGGCGATGGTCAATCATACGGCGGCTGTCCCCGATTTGCGCAGGACGGTATTGCCAGAAATCATCTCCCATGCCGGACCGCCGTCGACCGTGGTCGCCCAGCAGAACGGTTCCGGCCAAATGCTCGGCTCGCGCCAATAGGGGCGGCAGCCGTGACGCCTCGGCTTCGGATCTTTCGCGAAGGGTCAGCGCGGCATTCACGCCGCAGCCTCGGTGCGGATCAGACCGGCAGCCGTCGAGTCAATCAGCTCAGCAAGGCTGTCACCCCGAGCCCGCGCCGCAAAGTTCAACGCCATCCGGTGGCTCAGCACCGGCCGGGCCATGTCCAGAACATCCTCGGCATTCGGGGCCAAACGCCCCTGCAGCATCGCACGCGCCCGCACTGTCATCATCAGCGCCTGCGCTGCGCGCGGGCCGGGGCCCCAGGCCACCGTTTCTGCAACGCGCTCGGATGCGCCAGCTTCTTCGGGTCGGAAGGCGCGAACCAGATCGAGGATCAATTCGACCACCGACTCGCCCACCGGCATCCGGCGCAACAGGGTTTGGGCCGCCAACAGGTCATCCTTGCTGAATATCTGATGCGCCTCTTCCTCTTCCACACCGGTGGTGGCCAGCAGAATATCGCGCTCGGTCTGCCGATCTGGATATTCGACGTCGATTTGAACCAGAAAACGGTCCAGCTGCGCTTCGGGCAGAGGATAGGTGCCTTCCTGCTCAATCGGGTTTTGCGTGGCCAAAACGTGAAATGGCGTCCCAAGCGAGCGATCTTCGCCCGCCACGGTCACTGTACGTTCCTGCATCGCCTGCAGCAGCGCCGACTGCGTTCGCGGGCTGGCACGGTTGATCTCGTCCGCCATCAGCAACTGGCAAAAGATCGGGCCAGAGATAAAACGGAAATGCCGTGATCCATCATCCGCAGTATCCAGAACCTCTGACCCCAGAATATCGGCCGGCATCAGGTCAGGTGTGAACTGAATGCGATTACCATGAAGGCCCATCACCGTCGACAATGTCTCGACCAGACGTGTCTTGCCCAGCCCCGGCAAACCAATCAGCAGCGCATGACCGCCGCACAGAAGCGCGGTCAGGGTCAGGTCCACAACCCTTTCCTGCCCGATGAAGCGGCGGGTGATCGAGGACTTGGCCTCTTGCAGCTTGGTTTCCAGCGCTTCGATCTCGGCTACGAGGTCGGCAGGTTCGGTCATGACTTTCCCTTCCGTGGACTATTATAGATGAAGTGTATCGCGCTAAGAGGAAATGGCAAAAGCAATGAGCGGACAAAAACCTGTGAAACCTTCGCCCGATGGTCTGGCTGCATCAGTCAAAGCGACCAAAACCAAGGGTTTACCGCCCGTTCACCTGTGGAATCCCCCGTTTTGCGGCGATCTGGACATCCATATCGCAAAAGATGGCACCTGGAGTTATTTAGGCTCGCCCATCAACCGTTTCGAGCTGGTGAAGCTATTTTCCTCAATTCTTAAGAAAGAAGATGGGAAATACTACCTCGTCACACCGGTCGAGAAGGTGGGAATCACTGTCGAGGACGCCCCTTTTGTAGCCGTAGATTTCGACCGTGAAGGTGAGAGCGAACATCAAAGCCTGACTTTTACCACGCATGTCGGCGATCACGCCGTTGCCGGGGCAGAACATCCGATCCGGATCGTCATCGATCCGGAAACGCAGGAACCCTCACCCTACATCCTGATCCGATCGAACCTTGAGGCGCGCATTGATCGCAAAAGTTTCTATCGCCTTGTCGAGATTGGCACCCATCATGACGGCTGGTTCGGCGTTTGGTCTGGCCAGAACTTCTTTGGGTTGATCCCCTCAGCCGAACTTGGCTGATCCACGGACCTCTCGTGGTGCCCGATCCTGCGCCACCACAACGGCCAGAGCAACAACACCCGCGCCCAGCACACGGGTCCAGCTCCAGTCTTCCCCCAGCATCAGCATGATCAGCATCACATAAAACGGCGCGATGTTGATGTGGAACGACGCCAACGCAACGCCCAATTTACCAACCGAAGCGATGAACAGAACCTGGCTGAGCCCCATGGCAATCAGCGCATAGATCGCGAGCATTCCGATCTGCTGCGCATCAACCGCCGCGCGCGGCATTACATCCATACCCAGTTGCGCGGCCCCAAAACACAGGACACTGGCCATCAGCAACCCACCGGTAAAGGTGATCGTGGCGCGGCCGAGCTGGCTGAGCTCGGGAAAGTCCCGTGCCGTTGCCATGCTACCCCAGCAAAACAGACCGGTTGAAGCGATTGCGCAGACCGCACCCAGCCCCAGTTGTTCCGGTGAACTGGCGCTGGTTGCTATCAAACCACCTACAATCGACACCAAAACGCCAAGTGCAAAGTTCCATTTCAGACGCCGTGTGCCCGCAGCAAGTTCCAGCAATGTGGCCGCCAGTGGTGCACAGGATGCAATAATTGCAACGGTGACGGGATCTGTCAGTTTTTGCGCAAGGATCAGAAGAAACATGCTGATCCCAAAACCGAATCCGCCAATGACCATCGCCCGCCCCCATTTGGCCCTCAGTACACGGCTGGGCCCGTCCAGAATGAACCAAAGCGGCACCATCACAGCCACTGCCAATGCCAGACGCGCCGCTAGCAGTGCCACAGGTGGCCAGCTTTGCAACAGGATCTCAGCGGCGGGGAAACCCGCAGCCCAGGTCATCATCGAAGCCACCGCCAGACCATTGCCGGACAGGGCCGAGTTGCGGCCAGCAGACATAGAAAGGGTTACCCCGCGCGCGGGTTCCGGGCTCATCGCCATAGGGTCCAAACCTTTTGTTGGTGCAGCGTGAAAAATGATTCGCTGTTACCGTCCGACTGTCCCTGATCCTTCAACCACGATCTGGCCGATTTTCGACAACTTGTCGTTTTCAGTCTCTTCCCCGGAAACCGTGAGGCGGTTAGGGTCGAGCTGCCGCAACCAAAGACCTTTCATGCCCAAATTCGCCGCCAACCTTTCGCTGCTCTTTACCGAACTGCCTTATCTCGAACGGTTTCAGGCCGCCGCTGATGTGGGTTTCACCGCTGTCGAAATCTTGTTCCCATATGACGTGGCCGCAAAAGAAACCCACCGCGCCTTGCTTGCCAACGGGTTGGAACTGGTTCTGATCAACGCTCCTCCACCCAACTACACCGGCGGTCAGCCGGGATATGCTGCCGTTCCGGGCGGCGAGGTCCGGTTTCAGTCGGATATCCGCCGCGTCCTTCGCTATGCCGATGTGCTGTGTCCTGGGCTCATCCACATTATGTCAGGGTATGCCTCGGGGCCGGACGCGCTGGCGTGCTTTGTACAAAACCTGCAATGGGCCGCCGATACTGCGCCGCGACAAAAGTTCACGATAGAACCGCTCAATCCGATGTCGCAGCCTGAGTATTTCCTGAACGACTACGATTTGGCTGCCGAGGTGTTGGATCGTGTGAATCGCCCGAATGTCGGCCTGCAATATGACAGTTTTCACGCACATATGATCCACGGCGATGCACAAGCGGTTTGGGATCGCTTTCACCCGCAGGTCATCCACGCACAGATCGGCGCGGCCCCTGACCGATCTGAACCCGGACGCGGACCAACGGATTTCCAAAGTTTGTTCTCAGCCATGGACGCTGCGGGATATACCGGTTGGGTCAGTGCGGAATACACGCCTTCGACATCGCGAACATCCAGCAGTCTTGACTGGATACGGGCTTAGTACTGGAATTTCCTCGGCGAATACTGCACATCAGAGGCAATACGACTTTCAGGACACCCGCCATGATACCAGCCCGTTATGCCCGCGCCGTATTCAGCCTGATCATGTCCGGCCTCATGTCCTGTATCGTGACGGGGATCGCAACAGTGAAAGCCATCGGTTTCGGCCCCGGAACGTTCGGAGATTGGATGGCGTCCTGGGTCTTTTGCTGGCCGATAGCCTTCATCGTGATTCTGCTGTTGGGCCCAACCGTGCAACGTATGGTGAACCGCATGGTCAGACCGCAGGACTGACCCGCGACGAAGAGGGCCCGGCGGGTCGGATGAGACGCGACGCTAGTGCGCTTCGGCCCAATTCGCGCCTTGTCCGGCATCTACACTCAGCTTCACGTCCAGCTTGACTGCCGGGTCCGAGGCGCCCTCCATCACATCCCGTGCCACGTCGATCACCTGATCCACTGAGTCCTCAGCCGCCTCGAAAAGCAATTCGTCATGCACCTGCAACAGCATCTTGGCAGGTAGCCCATTGATTGCCTCAGGCATCCGCACCATGGCCCGTCGGATGACGTCAGCCGCGGTGCCCTGAATAGGCGCGTTGATCGCCGCCCGGCGCGAGAATCCGGCATGTGGCCCCTTGGCGTTGATCTCGGGCGTATGAATCTTGCGCCCGAACAGTGTCTGGACATAGCCATGCTCTTTCGCAAATGCGACGGTGTCGTCCATAAAGGCTCTAATACCGGGGAAACGCTCGAAGTATCGATCGATGAAGCCCTGCGCCTCGGACCGTGGGATACGCAGGTTTCGCGCCAGACCAAAACCCGAGATGCCATAGATCACACCAAAGTTGATCGCCTTGGCCTGGCGGCGAATGTCGGGCGTCATCTCATCGAGCGGCACATCGAACATCTCGGACGCAGTCATCGCATGAATATCCAACCCATCCGCAAACGCCTGCTTCAAAGCAGAGATATCCGCGATATGCGCCAGAATCCGCAATTCGATCTGACTGTAGTCGAGGCTCACCAACACATTTCCGGCTTCGGCGATAAACGCCTCACGAATGCGTCGTCCTTCCTCGGTCCGAACCGGGATGTTCTGAAGGTTTGGATCGGTCGAGGCCAAACGTCCCGTATTCGCACCTGTGATAGAATAAGACGTATGCACCCGCCCCGTATCCGGGTTGATATGGGTCTGCAGCGCGTCCGTGTAGGTCGACTTCAGCTTGGACAGCTGCCGCCAATCCAAAACCCTGCGCGGCAGTTCATGCTCGGTTGCAAGATCCTCGAGAATATCCGCGCCGGTCGAGTATTTCCCGGTCTTACCCTTCTTGCCACCCTCAAGGCCCATCTTGTCGAACAGGATTTCTCCCAATTGCGCCGGTGAGCCCACATTGAAATTCTCGCCAGCCAATTCGTGAATTTCAGCCTCTAACCCAGCCATTTTCTGCGCGAACGCGTTGGACATCCGGCTAAGAACATCACGATCGACCTTGATGCCATGCATCTCCATTTCGGCCAAAACCGGCACCAAGGGGCGTTCCAACGTCTCATACACGGTCGTCACTTGGACCTGATGCAGCTGAGGCTTGAACAGTTGCCACAGGCGCAGGGTGATATCCGCATCCTCGGCGGCATAGGTTGTGGCCTCGTCAATCGGCACTTTGTCAAAAGTAATGGCCGATTTGCCCGACCCCAGCAGCGGTTTGATCGGGATCGGTGTATGGCTCAGATAACGCTCGGACAGTGTGTCCATGCCATGCCCGTGCTCACCACCGTGCATCGCATAAGACATCAGCATCGTGTCATCGATTGGGGCAACATCGATACCATAGCGCGCAAGAATCTTGGCGTCGTACTTCATATTCTGCCCGATCTTGAGGATCGACGGATCCTCGAGCATCGACTTCAGCTTGGTTAGAGCCTCATTCAGGGGCATCTGCCCCTCAGCCAGTGCATCCGAGCCGAACAGATCGTCCGCTGTACCGTCTCGGTGGGTCAGCGGTATATAGCAAGCCTCGCCAGCTTCTACACACAGCGAGATGCCCACGAGATCGGCAATCATCTCGTTCAAGCCAGTGGTTTCGGTATCGACAGCGACCCAACCGCGTTCATAGGCCTGATCGATCCACTTTTGCAGGGCCCCGGCGTCTCGCACACATTCGTATTTCGACGCATCAAACGGGACGAGCTCTGCCTCTGGTTCTTCAGCCGCAGGCGCAGGCGCGTCGGCAATCACCGGAGCTTCGGCCCCCAGCTTATCTGCTATCCGCTTGGTCAGTGTGCGGAATTCCATATCCGCCAGAAAACCCAGCAGCGTCTCGGCGTCCGGATCTTTGGCCTCAAGATCATCCAGAGTGAAATCCAGCGGCGTGTTTTCGTCCAACTGCACCAGCTTCTTTGACAGCTCGATCTGGTCTCGTTTTTCGATCAGCGTCTGGCGGCGTTTGGGCTGTTTGATCTCTTCGGCACGGTCCAGCAACGTTTCCAGATCGCCATATTCATTGATCAACAGGGCTGCCGTCTTTACCCCGATGCCCGGGGCACCCGGCACGTTATCCACCGAATCCCCTGCCAAAGCTTGCACATCGACCACACGTTCCGGCCCAACGCCAAATTTCTCGAACACACCATCCCGGTCGATGCGCTTGTTCTTCATCGCATCCAGCATTTCCACACCGTCGCCGACCAACTGCATCAGGTCCTTGTCGGAACTCACGATGGTCACACGCCCGCCCGCCTCGCGCGCCTGCACAGCCAGCGTGGCGATGATGTCGTCGGCCTCGTACCCCTCCAGCTCTTTGCAGGCGATATTGAAGGCTTTCGTCGCCTCGCGCGTCAGGGGCATTTGTGGGCGCAGGTCTTCGGGCATCGCCTCGCGGTTGGCCTTGTAAAGATCGTACAGATCATTCCGGAAGGTGTGCGAGCCCTTGTCAAAGATCACCGCCACATGGGTTGGCGCATCCGGCCCGGCGTTTCCCTCGACGTATTTCTGCAGCATGTTACAAAACCCTGAAACAGCGCCAATCGGCAGTCCGTCCGACTTTCGTGTCAGCGGAGGCAGCGCGTGATAGGCCCTGAATATGAAGGCGGATCCGTCGATCAGATGCAGGTGACAGCCTTTTCCGAATTCGCTCTTGCTCATGGTGTCCTGCCTTATAGGATTGTAGTCATGTTCAGTCTGCACGTTTTATCGGCGATAGCGTCCGCAATCGCAATCGCTCTTGTCGCCTCGACCGCATTGGCGGGGCTTAAACTGCCCGCAAACTGCGCGCCAAATCAGGGTAACTTATCCAACTGTGCCCCGATCCTTGCTTGTCTGGGCGACAGCGGAATTTTCTTCACCGGTCGCGCCATCGGATGGGGCGAAGGAACGCATGCTGGTCAAACAAGTGCAAATTTTGGTTGTCATGGACAGTGGCGTGCCCAAGGAAGCTTTGGTTTCGGAGAAGCCACACTGGAATGTGACAACGGGCTTACAGGAAAAGCGTTCTTTACATACCAGCACCCAGAAACCGGCACCGCCAGCGGAATTGGCCGCCTCAGCACCGGGGAAATCTTTCATGTGTGGTCCGGCAACAATGTCGATCAATTCCTGATCAACAAATATGGCGACGTCGACGCAGGTGCGCTTTGTCAGAATTTCACCGCACCCGGCACCTGACGGACAATCAGCCCTGCTCAGTGCCCTTCAGAACATATTTGCAATCACAATACGGGCACTCGACCCAACCAGTATCCTCGGGAATTTGCAGCCAGACGCGCGGATGGCCCAATGCGCCTTCGCCGCCATCACAGGCGACACGGGCGGTTTCGACGATCTTGGTTTCCGGCGCTTCGATGGTCACGGCTGGCGATCCTTCTTCGGTTGTCGGCCTCGCGGGCATGTACTAGGTGCGTTTATGAGCGATGAGCAAACCGGGGGCAAGAGCCACATGAGCGATGCGGCAATCAGGATCGAAGGGCTGCGCAAAACCTATCGTGGCGGCAAGGGTCAGCCCGAGAAACACGCGCTGAAAGGCATTGACCTGACCGTTCCACGCGGGTCAGTTTTTGGATTGTTGGGACCGAACGGGGCCGGGAAGTCGACACTGATCAACATTCTGGCCGGATTAGTGGTGAAATCAGCGGGACGCGTTTCGATCTGGGGCTTCGATCAGGATCAGAACCCGCGCCAATCCCGCGTTGCAATTGGCGTGATGCCGCAAGAGCTGAACCTGGACCCGTTCTTTTCCCCGCGCGGCGCGTTGGAGGTTCAGGCAGGTTTGTACGGCGTCCCGAAATCTGAACGCCGCAGCGATGACATTCTGGAACTGGTCGGCCTCAGCGACAAAGCCGAGGCTTATGCCCGTACGCTGTCAGGCGGGATGCGGCGGCGACTATTGCTGGCCAAAGCGCTGGTGCATCACCCGAAGATACTGGTGCTGGATGAACCCACGGCCGGCGTGGATATCGAGCTTCGCCAGATGCTTTGGACCAATGTGCGTAAACTGAATGAACAGGGCATGACCATTATTCTGACCACGCACTATCTGGAAGAAGCGCAAGAGATGTGTGACGAGATCGCCATCATCAACCATGGCGAAAAGATCGCGCAGGACAGCACCGCAAACCTGCTGGGCAGGATGGACAGCCGAACGATGGTGATCGTCCCGGACAGCCCTGTGGTTGATCTGCCTGCAACCGAAGGAGTCGAAGCCGCGCTACGCGACGATGGCAGCCTTGTCCTGCAGTATCAGGGCAATCAAACCAGCGCCGAGCAGGTGCTGGAATCCGTCCGCGCCGTAGGTATCCGCATCCGCGACGTACGTACCGAAGAAGCCGATCTTGAGGATGTTTTCCTTGCACTGACATCCTCGCGCGGCGAAGAACCGGCGGAAGATCAGGACCAGCCGCGCCGGGGGATGCACCGGGTCAAACTTTGACCCGGTCAATACGCGCCTGATAGCAGTTGTTTCGGGCCGAGCGGACATGGATATAGGCGATGTCCGCTCGGGCCAGGATGTCCTTCACCGCTGCGCCGATCTGATCCGTGGGTGTGATCGCTCCGGTGCCGTAGACGATCCGGTCATCCGACCCATAACCCTTGATCAGGTAGTCAGGAGAGGTGGCCAGGATCTCGGGTATCTCTTCCCCCTCGTACCGCTCACACGGTGCAGCACACAGAAAAATCGGGCCGGTTTCTGCGTAAGGATGCGTCTCTAAAAAAGGGCGATATGCCAATATCAGCATCTCTTTGCCTTCTGGAATGTTCTGCAGGCAGTGCCGGCAAGGGTTGCCTGCGCCCGTCGAAACGGAACGCTCGGGCGTAGCGCCATAAGCGTCCGGCCCTCCGGCCTGAAGGGCGCGGACCTTGTCTGTGGGAAGTGCGGTGATCTTGAACATATCGGGTCTCCTTTTCTTCAACCATGTCCACGCGGGACATCCCAAGCGACCCGTTTCCTGCTCAAAGGACTCGAAAAAGAACAAAACGTGAATATAATAGAGAATCGTCATGTATGCCGAGCTGTCGATCACGTCGAACTTCACCTTCCTCACCGGGGCATCCCACCCCGAGGAGTATATGGAGCGTGCCGTCACCCTGGGCCTGCCCGCCATTGCGATTGCCGATGACAACTCGGTCGCCGGGATCGTCCGCGCCCATACCCAAGCGCGCGAGATCGCCCGTAAGGTCCGCGAACGGCTGGAGTGGGAAGCACAGAATACCTCCATCGGTCCTCCTTGCCCCGATCATATCCCCAAACCGCCGTCCTATCCGATCCACGCAGTACCCCGCCTGATCCCGGCGGCGCGGCTGATCTTCACCGACGCGCCGACCGTCACCGCCCTGCCCCTGAACCGGCAGGGCTGGGCCAACCTGTGCCGCATCCTGTCCACGGGCCGCCTGCGTGCCGAGAAAGGCGACTGCATCCTGCACCTGTCCGACCTGCTTGAATTCTCTGACGGTCTTCACCTGCTGCTCTGGCCACAAGCGGACCGATCCCAAGGCGGCGCGAACGCGTGGCGAACACAGACGCAACAGCTGACGCGCCGCTTTGCCGGGCGGATACATCTGTTGATGCACCCACGATATGACGGTGCCGACGGTTCATATTTCTCTTTATTAGAGGCTGAATCAAAGCAACTTGGCATCCCCACGCTCGCCAGCGCGACGCCGATGATGCATCACGGGGCCCGCCGTAAGCTGGCCGACGTCATGACCGCCATCCGCCTGCGCCGTAAGGTGGACGAGTTAGGCCGAGAGGCTTTGGCCAATGGCGAACAACGTCTGCGCTCCGAGACCGAGATGCTGCGTATCTTCAAAGGTCATGAGGGCGCTGTTGCCCGCGCCCATGAGCTTAGCACCCAACTCATATTCTCGCTCGACGAGCTGCGCTATGACTATCCCAGCGAGGGCAGCGAACAGGAAACCCCAACCGAGCGTCTGCACCGTCTGGCGCATGAGGGGTTGAAATGGCGCTATCCGGCGGGCGCGTCCGAGAAGGCCCAGAAGATGCTGGCGCATGAGCTCACCCTGATCGGCAAGCTTAAATATGAACCCTACTTCCTGACCGTCCGCGACATCGTCCATTTCGCGCGCTCGCGTGACATCCTCTGCCAGGGGCGCGGCTCGGCGGCCAATTCGGTGGTCTGCTTCTGCCTCGGCATCACCGAGGTCAGCCCCGAGATGGGCACGATGGTGTTCGAACGCTTTGTGTCCGAGGCCCGCGATGAGCCGCCCGATATCGATGTCGATTTCGAACACGAACGCCGCGAAGAGGTGATCCAGCACATCTATGACCGCTATGGCCGCGAACGCGCGGGGCTGTGCGCCACGGTTGTGCATTACCGAGGCAAACGCGCCATCCGCGAGGTGGGCCGCGCGATGGGGCTGACCGAAGACACGATCTCGGCGCTGTCCTCGCAGCTTTGGGGGTTCTTCTCGACCGTCGGGCTCGAGGCGCACCGGATGCGGGAAATCGGCCTTGATCCCGAGGATCGCCGATTAAAACAGACTCTAATGTTGGTTTACGAGATCGACGGCTTCCCCCGCCACCTCTCTCAACACGTGGGCGGCTTCATCATCACCGAGGGGCGTCTGGACGAGCTTGTCCCCATCGAAAACGCCACGATGGAGGACCGCACGGTCATCTGCTGGGACAAGGATGACATCGATAGTCTGGGCATCCTGAAGGTCGATGTCCTAAGCCTCGGGATGCTCACCTGCATTCGCAAAGCGTTCGACCTGATCGGGCAGCATCATCAGACCAGCTATACGCTGGCCACCCTGCCGCCCGAGGACCCGGTGGTCTATGACATGCTGTGCAAGGCCGACAGCATCGGTGTGTTTCAGGTGGAATCACGTGCACAGATGAACTTTCTCCCCCGAATGCGGCCGCGCAATTTCTATGACCTGGTGATCGAGGTCGCCATCATCCGCCCCGGCCCCATTCAGGGCGATATGGTTCACCCCTATATCCGCCGCCGGAACGGAGAGGAGGAGGTCAGCTTCCCCTCGGACGAACTGGGCGAGGTGTTGGGTAAAACGCTGGGCGTGCCGCTGTTTCAGGAACAGGCGATGCAGATCGCCATCGTCGGCGCGGGTTTCACCCCGGAACAGGCCGACAGGCTGCGCCGCTCGCTGGCAACATTCAAGAAGCACGGCAATGTCAGCGAATTCCGCGCGCTGTTCCTGCGTGGTATGAAGCGCAACGGGTATGATGACGACTTTGCCGAGCGCTGTTTTTCGCAGATCGAAGGGTTTGGGTCATACGGTTTCCCCGAAAGCCACGCGGCCAGCTTTGCGTTGCTGGTCTATGCCTCGGCCTGGATCAAATGCCACCACCCCGGCATTTTCGCCTGCGCCCTGCTGAATTCGCAGCCGATGGGGTTCTATGCCCCCGCCCAGATCGTGCGCGATGCGCGCGAGCATGGGGTTCAGGTGCGCCCGGTCTGCATCAATGCCAGCTTCTGGGACAATGTGATGGAGCCGGACGGCCATGGCGGGCTGGCCCTGCGGCTGGGGTTCCGCCAGATCAAAGGGCTGAGCGAGGAAGACGCCAGTTGGCTGACCGCCGCGCGCGGCAATGGCTACACCCAGGTCGACGATGTCTGGCGCCGCGCGGGCCTTGGCCCGTCGGTGATCGAACGGTTGGCCGAGGCCGATGCCTTCGCCGGCTGCGACCTGACCCGGCGCGAGGCACTGTGGCAGGCCAAGGCGATTGCCACCGCAAAGCCCTTGCCCCTGTTCTCGCAAGATCTGGAAGGCGAGGCGCTGGACGAACCCGAAGCCTATCTGCCGCAGATGACATTGGGTGAGCAGGTGGTCGAGGATTACGTCGCCACCCGTCTTAGCCTGCGGGCGCATCCGGTGGCCCTGCTGCGGCATCTGCTGACGCCGGATGGGCGCGACAAAACCACCTCTGTCATGTAACGCCGGAACTCCCTATCTGCCAAAAACAGAGACGACATTCAGGCCACCATGACCAGACCACCCCTTCCTCCACGCTTTCCCGCGACGCCAGAGCAGATAAACGCGCAGGTCCGCGCCTTTTACGCCTGTGTGCGGCAGGACAGTGTGCTGGGTCCGGTTTTTGCCAACCATGTCACCGACTGGCCTGCGCATGAGGAAAAAATCGCGTCGTTCTGGCGCAATGCCATCCTTTATGAGCGCAGCTATGACGGCAATCCGCAGCGGGTTCACATCGAACGGCCCGATGTAAAACCCGAGATGTTCGTCCGCTGGTTGAATCTGTTCGAAGACGTCGCCGCGCAGACCCTGCCACCAGAAACCTCTATCCCTTGGGTCGCGCTGGCCCGGCGCATCGGCGTGGGGATGAAGGCCGGGGTGCAATCGGCCCGCCAGCCCAAGGACGCACCGCCGATCCTGCGTTGATCCCACATCATAGCTGGCTTGCGGTGTTAGCGGTAAAATAGGGGCTATGCGGGCCGAGGGAATAGAGTTACTCAGAGGCAAGACAGCCCCTCTGCGCTGCCCTTTCACATCGAAACATCACCCGAGGCCGACCCATGAGCACTCAGAACACCACTCTCCGGGGTCTTGGCTATGCATTTGCGGGCTTTGCGGTTTTTGCCACCCATGACGCGCTGATCAAGGTGCTGGGCGGGACTTATTCGGTGATGCAGATCATCTTTTTTGCCACGCTGTTTTCCTTTGTCCCGATGGCGGTGACGATCCTGACCGACAGGACCACGGGCAATTTCCTGCCGCATCACCCGTGGCTGGTACTGCTGCGTTCAGGCCTGATGGTGACGGCCATGTCCTGCGCTTTCTATGCGTTTTCGGTCCTGCCACTGGCCGAGGTTTATTCGTTGCTGTTTTCCTTTCCCCTGATCGTAACGGTCCTTTCAATCCCGATTCTGGGCGAAGTTGTCCGCGCCCAGCGCTGGGCCGCCGTCGGAGTAGGCCTGATTGGCGTACTGATCGTTCTGCGCCCCGGTTCAACAGATATCACGCTGGGGCACCTCGCCGCTTTGACAGCCGCGTTCTGCAGCGCCTTTGCCTCGGTTTTGGTACGTAAGATCGGAAATGAGGAACGCTCGGCGGTATTGATCCTCTACCCGATGCTGCTGGCCATCTTGGTGATGAGCCTGACGCTACCCGCCATCTATCAACCGCCCTCGCTGTTGCACCTGGCGATGATGGCGCTGGTCGGCGTGTTCTCGGTCATCGCCCAGCACCTGATCATTCTGGCCTACAGGGCCGCGCCTGCCGGTGTTGTCGCCCCCAGCCAGTACAGCCAGATCATCTGGGCGACGATCTTTGGCATGATTTTCTTTGGTGAACGCCCGGACATCTGGGTCGCGGTTGGAGCAAGCGTCATCATCGCGTCCGGCGTCTATGTTGTCTGGCGCGAGAGCCGGGCGAATACGTCATCGGTCAACACCCCGGTGCTGCGGGTGCGGTCGCCTCGATCAGATACAGGTGCGACACGGCCGGGAGACTAGAACCCAGGCGTCAAGTATCCTTGCATCTGATCTTGAGATCACCATTTGTACCGCTCTTATCAAAGCGATCGATAGCACGTACCAAATCGCTCAGCCTTTTATAGCCATAAGTTCGAGAGTCGAAATCCGGATACATCTTGCCTAATTAGCTTCCCACAAATGAAAGACTGGCCCAACCATCGGCTTCGTTCGTGTTTAGTACAACGTTCCGGATCAACTGGTATGCATGGTTCAGCTCATGCTTTGATTTTACGTCACCGACTTTTTTGACCTGAGGCGCGCCAGCTTCAGGCTTCTCTATGTTTTCAATGTAAATGAATCGGTTGCATGCTGCGACAAACGCGCTTGGTGCCTTGCGTTCGCCGATCCCAAACACATCCAAACCCTGTTCGCGGATACGACTGGCGAGACGGGTGAAATCACTGTCAGAGGACACCAATACAAATCCATTGAACCGGCCTGAATGCAGGATATCCATGGCGTCAATCACCAGCGCGATATCACTTGAATTCTTCTTTGATGTGTTAGCGAACTGCTGATGTGGAACGATGGCATATTCGGCCAGAGATTTGGCGTCCCACCCTTGGGGCGATCCATTGGAAAAATCCCCATAGATCCGCCTTAAACCCGCTTCGCCCAATGTTGCGATTTCTTCAAATATCTCAGCGGCATGTTTTGCGGAAACGTTGTCCGCATCAATCAGAACCGCAAGGCGGTCCGTATTTCCTGGTATCACCTGAATTCCTCAACTCAAAATTTAATTCGCATTGAGATATGTAAGAATGAAAAAGGGCGGACAAAAGCCCGCCCTGTGCATTTTGCATATTTTTATCAGTAGACTACGACAGATCTGATGCTCTCACCTTTATGCATCAGATCAAAGCCGTGGTTGATGTCGTCCAGACCCATGGTGTGGGTGATCATCGGATCGATCTCGATCTTGCCGTCCATGTACCAATCGACGATCTTGGGCACATCGGTCCGGCCCCGTGCGCCGCCAAAGGCGGTTCCGCGCCAAGAACGCCCGGTAACCAGCTGGAACGGACGGGTCGAGATTTCGGCCCCTGCAGGCGCCACGCCTATGATGATTGATTCACCCCAGCCCTTGTGCGCCGACTCAAGGGCTGCGCGCATCACGCCAACATTGCCGGTGGCATCAAAGGTATAATCCGCGCCGCCCTTGGTCAGGCTGACCAGATAAGGGACCAGATCGCCTTCGACCTCGGTCGGGTTGACGAAATCGGTCATGCCGAACTTGGTGGCCATCTCGACCTTTGACGGGTTGAGGTCGACACCGACGATCTGATCGGCCCCGGCCAAACGCAGGCCCTGGATCACGTTCAGGCCAATGCCGCCCAGACCGAACACAATCGCGCGGCTACCGATTTCCACCTTGGCGGTGTTGATCACCGCACCAATGCCGGTGGTGACGCCGCAACCGATATAACAAATCTTGTCGAAGGGCGCGTCCTCACGCACCTTGGCCAGCGCGATCTCGGGCAGAACCGTGTGGTTCGAGAAGGTCGAGCAGCCCATGTAGTGCAGGATCGGATCGCCATCCAGCGTCGAGAACCGCGAGGTCCCGTCGGGCATCAGGCCCTTGCCTTGGGTTTCGCGGATCGCCTGACACAGGTTGGTTTTAGGATGCAGACAGTATTCACACTCACGACATTCAGGAGTGTAGAGCGGGATCACGTGATCGCCTGGCTTCAGGCTTGTGACGCCCGGGCCGACCTCAACCACAACGCCCGCGCCTTCGTGGCCCAGAATGGCCGGGAACAGGCCTTCGGGATCGGCACCCGACAGGGTGAATTCATCGGTATGGCAGATGCCGGTGGCCTTGATTTCCACCAGAACCTCGCCCGCCTTGGGGCCTTCGAGGTTCACGTCCATCACTTCCAAAGGTTTGCCCGCCTGAACGGCAACGGCAGCACGGGTACGCATGGTGCTAATCTCCCTGTCTTATTCGCCCCGACCCTGCGTCAATTGCAGGGTGTTTTCAACTGTGCTTTCATGCCAGACTTGCTAATTGGTTGATATTGCAGAAACGACATCGCCGGAATGAGGAACGCCAATGCACAGATTTATCCCGATTCTGATCCTTCTGGCCGCCTGTGCCGAAACACCCGTCTCCGAAGACGCACGCCTTGCGCCCGAGGCCGCGCCGGTTGATCTGGCCTTTTGTCAGGGCGAAGCATTTGCCAACTCCGTGGGCCAGCCGGTTTCAACCATTCGGGCCGATTTGCCGGAACGCACCCGCGTACTGGGGCCGGATGATATTGCGACGCAGGATTATCGGATCGACAGGCTGAACGTCTATGTAAACGGTGCGGGTGTTATTCAACGCCTGACCTGCGGGTAAGCGTGGACTCAGCCGCTGATTCTCGAATAAGAACAAAGTGGGAACATTTTGATGTCTGCCGATGCCAAAACGCCGAATACTCTCACTGTGGTTTCCCCGTCTTGGGGCTGAACGGCTGATCCGCGCCGCGCGGGGGCTGCATTCTGGGCCGTTGGCCGTGGTCACTGAGCAGTCGAACATGCAGGTCATTACCTCGCTGAATATTGAGGCGCAGGCCGCCGGGCTGCGTGTGGGCCAGCCGGTGCGCGATGCCCATGCCATGTGCGCCAGCCTGATCACACGGCATCGCAACGCCCCGGCCGAGGCCGCGTTTCTGACCGCGCTACGCCGCTGGGCGGGTAAGTTCAGCCCCTGGGTAGCCGAAGAGGCTCCGGACGGGCTGATCGTCGACCTGTCGGGCTGCGCGCATCTGTTTGGCGGGGAAGAGGCGCTGCTGAGCGTGCTTGAAACCGACTGCGCCGATATGGGCCTCAGCGTGCAGATGGGCATTGCCGACACGCTGGGCGCAGCCTGGGCTTTGGCCCGCTATGCGGGGCAAGAGGCCACATCCGACCGCAATGGCGATGCCATCAGCCAAGAAGCTCGCGCCACCCGCGCCCGGGCGGGTAAACGGCGGCACTGGACCAAAGGCGGGGCTGCACCACAGGTGATGGCCTTGGGTGGTGGCGCGCGCATTGCGGCACCGGGGCAATCTTATGGTGCACTCAGCCCCCTGCCTATCGCGGCGCTGCGGTTGGACGATCCGGTTGTGGCACAGCTGAACCGTCTGGGACTGCGCCGGATCGGCGACCTGCTGGGCCAGCCGCGTGCCAGTTTGGCGCGGCGCTTTGGGCGTGGGCTGGTGCTGCGGCTGGATCAGGCCATGGGCAGCGCGCCCGAGCCGGTTTCTCCGGCCCGCCCACCACATCATTTTGCGGTGCGGATGACGCTGCCCAATCCGATTGGTCTGATTGAAGATGTCATGGCTGCCGTCGATCGGGTGCTGCCAACGCTCTGCGCCAAGCTGGAAGAGAAAGATCACGGTGTCCGCACCTTGCGGCTGGAGGCGCATCGCGCCGATCAGGCTGCCGAGGTTATCGAGATTGGGCTGGCCCGTCCGACCTATGACAAACACCGGATTCGTCCATTGTTAGAGATGAAAGTTGACAAGATCGATGCAGGCTATGGCATCGACATGCTGCGGCTTGAGGCGATCCAGACCGAGCCCATCCACGCCCGCACGATCGCCGGTCATGCCGAGGCGCGCCGCGTGGCCCGTAACAGGCTTGAGGGCAATACAGCCGTGGATGACCTGATCGGCAAGCTGGGCGCAAGGGTAGGGCTGGAGGCGATCACGCGGCGACATCCAGCGGCCTCGCACATCCCCGAGAAAACGGCGCAGACGCTGGCAGCGGCGTGGTCGGAGCCTGCACGCGACTGGCCTGCGCCGCCACGCCCCCGGCCCTTGCAGATGTGGCAGCCCGAGCCGGTTATGGCGCCGGAGACCCCGGATGTTCCAACCACCTTCCGCTGGCGCGGGCGCGACTGGCGACTGGCGCAGGCCACCGGCCCGGAACGGATCGCACCGGAATGGTGGCTGGATGATCCCAACTGGCGCAGCGGCGTGCGCGATTACTGGGTGGTGGTGACAGAACAGGGGGAGCGTCTATGGCTGTTTTATGGCCATGGCAGCACTATGTCGGCAGGCTGGTTCTGTCAGGGGTATTTTTGTTAGACTCTATTTTCTGCGATAAACCAACAGATCCGGCAGATAATCAATCAGGCGAATAAACCACGAAAACGGTGCCGGGAAATCGGTACGGAACCGGCGGCGCGACATCGCTTTGACCACGCGTTCTGCCGCATCCTCAGCAGTCATCAGCATCGGCATTTTGAAACTGTTCTTGTCGGTCAGGCGGGTCTTGATGAAGCCGGGATTGACAATGCGCACCGTCACGCCCGTACCCGCCAGATCATGCCGCATCGTCTCGGCCAGCGAGATCAGCGCGGCCTTGCTGGCCCCATAGCCGATAGCGGAAGGCAAACCATGATACCCGGCCAGCGATCCGATCAACGTGATCTCTCCGTGACCCGCCTGCACAAAGCCCGGAACGGTTTCACCCAATACCCGCAACGCACCCGAATAGTTCACATCGCTGATCCTGAGCGACGCCTCGGTGTCCCAGTCGCCCGAGCGCATGGGCTCGTAAGCGCCTGCATTATAGATCAGCCCATCGATATGGCTGGCCTCGGCCACGGCGGTGCGAACAGAGTCTAAATCAGTCACATCGCAGGGAATCGCCCGGGCATTAGGCAGCTTGGAACAGATATCATTCAAACGCGCAGAGTTGCGCGCAGACAGGATGAGATGCGCGCCCTCACGGCTCAACGCCTCAGCCAAGGCGCGGCCCAAGCCCTCGCTTGCGCCGATGATCCAAATGGTTTTCCCGTCAAAGCTGCTCATGTGTGGGCCGTTTCAATTGTGTTTCACAATAATACGGCCCCGCATACGCGTCGGATCAAAACGGTATCGCAAATCACGAATGCTGTAACCAGAAGTCACAAGGTAGTGCATCTGTTAAAAACTCCTATCCCGAGTGATCCAGCGCACCGTACCGTGCGTATCCCATTGTAAAATGTCACATAACGAGGCTGGAATGTTCGACGAAATCCGGGGTGTACGGAAGAAAATTGCGATTGTAGGTGCAGGCATTTCGGGTCTCTCCGCCGCGTATTACCTTTCAGAAAACAACGACGTGACGGTGTATGAAGCCGAACCCAGATTGGGCGGCCATGCCCGCACAGTAATGGCTGGCAAAAACGGAGAGCAGCCGGTCGACACCGGATTTATCGTCTTCAACTACGCCACCTACCCCTATTTGACCCAGCTTTTTGACGAATTGAACGTACCTGTCATCAAAAGCGAGATGAGTTTTGGCGCGACCATCGACAACGGTCGCATCGAATATGGCTTGAACAATTTGCGCACGCTAACCGCGCAGAAACGGAACCTGGCGCGACCCGCCTATTACAAGATGATCGCTGACATCCTGCGCTTTGGCAAAGAGGCACCCGAAGCCGCCAAGGACGACGACACCACAATTGGTGAACTGGTCGATCAGCTGCGTCTGGGACACTGGTTCCGGCACAACTATCTGTTGCCCATGTGCGGCGCGATCTGGTCTACCCCGGTCGAGTTCGTGGATCAGTTCCCGGCCCGTTCGCTAGTACAATTCTTCCGCAACCATGCTCTGCTGGCGAGTGGGCGCGCCAATCAGCACCAATGGTACACTGTCAAAGGCGGCAGCATCGAATATGTCCGCCGCATCGACGCCGCCCTGCGCGCCCGTGGTTGCGACATCCGGCTGGCCGCCCCGGTTCAGAATGTTCAACGTGGTGAAATGGGCGTCAGCGTCACAAGTCACGGCCAGACGGATCAGTTCGACGAAATCATCCTGGCAACCCACTCGGACCAGTCCCTTGCCATTCTGGGTCAACGCGCAACCCCCGCCGAGGCCGCCGCGCTGGGTGCGATCCGCTATCAACCCAACACCGCAATTCTTCACTGTGACCCAGGGCAAATGCCGAAACGGCGCGCCTGCTGGTCCAGCTGGACTTATCGCTCGCAAGCTGGAAATGTGGGCGTGACTTATTGGATGAACCGGCTTCAGAACATCCCGGACAGCGATCCGCTGTTTCTGACGCTGAACGCCTCATCAGAAATTCCCGCGGACAAAATCTATGATCAGGTCGAATTTGCCCATCCGGTGTTCGACAAAGCCGCCCTGAAGGCACAAGGGCAAATCCGCGAGATGCAGGGACAGAACCGAACCTGGTTTGCCGGCGCATATAACCGGCACGGATTTCACGAAGACGGGATTGCCAGCGCGATGAATGTCGTTGCGCAAATAAATGGCACCCCGCAAACCATCGGAGCTGACAATGGCTTTTCTGGGAACGACCCGGCCATCGCTGTGGCGGCCGAATAACGGGATGTGGCGCGCGGCGCTGCTGACAGTGGCTTTGCTGGCCCCGCCAGGAGTGATGGCATCGCCAGTGACAGAAGAATTGAACGACGCGCAACTGCGCGGCTCAGCGACTTTTCGGTATCTGGGTCTGCCGATTTATGACGCCAAACTCTATACCCCCGGTGGCGCTCCGCTTAATTGGAGCGAAGACATCGGCCTGCAACTGACATACCGCAAAAACATCAAGAAGAAAGCGCTGGTCAACTCGACCCTGGACGAAATGGACCGGATCGGACGTTCTACCCCCGTGCGCGATCAACTGGACCGGTGCTTCAAATCCGTGACCAAGGGGGACAGCTTTCTGGCTGTGTCTAACGGGCCGGATAACGTGAGCTTCTGGCTGAACGGTCAAAAGACCTGCACCATGTCTTATCCAGGTATCAAGCGCAGTTTCATGTCCGTCTTTCTGGGGGAAAACACGCGGTCCGCGTCTTTCACGCAGAAACTTCAGGGGCGCTGATGCTTTATCCTCGGGTCAGCCTGTACGCGCTGATGCTCGCTGCGGCGGGTATCCCACTTTATATACACCTGCCGCGCTTTGCGGCGGTAAATCTGGGCTTTGGTCTGGGGGTTATCGGAACCGTCCTGCTGATGATCCGACTTGTAGATCTGGTGCAGGATCCGTTGATTGGCTGGGCAATCGACAAATGGCCAAAGGGGCAGCTTGTGTTTGCCTCTCTGGCTGCATTGGGGCTGGCGGTTGGGTTCCCTCTGCTCTTTAGCTTGCCGCAGGGTGCCAGTGTATCAGCGCTGATCGCGATTCTGATCTTGCTGTTTTCGGCATACAGCCTCGGAACCATTCTTCTGTATGGGCGCAGCGCAACTTTGGCAAAACACACCGATCCAAAAGAGCTGATGACCTTGGCGGCCTTTCGTGAAGGCGGGCAACTGACCGGCGTGGTCATCGCCGCGAGCGCCCCGGCGCTTTTGGTTGCATTCGGAGCACAAGCCCAAGGTTATCCCGCTTTTGGAGTGTTTTTGGGACTGTTGTCCGTTCTGACCTTGGTGCTGACCGTTCCGATCTGGAGACGTACGCCAATCACTGGCACCGGCCTGTCTTTTGCGGGGCTGGGTCAGGCTGGGGGATTGCGTTTGCTGGCTCTCGCGCTGGTGAACAGCCTACCGGTAGCCATCACCTCGACCCTGTTTCTGTTCTTTGTAGAAGACCGACTGCAACTGCCGGACAAAGCTGGCCCACTGTTGATCCTGTTCTTCCTCAGTGCAGGCGCAAGCGTGCCGCTTTGGGCCAAGCTCAGCAACCGGATTGGCCCGAAACAGACTTTGCTGATTGCCATGCCCCTCTCGATCGCGGGGTTTATCGGTGCCGCTAGCCTAAGCGCCGGAAATCTTGCAGGGTTTGCTGTGATCTGCCTCGCCTCGGGCGCTGCTCTGGGTGCGGATATGGTCGTGTTGCCCGCCATGTTCTCGGTCGTCCTGACCCGGGCCGGGCTGAACGCATCTGCCGCGTTTGGTATCTGGTCTTTCGCAGGCAAACTAGGCCTTGCCCTGGCTGCCTTTTTCACCTTGCCGCTGTTGGAACGCAGCGGTTTCACCCCCGGTCAAACCAATTCTGCACAAGCGCTGGATACACTGAATCTGGCCTATGCAGTGCTGCCCTGCATCCTGAAAGTTGGGGCATTTGGAATGGTCTTGACCCTGCCGACCGAGGTCGCAAGCAAATGAACGCTATTGCCATCATACTGCTGGTCCTTCTGATCGCAGTTTTCATCCGCGCCCGACTGATGAGCTTTCGCGCGCAATCTCCGTCGGATTACACAGGAACTGGTCCTGTCTTTTCGCTGAAAGAGCATCTGAACGGGGAAATCCTGTCCGAGGGGCTGATCTATGGCCCCAATGGGAAGATGTCGAACAGCTTCGTCGCCCGTATGGTTGGCGAATGGAACGGAAACTCGGGCACGCTGTCCGAATATTTCACCTATTCCAACGGCAAACAGATGACCCGAAAATGGTATCTGACACTGGGTACCGGCAACACGTTCACCGCAATGGCAGACGATATTGTCGGTGAGGGTCAGGGCATCATGTCGGGATCAACCGTCAAACTGACCTACCGGATCATCCTGCCTGAAGATGCTGGCGGCCACACTTTAGATGTGACAGATTGGATGTATCTGACGGAACACGGGGTCATCATGAACCGGTCCGAGATGCGCAAATTCGGCCTCAAGGTCGCTGAACTGGTGGCCACGATGCGCCCCGCTCCCGACGTGAAAATCACACATGTGCCAGGTGCAAACGGGTATGATGCGACAACCGAAGGGAAACCGCTGCAATGAGTGTTTTCCGTTCCCTGATCACGTTTCTTGCAATTGCAAGCCTAGCCTTACTGGCGGCGTGCTCCAGCAAGCCCAAAGTGCCCAAGACGTTTTTGTCCGACCGGCAATTGAACCTTGCGGAATTCTTCGAAGGCAAGACGGTGGCCTATGGTCAGTTTCAGGATGTTCTGGGCAATATCCCCCGCAGATTCACCGTTGATATCGACGGGGCATGGGATGGCGAAACCCTGACACTGGTCGAAGATTTCCTCTATGACGATGGCGCTACCGAACAGCGTATCTGGACTCTGACCAAAACCGGTGAAGATACCTGGACAGGTACTGCCCCCGGCGTGTTGGGCACTGCCAGCGGGATTGAGCGTGGGGATACGTTCAACTGGAAATACAAGATCGACCTGCCGATCAAGGACGGGACGATGCGTGTCAAATTTGACGACTGGATGTGGTTGTTGGATGACGACCGGCTGCTGAACCGCGCCTATGTCTCACGCTATGGCGTGCGCCTGGGCGAAGTGATCCTATTCTTCGAAAAGAAGTAGCCGACGTAGGCTCAAACCTTCATTTCGTCAGTAAAAGATGAATTCGTCGGTAGGAACCTGTGACGATCCACTGGCCGATCCTGCCCGCTTCGTTCTTGTCCCGTCCGAGGCGGCAGCCTCGGGTACAAGTGCATTTTCTGATTTGAGGCGCGCGCGCTCAATCTCACCCCATAGGAAAAACAGACCGTCCCTTTTGCCCATCAAACGCGCAGGCACCCTGGCCCGCAAAACACGTGTTTTTGCTTGTGGCATCTGCTCTCTCACTGCCTCCGGTGTTGTCCACCTTTTTGGAAAGGCTATCGAATTTGTGCAAAAAAAGCAATTTTGCATAAGCAAAATAGCGCTCGCAATCATGCATTGACGGACTGGTAGCGTGACTCACTTTAAGATTGCATTTGAGTTCTGCGCCCATCAATCGTTCTCCGACCTGTTTTCCCAACCTCAACCAAATCGCGCGGCGTTCGCCGAAAGAGGGGGGGTGATTGTAGCACCCCCCTCTGGAAATACCGGAACGCAAGAAGACCTCAAAATGCACGTAGTACATCGAGGCTTCGACACTTTCGCACTTTCGATTCAGGCGAACATTTCTCAGGAGCTGTTCGATTTGCTTAATACCGAACGGGACAGAGCCGAAGAAGAGCGGCACCCCGTTCCGATCAGCTACGGTGGCGCAGACTTTGACTTGTTGCCCCATGGTGGCAACGGGTATCGCTTTATCCTAAAAGGGGGGCCTTTGGATGTGCATTGGTCCTTCAAGAAACCAAATGCACGCGACCCTTGGGGCATTCGGATTTCGGTTGGTTCAACACTTCTTGCGACACAAGGGCTCGGGTGCGCGCGATCTAATATTGATAAGACCCTGACAAGGCTGGGAACCGATTTGAATCGCATTAGGGTATTATCGGTCGGGCGGATTTCTGCGTTGATGTACTGGCACCTAAATACCAAACATGACCGTTATCTACGTCGTCGGTATTTTTCTAAATCTCGCGGGTCTAGGTCTGGCCATATCGGGCTTATTGGGTGGTCCGGTCAAAACAGATGCATGGATAAAAAACCTACCAAACCCATTTTCCGCCATCGTTGTTGGCGTCGCTGTTTATCTGATATCAATCTCGAATGATCTGGCTTTCATTGCGCTTTCTCTAGGGTCAGGACCCATTGATTTTCGTTTTGCAGCATGATTCACGGTTCTAAAACTGAGCGGTGAACATGTCTGATCTCTTCTGGCTGACGGATGCGCAGATGGCGCGTATGG